>NZ_JACBZA010000001.1:5923323-6235077 GCF_013408535.1 Actinopolymorpha cephalotaxi
GTGGCCGCCCGGCGCGACCCGCGACTGCGGCAGATCATCGAGTCCTGCGCGCTCGCCAACGCCGACGGCCAGTCCATCGTCTGGGCCAGCCGGCTGCTGCGGCCCCGGCTGCCCGAACGCGTCGCCGGCATCGACTTCATGCTGCGGATGTGGGGGGTCGCCGCCGACCGCGGCTACCGCGTCTACCTGCTGGGCGCCAAGCCGTCGACGGTGCAGAAGGCCGCCGACGCCGCCCGCGCGCAGGGTGTCACGGTGGTCGGCGCCCGCAGCGGGTACTGGACGCCGGCCGAGGAGTCCGCCGTGGTGGCCGAGGTCGCCGGCTCCCAGCCCGACCTGCTGTTCGTCGGTCTGCCCACGCCGCGCAAGGAGGAGTTCCTGCACCGCCACCTGGACGGGCTGCGCACCCCGCTGGCCGTCGGCGTCGGCGGCTCGTTCGACGTGGTGGCCGGAGAGGTGACCCGCGCGCCGGAATGGATGCAGCGGACCGGCCTGGAGTGGGTGCACCGGATGCGGCAGGAGCCACGGCGGCTGGTCCGGCGCTACGCCGAGGGAAATCTGCGGTTCGTGGCGATGGTGGTCCGGGACGCCGCCGACCGGCTGCGCCGGGGTCCCCGGCGGACCGAGCGCCCCGACCGGCCCGCCCGGCCACGCCACTCCGCGCACTGAGCGCGCCACACACCTCGACCACCGACGTGCCGACCTCCGCCGAAGCAGACCTGCCCGCCGACGCGGGCGCCGAGCCCACCGTCGACGCCGCGTCCACCACCGGCGCCGCGCCCACCCGGCCCGGTCACATCCACTGGCTGTCGTGGGCGCGGATCGTGGCGATCGTCGCCGTCGTCACCGTCCACGTGTGCGCCCACCTCACCCTGGAGTGGGGAACGATCGGCGCGAAGCTGTGGCACTTCGGCAACCTCGCCGAGTCGGCCGGCCGATTCGCCGTACCCCTGTTCGTCATGGTGTCCGGCGCCACCCTGCTGCCGCCGCGACCCGGTGAGCGGCTGCGCGACTTCTACCGCCGCCGGTCCGCCCGGATCGCGGTCCCGCTGGTCGGCTGGACCGCCGGGTACCTCGTCCTCGACGCCTGGCTGAACGACCGGGCGATCACGTCGTACACCTTCGTGCAGGGGTTCGCCTGGGGCCGGCCGTACTACCACCTCTACTTCCTGTACGTCGTCGCCGGGCTGTACCTCGTCACGCCGTTCCTGCGGGCGTTCGTCGCCACCGCGGACCGCCGGCTGCTGGTCGCCGGCACCGCCGTGTGTCTCGGCCTGGCCGTCGCCGACAAGGCGCAGCACCTGCTGATGGGCGGCGGCGGGTTCAACGCGTTCTCCTACTTCGTGCCGTTCCTCGGCTACTACCTGCTCGGGTACGTCGTGGCCACCGCGCGCCCCCGCCGGCCCCGGCGGACCGTGCTCGCGTGGGCGGCGGGCGCGTACGCCGCGGCGGTGCTGGTGACCGCGGCCGGCACCTGGTGGCTGTTCGGCCTGGTGGGACCGCAGGACGGCAGGCCGTTGTACGACTACTACGCGCCGACCGTGCTGGTGGCGTCGGTGGCGATGGCGTACGGGCTGCGCGCGGTGTTCGGCGACCGGGCACCGAACCCGGCACGCGCCCGGCTGGTGCGCCGGCTCGCCGACCTGACGTTCGGCGTCTTCCTGCTGCACCCGATCCCGCTGGAGCTGCTGGTCCGCCGGCGGCAGCCCGCGTTCACCTCCGACTACGCCGACATGGCGTTCCACGTGGGAGTCGTGGCGGCGCTGGTGGTCGGCTGCGGACTGGTCACGCTCCTCCTGCGGCAGGTGCCGGTGGTCCGCCGGCTCTTCTGACCGCCGGGTCTGACCGTTCGGGATATATCCCGCGCAAGGTTGCATCCATGATCGACGACGGCCACCCTCGATACTCGACAACCTCGACCACCGGACGACCGGACCACGCGTTGTCCACAGGTCGACGATTCGCGACAACCGCGGCACCACGTGCTCGCGTACGGTAGTCGACGCATCTACCAGCAGTTTCGGCAACAGCCCGCGCGACGGTCGCCCGGGCAGGCACGTTCGGGAGCGACCGGTGGACAACCGCAACGCCCGCATCGCGGCGGTCATCGCGGCAGTGGTGGCCGTGCTGTCGGTCGTGGCGTTGATGGTGAGCACCTATCTCGGCGGTGACAGCCGCACGCCTGCCGCCGCCGAGCCGACCGCGACGACCGGCGAGGTCGACGGACCGCCCGCTCCCGCGGGTCCGGAGCTCCCGACGCCGACCCCGACCGCCCCGAACGAGGGCTCGGACCACGCCGACGACCCCTACACGCCGGACGCCAGGACCAAGGCCACGCTGATCCGGGTCAGCACGCGGTTCCTCGCCGAGTGGAAGCGGCCGGGCACCCCGGCCGAGCGCACCACCCGACTGCGGCCGTACGCCACCGAGTGGCTCACCACCAGGCTGGCCAGGGTCGACCCGGCCGACCTGCCCACCGCGTCGGTCAAGGGCAGGCCCGCGATCGTCGCCGCCACGCCCTACGCCGCGGCCACCAGCACGCTCTTCGACGACGGCATCCGCATCCGCTGCAACCTCGTCCTCGACACCACCGGCTGGCGGGTCTCGGAGGTCCTGCCCGACTCCGACACCCCCGTGCCGAGCCCGACCGTCGAGCCGTCCACCTCACCGTCGAAGACGCCGGCGGCCAGGCCCGGGAAGCCGGCCGCCACGGCCAGCCCCGAGCCCAGCCCGAGCACGACGAAACGCGCCGGAGCGCCCTGATGCCGGCACCGGTCGTCGTCGCCGCCCGCACAGCCGGCCGCCGGCTCGCCCGGGCCGCGGCCACCAGGGTCGGTCGCCGCGCAGCCGACTCCGCCGTACGCCGCGGCACCGGTGGGCGGGTCGGGCACGCACCGCACCGTCGCACGCTCTACGTCGGGCTCGGCCTGGCCGTCCTGCTGCTGCCGGTGCTGATGGTCGGCCTGGTCGGGTCGCTCGGCCTGGCGTTGTTCGCGCCGCTGGGCTCGACCGACACCGACACCACCATGCAGTGCGGGCCGACCGGCGTGCTGGCGGCGGACACCTCCGGCGCGGGCTCGGGTTCGGGTTCGCACGTCGGCGTGGTGGCCGGCGACCCCTCCGAGCTCGACCCGGACCAGATCGACAACACCAGGTCGATCATCGCCGCGGGCAAGCAGTCCCGGGTGCCGGAGTACGGCTGGGTGGTCGCCCTCGCCACCGCGCTGCAGGAGTCGGGGCTGCGCAACCTCGACTACGGCGACCGGGACTCCCTCGGCCTGTTCCAGCAGCGCGCGGGATGGGGCTCGCCCACCGAACGCACCACACCCTCCATCGCTGCGACGATGTTCTACACCGGCGGGCACGGCGGCCAGCCGGGCCTGCTGGACATCCGCGGCTGGCAGAACATGACGGTCGCCGACGCCGCCCAGGCCGTGCAGGTGTCGGCGTTCCCCAGCGCGTACGCCGACGACGAACCCCTCGCCCGCGCGCTGGTGGCGAAGTACGGCGGCGGTGGCGACGTGCCCGGTGACTGCGGCTTCCCGCCCGGCACCACCTGCCCGCCCACCCCGTGGCCGGCGTCGGAGGCAGGACTCACCCCGGACGCGCTGAAGGTGATCCGCTGCGTGCACCAGCAGTTCCCGCAGTTCACGACGGTGTACGGCGTGGGCGAGCGCCCGGCCGGCGGCGACGGCGACCACGCCGCCGGCCGCGCGGTCGACGCGATGCTGCCGTTCCGCGACTACAAGTCCCAGCCTGCGAAGGCCTTCGGCTGGCAGGTCGCCAACTGGGTGCGGGCCAACCAGGCCCGCCTGGGCGTGCACTACGTCATCTTCGACAAGAAGATCTGGTCGATCAACCGCGACAAGGAGGGCTGGCGCGACTACACCCACTACGCCGGATGTACGAGCGACACCTGCCTGCACTACGACCACATCCACGTCTCGGTGTTCGGCAACGCCGCGACCCTGCCCGCCACCGGGGCGTGGGTGCTCCCGGTCCCGCCGGGGTCGTACACCCTCACCGCACGGTTCGGCCAGTGCAGCAGCCACTGGGAGAACTGCCACACCGGACTCGACTTCGCCGCGCCGACGGGCACACCGGTCCGGGCCGCAGCCGCGGGAACGGTCATCTTCGCCGGGCGCAAGGGCGCGTACGGCAACATGATCAAGATCGACAACGGCAACGGCGTCCAGACGATGTACGCCCACCAGAGCAGGTTCGCCCCCAACGTGCTGGGGTCGAAGGTGATCCCGGGTCAGATGATCGGCGAGGTCGGCTCGACCGGGAACACCACCGGACCCCACCTGCACTTCGAGGTCCGCGTCAACGGCCAACTCCAGGACCCGGAGGTCTGGCTGGACGCACACGGGGTCTCGCCGTGATCCGCCAGGACATCCGTCAGAACATCCCGCCGGGAGTCCGGCAGTGGATCCGGCGAGGTTGCACATCCGCGCCGAGGAACTACTGTTCGCGAAGGACACACCACGGGCGTCGCACCCGCGTCCACGGGTGCGAGGCCGACGGCGCGAGCGTCACGATGGAGTGGCGAGCGCTTCGGGGAGGGGGCAGCCAGGTGACGACAGGCTCCGGTGCGGGCTCGTCCGCACCTGACCGGCCCGACCGCTCGGGCGCCGACACCCCCGACGTGCCGGACGTGGAGTTCGCCGGGTCGGAGTTCCCCGACGCCGAGTCGGTCGGTGCGCGCGGCGCGAACCACAGCGGCGCCGACTGCGGTCTCGACTACAGCGGTCTCGACTATGACGGCAACGACCACGGGGGCAACGACCACGGGGCCGACGACTACGCCGGGATGCCACTCCCCGGCGGAGCGGAGTTCGCCGACGCGGACACCACCACGTCGAACTCCCCGGCCTCGCCGGCCGTCGACGGAGCCGACCGGCCCGCGGACCTCCGGCTGGAGCCGGCGACCGCGTTCGGCGTGGAGGGTTACGACCCCGCCGATCCGTGGAACGCCGTCCTGTGCGTGGAGAACGAGACCGTGGCGACCGTCCTTCCACTGACCCCGAGGAGCCTGGACCACCTGCTCGCGGGGCTGATCGCCGTCCGCGAGGCGCAACGCGCCGCCCTCGGCGCCGAGCCCGCGCCGGTCCTCGACGACGAGACCGGCGCCACCTCCGACGAACTCCGCGGCGAGCGCCCGGGTGCACTGCGCCAGGTCGGGAACGCCGCCAGGCTCGCGACCGGCAGCGCCTCGGTCGCCCGCATGTGGAACGACGCCGGCCGAGGCAGGATGGTGATCATCGGAGGTGCCGTGTTGTTCGTCCTGATCGGATTCCTCGCGTCCCTCTTCACTCGTTAGCGTGCTCAGAGCGTGCCAAGGCCCCGCCGGGAGCAAGCCCCCACCGCAGGGAGAAAGTTGTGAGTGACCAGCAGCCCCACGACGACATGCCCACCGGCGACGCCACGTCGGGCGAGCGACCGGCGTCGTTCCACGGGCCGCACAACGGCTCCGGGAACGGCACTGGGAACGGAGCCGGAAACGGCTCGGCAAGCGGCTCCGGAAACGGCACCGACGATGCCGGCACCGGTTCGGGGCGGGCGGGGGAGCGCCCGGGCGAGCAACGTCCGGAGAGCGTGTTCGACGTCGACCCCGGCGCCTACGAGGAACACATCGGGGTCGGACGTCCCTACCAGCAGCCACCGCGGTCCGAGCCCGACGACGACCAGTCCGGGTCGGACTGGGAGCCGGACTCGGGTTCGGGCTACGGATCGGGCTTCGGATCCGGCTTCGAACCAGTACGGGAAGAGTCACCGTCGCAGTGGTTCTTCAGCTCGGTGCCCTCGTCGTCGCAGGAACGCCTTGACGAGAGGCGAGACGAGTACCCGGCGGGCGACGACCCCGGTGACGTCAATGACACCAGTGACGCCGTTGACACCGAGGGCGCCGCGGGCGGGTTCGCGGGCGGCGGGGCACGAGCAGACGACCCGGACGACGCGCCGGCGTACGACACCAGGGGCGGCAACGGGAACGGCAACCAGAACGCCGACCTGACCTCGACGTCCACGTCCGGCACCGGCAGGCTCGACCGCGCCGACGACGCGGAGCACGCCGAAGATCCCCACGGTTCCGGAACCGCGGAGCACGCCGAGGAAACCGCCGGCGGGTACGCCCCCACCGCGGATACGACCGACCCGGCCGACGCCACCGGCTCCGCTGACCCGGCCGACGCCGGGACGACGGCCGAACCGTCGGCCACCGGGTCGGCGACGACGAGCCCGGTGACCACGGACCCGGCGACTTCCGGCCGGGCGGCCACCACCGGCCCGGCCGACGACGCCGGTTCGGAAACCGGGGCCGGCACCGGTCCCGGCACCTCGCGGCAGGCGTACCCGGGCGAGGCCGCGGCGAGTGCGCCCGCACGGGGCGACGACCCCGGCTTCAGCCTCGGCTTCGGGCCGATCTCCTCCCAGCCGCCGTCGCGCTGGTCACCGCCGGCCAGGAGCCAGGGCGCCGGACGCGGCCCGGCCGAGCAGACCGGAACCGAACAGACCGCAGCCGAACAGACCGCAGCCGAGCCGACCGGAACCGAGCCGACCGCCACCGGGCAGACCCGCCCCGAAGGCTCGCCGCGACCGGCCGCGACCCAGGGGCGGACCGCACGGCCCGGATCGCCGTACGAGCCCGCACGGTCGACCTCCGCCTCGACCGCACCTCCCTCGCCGGCCGCCAGGCGCCGGGGCGAGGAGTCCCTGACCACCAACGGCACTGCCCAGCGCACCCCGGTCGACCAGGGCTGGAGCCAGCCGCGGCACAGCGCCGAAGCCGACCAGGGCGGAGCCGAACGCCTCACCAACGAACGCCACGGCACCGAGCGCCTCACCAGCGAACGCCGCCCCGGGGAGCTCCGTTCCGCCGAGCAGCGGACGGGTGACCACGCGCGCGGCGGACCGGACGGCGGTTCGGCCGCCACGGTTCGGGGAGTCAGCAGGTTCGGCCGTCCCGGCCGCGGCGGCGACACCCCGGCGCGCGGGAAGGAACTCGTTCTCGACGTGCCGCCGATCATCGACGACGAGGACGAGGCGTTCACCCGTGACCTGTCCACGCAGCGCCGCCGGCCGGTGCCGCGCTTCGGGTGGCAGGGCGCGTTGTACCGCCTCACCCGGATCAACCTCGGCCCGAGCCGGCGGGACCGCCAGGACATGGACCTCCGCGAGCGCCTCAACCGCCAGCTCCGGCGCACCCGCGGCTACTGCGGCTACATCGGCATCGCCTCGGAGAAGGGCGGTGTCGGCAAGACCACGCTGGCGGCACTGCTGGCCGCCGAGATCGCCGAGGGGCGCCGGGAGTCGGTCGGCGTGGCCGACCTCAACCCCGACCTCGGAACGCTGCCGGACCGGTTGGGTGTCCGCCCCACCCATTCGATCCGCGACCTGCTCGCCCATGTGGAAGAGATTCCGTGGCGCTACCACGTGCACGACTTCATGGAGAAGGTCCCGGAGATGAACGTCCGGGTGCTGGCCGCCTCCACCGACCGTAAGATCCGGCACCAGCTGAGCATGGCCGACGTCGAACTCCTCGCCGAGTTGTTCGCGCCGTTCTTCTCGTTCGCGATCCTCGACAACGGCACGCACATCACCCACGAGGCGATGCTCGGCACGCTGCGCGTCGCGCACGGAATGGTGCTCGTCACCGACAACACCAAGGACGGCGCCAACCTCGCCCGCAAGACGCTGCAGTTCCTCAGCGACAACGGCTTCCCGGACATGCGGCGGCGGGTGGTGCTCGCGGTGGTCGCGAAGGAGACCGCGAGCCCGGTGAAGGTACGCGCGATCGAGCGGGCGTTCGCCGACCACGTGCGCGAACTCGTCGTCGTGCCGTACGACCCCGCGCTGGACGGCGGCGGAAAGATCCCGTTCCGCGACCCGAACGCCGTCAACAAGATGTTGCGCCCGCAGACCCGGGAGGCCGTCCGCCGGCTGGCCGCCATCCTCATCGACGACCTCGTGTCCTGACCTCCGATGGGTGGCCAGCGAGAGCCCGGGGCCGGCCGCTGGGTCGGCATCGACCTGGGTACGACGTTCTCGGCGGTGGCGAGTGTCGACGCGTTCGGCCGGGCCCTCGTACTCCCCAACCGGGACGGTGAACGCACCACGCCCTCGGTGGTGTTCTTCGACGGGGAGCAACCGCTCGTCGGGACGATGGCGCGGCGGTCGGTGGCGACGTCGCCGCTGGACGCGGTGCGCTTCGTCAAGCGGGCGATGGGCGATCCGGCCTGGCGGTTCGAGACCTCGCGGGGCACCGGCTACGGCCCGGAGGAGATCTCCGCGCTGATCCTCAAACGCCTGAAGGAGGACGCCGAACGCGCACTGTCGAGTGAGGTGACCGACGCGGTGATCACGGTGCCGGCGTACTTCGACGACGCGGCCCGGCGGGCCACGATCGCCGCGGGAACGATCGCCGGGCTGACCGTACGCCGGGTCGTCAACGAACCGACCGCGGCCGCCCTCGCCGCCGGGCTGGTCACCGATCCCGGGGTGGGCGGCGGTGTGGACGCCGGTGTGGACGTGGGCGGCTGGGCCGGGTCGCTGCTGGTGTACGACCTCGGCGGCGGAACCTTCGACGTCACCGCGCTGCGGGTCGAGCCAGGTGCGGTGCACGTGCTCGCCACCGCGGGCGACCGCAACCTCGGCGGCTTCGACTTCGACAACGCGCTCATGCACCTGCTGGACGAACGCTTCCGTGCGGCGGGTGGGCCGAGCCTGCTCGCCGACGACGCCACCGAGGTGGACCTTCGCGAGCGCGCCGAGCTTGTCAAGCACACGTTGACAAGCGTCGAGAAGGCGGTCGCCCACCTGGCCGCGGACGGTGTCGCGCGTTCGGTCACCGTGACGCGGGACGACTTCGAACACCTCACCTCCGCCCTGCTCAGCCGTACCCGCGACACCGCCGAGCAGGTGGTCGAGGAAGCCGGGCTGACCTGGGCGGAGGTGGACCGGATCGTGCTGGCCGGCGGCTCGACCCGGATGCCGATGGTGCGCCGGATGCTGACCGAGATCTCCGGCCGGGCACCGGACGCGACCGCCAACCCCGACGAGGTGGTGGCCCTCGGCGCCGCCCGGATGGCGCACCTGCTGGAGCGGGCCGAACGTCCGCCGGAGCCGGAACCGCGGGGGCGTTCCTCCGGGCTCCGGTCCACCAAGGCCCGGTTTGGGCTGCGGCGGCGGGAACGCACCGAGGAGTCCGAGGAGGAGTCCACGGCAAGTTCTGCCGGCATGCGACTCGCCGTGCACGACGTGACGTCACACGGTCTGGGTCAGATCCTCTACAGGCGGGGCACCGAGATCCGCTTCAACCGGGTGATCATTGCGCGGAACACGCCGATCCCGGCGCAGGAGCCGTGCCTCTTCTACACCCGCTACAACCGGCAGGACGAACTCGAGATCAGCATCACCGAGGGAGACGAGACCGACCTCGCGCACGTTCGCGTTCTGGGTAAGGAGGTTCTTTCGATAGGGCCTTATCCGAAGGGTTTCCCTTTCGAGACCACGCTCGCCTATGACGAGAACCAGATCATCTTCGTCCAGGTGCGCGACCTGACCACCGGTGAACTGGTCGGCACCTTCGAGATCGAGCACGTGCTCAACCCGAACGCCGAGCGGGTCGCCGCGGCGACCGATCGGATCCGGGCGATCTCACCGCTGTAGGCCTCGCAGGCCACCAGGTGCCAGACGATCCGGAGCTTCCTGGTGCCCTCGGGCTCGCAGGCGACTCAGGTGCGCGGCGACCCGGGTCACTGCTCCGGGGTAGGCGGTCTGCGGGCGGGCACGCAACCAGTCTGCGACCTGGTCGCCCGCGACCAGATGCACCACCGCCCGGGTGGCGTGGTCACGTCGGCCGACCAGGGCGATCTCCAGCGGCGCGCCGGGGCGGGCCGTTCCCCACACCGCCAGCACCACTGCGAGATCCGCATCCCTCAGCCAGGGCACGTCCTCGGCCGCTTCGAGGAGTTCACCCACGGGGCGCAGTCGAGCCGCCAGTTCGGCGGCATCACCGTCCAGTCCATAGGCTTCGACCGGACCTGAGTCCTGGTCGACGGAGGTGAGCGCGAGTGAGCCCTCCCAGCTACGGGACTCCACGACGTACACCCCACCCGGCCCGGCGACGAGATGTTCGGCGACGAGTCCACCGGGCAGGGCGAGTCCGCCGGCCGCTGTCCAGTCGCCGGGCAGCGAGGCCAGCGTCGTCGCCGTCCGGTCCGCCCCGCGGGCGGCGAGTGCGACCGTACGTGTGTCGAGCGGCACCTGCCGGACAGTCGGACGGCGGAGGGTCAACCGGCCCCGTGAGCGGAGGACGACGAAGACGACGGCCACCGCGAACCCGGCAACCGGAACCACGGACGGCGCGAGGGCGCTCAGCAGGCTCGTCACGACGAGGAGCGCGTGGGCACCCACCACGGTGGGCAATCGGCCCCTCGATCGGCCCATGCCGGAGTGCGGCGGCAGCCAGACCATCAGTGTCAGCACGCCTAGGAACGTCCAGAACACCGTGCCCAGCCACAGCGGTGCATCCGCACCCAGCGCCGCGCCGGCGACCTGGGTCACCCAGGAGGTGACCAGGCATGCGAACAGCAGGGACAGGATGGTCAGCGCACCGTCGCGGCTTCGGCGTACCCACCAGACGAACCCCGCCGCCACAAGCCCTGCCGAAGCGACCGCAATCGTGGCACCGTCGCCGAGCGCCAGAACGACCACGAGGAACAGTCCGACCGTGATCGCGACGCCACGGAACAGGCGGCGTACCGGCACCTCAGGCGTCTCCACCACCCGGCGATGGCTTGCCACCACCGGGGTTCTTCAGCGCCTCGATGACTTCCTCGTGCCGGCCCTCGGCCTGGTTCCAGTCCTCGATCCGGCGCTGCTCCGCGGCCTCGTCCCGTCGCCGGCGCAACGCCGGTGCCTGCGTCCTGGTCACCGTCATCCGGCCCTGGTCACCGGCGAACGTCTGCGCCCGGCCGGCCTGCGTCGTCATCCGGCCACCGGCGACCGCACCCTGCATCCGGCCCCGGCGTACCTCCGTACGCCACTGCCGCGAGCCGCGTTCGTAACCCAGCCCCTCCGCCGCCTCCGCACCGGCCATCGCGCCGGAGCGGGCACCGCTGCGTACGCCGCGCTGCATGAGGTAGGCACCGCCGACCGCGGCACGGGTGCGGGCACTCGCACCGGTGTCGGCCGGCACCACCCCTGCCTGCGCGGCCTCCTGCACGACCTGGGGCGCGAGCGCACCGGTGCGCAGCGCGGACAGGATCTTCCAGATCGCGGCGGTGGCCACCAGCATCAGGAAGATCTTGATCACCATGCCGCCCTGGGCGACCTGCAGGATGTTCAGCACCGCGAGCAGCAGCGCCAGCACCAGCCCGAACACGCAGCGCAGGAACACCGCCTGCACCATGACTCCGGCCATCATCCGCACGATCCGCCGGGCCGGTGGGAACGCTGCGATCGCCCCGATCACCGGCAGGAAGATCCAGGCCATCAGGAACACCGCGTGCCAGAAGATGGTGAGCAGCGCCAGCAGGCCGACGAAGACGAACGCGATCAGGTTGACGAACAGCGCGGCGATCGCGGTGGCCATCCGCCCGGTCGGCTGGGTGCCCTCCCAGAACTCGTAGTTCTGCGGGTAGACCTGCGCGATCTTGTACTGCACGCCCTTCCACAGGAAGTAGTTCTGGCCGGTGTCGACGCGTTTGCCGTCGGCCTCGTCGATGGTCTGGTCGCGCGACAGCGACTGCGCCACCACCTGCTGGACGGCGAGGTTGATCTTCGGTCGGTCCTGGCCGGGTGCGACCGGGCGGTTGTCGCAGCGGTACTCGATGCTGGTGACGCCCTTGGGGCGCTGGTAGGCCGGGGCCTGGCTGTTCGGGCAGTAGTTCTGCGAACCGACCTTCAGGTCGTCCACCTTGAGCTGACGTTCGGTGCCGAACTGGCCGTTGACCCAGGGCTGGAACAACAGCACCTCGTAGAGCATGCAGGACGACACCCGCTTGCCGAGGTTGTACGTCAGCGCGCGCGGGGAGTCCTGCGGCGGTCGCGCGCCCTGGGCGTCCGCCTGGGGGTTGGCCTGGTTCGGTGTGGCCACGGTGGGCAGGTAGCACGCGCTGGACGCGTCGGTGTTGCGGTTGATGATGGCGAGGTCCATCACCGCGGAGTTGAACTCCGAGGTGTACTTGTCCACCGCTCCGGTCAGCTTGACGTAGTTGTTGCCGGTGAGGATGGCGGTGATGGCCACCACGATCAGGGCCGAGCTGATCACGCCCGCGTAGGTCTCCCGGGAGTCGGCGCGGCGGTGGATGCGGGTCAGCACCCACAGGCCGGCGACCGCCACCGCGAGGGCGATCGCGGGTACGCCGATCTTGTCGTTGAGGTTGGTGAGCAGGCTCTGCTGGGCGTCGTAGAACGTCTCGAACGGCGCTTCGTTGCTGGCCAGCTGCTTCATCCCGATGGTGAGCCCGCCGAAGAAGCCGCCGAAGGAGAACAGCATCTGCGCGATGCCGGTGGCCGAGGCGTCCATCACCGAGCACTGCGTCTCGAAGTTGCTCTCCGGGTCGGAGGTGGCGAACTTCTGCTTGCCGTCGCGGACGTCGGTGTTGAGCGCCTTGGGGGTGTAGGACCACAGCAGCCCGCGCGGGCCGGCGACCTCCAGCAGCGTGTGGTCGGAGGGGTTGGCCTGGCGGCCGCGCTTCTGCTTGTCCGGGTCGGCGCCGGGTTCGACGTCCTCCTTGGCGATGACGGGGATCCACGCGGTCATCCCGGAGCCGCCGTGTTCGGGACCGGCGTTGGTGATGTTGCCGCTGCCGAACGGGCAGTCCCACGGCGCGGCACTCGCCGGCCGGGTCGCGACCGTGACGCCGAAGATGGTTCCGGCCAGCACGCCGAACGCGGCGAGCAGCCGGCCTGCGCGCAGCCACCGCGCGCGCCGGAGCCGGCGACGTGCCCCGGCGGCGAGGTCGCCGGTGGGCTCGGCCGAGGCGGCTGAGGTAGCCGAGGTAGCCGAGGTAGCCGAGCCGGCCGAGGCGGCCGGGACGGCGAGCAGGAACTCGCCGCGGTCGACCGGGGCGGCAGGGCTGACAGCGGCTACACGGGTTCGGGCACGCCGACTGGGGGCCGACGCCCGAGGGGGCGCCGGTGGCGTGACCGATTCCTTGCGGACTCTCATCTGCCTGGTGTCGTCCCTACTGGCCCTGGTCCTGCCGACCCTGCTGGACCCGCTGTCGGCACTGTCATCGATCCCCGAGTGCCCGGCTGTCCTCACCGCCGGTGTGTTCAGGTTGTGGACGGTTGGTGGCACCTTGGTGCGCCCTAGTCACGATAGGCGTCCTCGTCGGCTTTGTGCGTGTGGAGACCCCCGGATGTGGACATTCGGTTCCGACTGCCCCGGACAGCCACCGGCGACCCCGGCTCACCCCTCGGCGGGAGCGTGGATGCCTCCCGGGAGGGATGGCCCCGGGTGCGGCCGCGACGAGAGTTCCGAGTGCGAACGAGTACTCCCGAGATCTCCGTACTCCCGAGAAGGGACCCCCGCGATGCCCCGCCCTCCGACGATCCGCCGGGCCGCGGCCGTGCTCGGCGTCGGCGCCCTGACCCTCGCGGTCGCCGCCCCGACCGCCTCCGCCCGCCCGACCGCCTCCGCCCGCCCGACCGCCTCCGCCCGCCCGTCCGCCGTACGAACGCCTGCCGCAGCCTCGTCCACCACGTCCACCACGCCCTCCCCGCGGGCCGGAGTGCGGGCGGCGCTGGACGACATCGTCGCGGCCGGAGCGCCGGGCGCGGTGGCGTACGTACGCCGGGACGGGCACATCTGGCGACTGGCGTCCGGTAAGGCCGACCTGCTCACCGGCCGCGCGGCCCGCCCCGGCGACCGGGTACGGATCGGCAGCGTCACGAAGTCGTTCGTGGCCGCGGTGCTGCTGCAACTCGAGGGCGAGGGGCGGCTGTCCCTCGACGACACCGTGGACCGCTGGCTGCCCGGCGTCGTCGCAGGTCACGGGAACGACGGCACCCGGATCACGGTGCGCCAGTTGCTGAACCACTCCAGCGGGCTGAAGGACTACCTCAGAGACAGCCGGGTGTTCGCGTCGTACTTCACCGCGAACGACTTCGACCACGTGTGGACGCCGGCCCGGCTGGTGCGGCTCGCGGTCGCCCAGCGACCCGACTTCCCGCCCGGCACGAAGGCGACCTACTCCAACACCAACTACGTCCTCGCCGGGATGGTGATCCGGGCGGTCACCGGGCACAGCCCGCAGCAGGAGGTCACCCGGCGCGTCATCGAGCCGCTGGGCCTGCGGAGTACGGCGTTCCCGCGCACCGACCCGCGGCTGCGCGGCCGGCACCTGCACGGCTACCTGGCCAACTTCTACTACCACTACCAGGACGTGACGTACTTCAGCCCGTCGTGGGCGGACGCCGCCGGGGGCATGGTCTCCACCACCGACGACGTGGCGGAGTTCTTCCGGGCGCTGTTCGACGGGCGGCTGCTGCGGCCCGCGCAGGTGCGCGAGCTGACCACCGTGGTGCCCACGCCGATCGAAGGTCTCGCCAACGGCCTGGGCGTTGGCCGGAGCGAGCAGTGCGGTGCACCGGTCTGGGGCCACGACGGCGCGTTCCCGGGGTACTTCACCCAGGCGCTGGTCCGCGAGGGCGGCGACCGGCAGGTCGTGTACGCGGTGAACAGCGACCTGGCGGCCCTGCCGTACATCCCGGGTGCGGAGAAGGTCCAGCAGGCGGTCCGGGCACTCGAACGCGCCGCGCTCTGCGACTCGTGACCTGAAACCTGTGAACGGAGACTCGTGAACGGAGAAGGAAGCATGAGCGTTCTCACCTCCTCGGGACGGATCCCGCGCCGGCGACGCCGGCCGGCGTTCGACTGGCCGCGGCACGCGCCGACGGTGGCGCTGGTCCCCTTCGCCGCCTACACCGCGGCGGCGCTGGCGTGGTTCGTCGGCGGGCCCTATCCGTTCGCCCGGCCGGCCAACCCGGAGAGCAACTTCCCCGACCACTGGCTGGCGGCCGCCGACCCGGCCGTGGTCGAGGGGGTCACCGCCGGCGCGGGCGCAGTGGTGGTCGCGACCCTGCTGCTGATGCGGTTCCGGGTGACCGCCGGACGGCCGGTGCTGCTGGCGGTCGGCTGGACCGTGTCGGCGTTCCTCGCCCTCGTCCTGCCGGGATCGGAGGCGCTGGCCGGCATTCCGGTGTTCAACCTGCTCACGCTCTTCCGGCTGGCCTGGCCGACGGTGCACCTGCTGGTGCTGGCGTACGCGGGCGTCGCGCTGGCCGTGGCCACCCTCGGCTACCAGCGGGTGACCCGGGACGCGTGCCCGCACTGCGGACGCGACGACCGGCGGCCGGGCTGGTCCCAGACCCGCTGGACCCGGATCAGCCGGGCGGCCGCACTGACCGCGTTCGCCGCGCCGTTCGGGTACGCCGTTCCGCGGGTGCTGTGGGCGGCCGGCATCCCGGTCGGCACGACGCCTGAGTTCCTCGAGAGGATCAACGCCGCGAACCCCGGTCACGGCACCGCGATCATGGAGCTCAGCCTGGCGGCGATGGCGGTCACCGGCGGCGTGCTGTGTCTCGGGCTCATCCAGCGGTGGGGCGAGGTCTGGCCGTGGTGGGTGCTCGGGCTGGCCGGCCGGCCGGTCCCGCGGTGGTTCCCGGTCGGCCTGGCCGGGGCGTGCGGCGCGGGGCTGTTCGGGTACGCCACCATGCTGGTGCCGGACCTGGTGCGGTTCCTGGCCGGCCGGCCGGTGATGTTCGACGACACGGACGTACGCATGACCCTGGCGTCGGAGGTGCCGGCGTTCGCGCTGCTGCTGTGGAGTACGGCGGTGCTGGCGGCCGTGGTCGCCTACAACTACCGAACCCGTGGCCGGTGCCGGCACTGCGGGCGAATGTCAGGATGACGCCCATGACCTCCACGACGACCACCACGACGTTCGTCCTCGTGCACGGTTCCAACGGCAACGCCTCCAACTGGTCCGCCCTGCAGCGCGAGCTCGCCCTGCTCGGGCACCGCAGCCTGGCGGTGGACCTGCCCGGGCACGGCTCCGGCGCGACGTTCCCGGCGGCCTACCAGGCGCCGCAGGACCTGGCCGCGCTGGCCGCGGCGCCGTCGGCGATGGCGGGCGTGACGCTGGCCGACAACGTGGAGCACGTCACCGGCGTCCTGCGGCGGGCCGCCGAGCACGGGCCGGTGGTCCTGGTCGGGCACAGCCGGGGCGGGATCACCCTGACCGCGGTCGGGAACGCCGCGCCGGACCTCGTCGACCGGCTCGTCTACGTCTCCGCGTGGTGCTGCGTCGACTCGACCCCCGCTGAGTACATGCAGGGCCCGGAGTACGCCACCAGCGCGCTCGGCGACACGATGGGCCTGCTCGTGGGAGACCCGGCGGCGCTGGGCGCGATCCGGATGAACTGGCGTACGGCCGACCCGGACCTGCTGGCGGCGCTGCGCACGGCGATGCTGGCCGACGGCAGCGAGGACGAGTTCCGCTCGTTCCTGAACACCCTGGAGCCGGACGAGAGCCTGGACGCCGGCGGCCCGGACGACCGTGCCCGGGCGGCGACGTGGGGCCGGATCCCGCGTACGTACGTCCGGCTCACCGGGGACCGCTCGATCCCGGTCGCGCTGCAGGACCGGTTCGTCGCCGAGGCGGACGCCCTCACCCCGGAAAACCCGTTCCAGGTGCACACGCTGGACAGCAGCCACGTCGGCGTGCTGATCCGTCCCCGGCAGGCGGCGAAGATCCTCGCCGGACTCGCCGTCGAGTCGGCCGGCGAGGGGTAGCACCGTGAGGAGGGGGCTGCGGTGAGGACGACGGTCACGGCCGGTACGACGGCCCGGCTGCGGGCGTGGGGGCGGGCGGTCCTGTTCCTGCTCGTGGGTACCGGCGGCGCCTGCTCGGTCGGGCTGTGCGCGTGGTTCCTCACCCTGCCGGTCACACTGAACCTCGACCCGAACTGGTTCCGCGCCGCCCTGGTCGTCGCGGCGGCGCTGGTCCTCGCGCTGGCGATGGGCCTGCTCATTCCGGCCCGGCGTACCGAGGTGGTCCTGGCCGAGGCGCTGCTCGGCGCGCGGTTCCCCGACGGCTGGCACCGGCAGCAGCAGGCCGGGTGGTTCGAGCGTGTCCGTACGTCGCTGTGGTTCACCGCGCACCTGCTGGGCGGCGCGGTCGTACTCCTCGCCGCGACGGTGGCGCTTCCGGTCGGAGCCGGCCTGGCCGGCGCGCCGTGGACGGGCACGACGGGCACCCGTCCGCTCGGCATCCCCGTGCTACCGCTCCTCGGCACGGGGTCGGACTGGCTCGTGGTCGCCGTCGGCGCGGCCCTGGTCGTGATCGCCGCGGCGATCGTGGTCGTCCTGCCCCTGGTGGCGACCTGGCCGGCGGAGGTGATGCTCGGCCCGTCACCGCGGGAGCTGATGGCGATCACCGCGACGCAGGCGGCCCGGGCCGCGGAGCGCAACCGGGTGGCCCGCGACCTGCACGACTCGGTGGGCCACAACCTGAGCATCATCTCGGTGCTGGCCACGGCCGCGGTACGCACACCGGAGGAGGGCACGGTCCGCGCGTACTGCGAGGACATCGCCGGGGTCGCCCGGTCCGCGCTCACCGACCTCGACGAGGCGCTGCGCGTCCTGCGCGCCGACGCCGACCCGGACCGCGGCTCCGGCCCGAGCGGCGGGTCCGGCGCCGGCGGCGGGGACACCGACGCCCGTACCCTCGCCGACCTGGACACGTTGCTGCAGCGGCTGCGTTCGGCCGGGCGGCGGATCGACGGGATCGTGCCCGCGGACGTGGTCTCGGTGCCGGAGCCGGTGAGCCGCGAGGGCTACCGCATCGTCGCCGAGGCGCTGACCAACGCCGCCCGCTACGGCACCGACGACCCCACCGACCTCACGCTCACCCTCGCCGGGGACCGGCTCACGATCGAGGTCGCCAACCGGGTGGGCTCCTCCGGTCGCGGGCGCCGGGACGGCGGACGCGGCCTGGTCGGCATCCGGGAACGCGTGCACCTGCTCGGCGGCACCCTCGCCGTCGGGCCCGACGACGCCGCCGCTGGATGGTGGCGGCTGCGCGCCGAACTCCCCGGAGCGGCGGCCCGTCCCCGTTCCCGCCCCGCCGCATCCACCTCGCCCACCTCGCCCACTCCACCCATCCCACCGGCACCGGAGCAGACCAGATGAACCCGACCATCAGCGTTCTCGTGGCCGACGACGAGCCGATGATCCGGCACGGCCTGACGGCGATCCTCGCCCCCGAGCAGGACATCGCCGTCGTCGGCGAGGCCGGCGACGGCGCGGAGGCGGTCTCCGCGACCGGCCGGCACCTGCCGAACGTCGTCCTGATGGACGTACGGATGCCCCGGGTGGACGGCATCGAGGCGACCCGCACGATCACCACCCGCTGGCCCGACCGGGTGAAGGTGCTGGTGCTCACGACGTTCGCCGACGACGACTACGTGACCCGGGCGATGCTGGCCGGCGCCTCCGGCTTCCTGCTCAAGCGGGCGTCCGGCGAGGAGATCACCCAGGCCATCCGCACGGTGCACGGCGGTGAGTCGCTGCTGTTCCCGGCGAAGGTCCGGGCGATGTTCGGGTCGGCCGGCGCGGCCCACGAAGCGCACCCGGGGTTCGGCCGGCTCACCGCGCGGGAGGCGGAGATCCTCACCCTCGTCGCGGAGGGGCTGTCCAACGCCGAGATCGCCCGCCGGCTCTACGTCAGCGTGGAGACGGTGAAGACGCACGTCGCCGCGGTGCTCACCAAGCTGGAGGTACGCGACCGCACCCAGGCCGTGGTGCGGGCCTACCGCGACCGGTTCATCACGCCCTGACACCGACTGCCGCGCGCGTCGGAACCCGATTGCCGCCTCTTCCGGAGCGGACGTACGATCTGCGTTCGTGTCGTGCAGTGTGTCGAGATCCGCGAGCGTCGCCGCCCACCGGGACCTTTCCCCGGCGCGCCGGTACGTGCTCGCGTTGCTGGCCGTCCACGCACACGACGTCGCCGACGTGCTGTGTCGCTGACTCCTGCCTCCGACCTCCCCGGAGCACCAGGGACCGGCGCCGTGCGCCGACGTCACACCACCGTCGTACAAGGCCGTACGCCGTCCCGGGTGCTCGTGTCCTCACCAGGCCGCCCGCTCCGCCCGCTCCGACCGCTGAGCCGGCCGGCCTCCGGTGCCTTCCGAAGGGCTCTCCATGCGTCACGTTCCACCCCTCCTCACCCGGGCCGCGGCTGTCGGCGTTGCCCTGGCCACCCTCACCGTCGCGGCCGCCTGCGGTTCGGGCGGCGGTGACGACAACACCGGCGGCAGCGCCAGCGGCGGGAAGTTCGACCCCGCGAAGTGCCAGGGCGGCACGCTGTCGGTGCTGAACCAGAAGGACATCACCCACCTCGACCCGGCCCGCCTCTACACCTCCGGCGGCGGCAACATCCCGTCGCTGCTGTTCCGTACGCTCACCACCCGCAACCGTGCGGGCGGGGCCGAGGGCGCGAAGGTCGTCCCCGACCTGGCCACGAACACCGGTGTGGCCAGCGACGACGCGAAGACCTGGACCTACACGCTGCGGGACAACCTGAAGTTCAGCGACGGGACGCCGATCACCTCCAAGGACGTGAAGTACGGCATCGAGCGGTCGTTCGCGCCCGAGCTGCCCGGCGGCGCGCCGTACCTCAGCGACTGGCTGGAAGGCGCCGCGAAGTACCAGGGCGTCTACAAGGACCCGGCCGGGCTCAAGGCGATCGAGACCCCGGACGACAAGACGATCGTGTTCCACCTGCGCAAGCCGGAGGGCGACTTCCCGTTCCTCGCCACCGCGACGCAGTTCGCCCCGGTGCCGAAGGCCAAGGACACCGGCGTGAAGTACGAGAACAAGCCGGTGTCCAGCGGGCCGTACCAGGTGGAGTCGTACCAGAAGAACAAGAAGCTGGTCCTCACCCGCAACCCGCACTGGTCGCGTTCGGTGGACAAGAACCGGCTCGCCTGCCCGGACCGGGTGGAGGTCACCTCCGGCCTGGACGCCGCGGTGATCAACCAGCGGATCTTCACCGGCGCCGGCAAGGACGCGAACGCCGTCACCACCGACACCGACCTCGGCCCGTCCGAGCTCGCCCGCCTCGGCAACGACCCCGAGCTGGACAAGCGGGTCGCCAAGGGCCACTTTCCGTTCCTGTACTACGTCGCGTTCAACGTCAAGGTGAAGCCGTTCGACGACCCGTTGGTGCGGCAGGCGATCTCCTACGCGGTGAGCCGTACGTCGGTGATCAACGCGGTCGGCGGCACCGCGCTCGCCGACCCGGCGACGACCTTCCTGCCGGCGCAGAAGTCGATGGGCTTCCAGAAGTACGACTACTTCCCGGCGGGCAAGGCCGGCGACCCGGCCAAGGCCAAGCAACTGCTCGCGCAGGCCGGTCACCCGAACGGTCTCACCGTGCCGCTCACCTACGCCTCCGACTCCAAGGACGGCACCGGACCCGGTGCGGCCACCGCGATCCAGGACGCGCTGAAGAAGGCCGGCATCACCGTCAAGCCGCAGGGCCTGGAGTCCGACGCGTTCTACGAGCAGACCGGCGACCCGACCAAGGAGCCCGGGATGATGCTGTTCGGCTGGGGTGCCGACTGGCCGTCCGGGTTCCCGTTCCTGCAGCCGATCTTCGACGGCCGGCAGATCCAGCAGCAGGGCAACTACAACCTCGCGCAGTTCGACGACCCGAAGGTGAACGCGGAGTTCGACGCGATCGCGAAGATCACCGACCCGGCGCAGGCGGCGAAGCGCTACGGCCAGCTCGACGCCCAGCTGGGCAAGCAGGCGCTGACGGTCCCGCTCTACACCACCAAGGACCTGGTGATGTACGGCAAGAACGTCAGGAACGCCTTCGTCAGCGACTGGACCGGCAAGTACGACGTCACGATGCTGTCGGTGAAGTGAGCAGTCCGATGAGTAACAGGTGAGCGCCACCGTCTCCACCCCGCCGCCCGCGTCCGGTCCCGAACCGGACGCGGGCGCGGCGGCGGGCGCCGGCCGCGGCACCAGTCGCGGGCACGGCGGCCGGGTGGTCCGGCGACGTTTCACGTCGAACCGGGCCGCGGTCGTCGCGGCGGCCGTGGTCGGGCTGCTCGTCCTGGTCGCGATCCTCGCGCCGCTGCTGGCCGCCCTGGAGGGGCAGGACCCGACGACCTTCCACGACTCGCTGATCGACTCCGGGCGGGGCGGCGTACCGCTCGGCTCGTTCGGCGGGATCAGCGCCGACCACTGGCTCGGCGTGGAACCCACCACCGGTCGCGACCTGTTCGCCCGGGTCGTCTTCGGCGCCCGGGTCTCCCTCGGCGTCGCGATCGGCGCGACCGTGCTGCAGGTGCTGATCGGCGTCACCGTCGGACTGGCCGCGGGTGTCGGCGGACGGCTGCTGGACAGCCTGCTCGGCCGCTTCATCGACCTGATCCTGGCGTTCCCCGGGCTGGTGTTCTCCATCGCGCTGCTGGCGATCGTGCCGTCGTCGTTCCCGCGGCCGGTGCTGCTGGTGGTCGTGCTCGGCGTCCTCGGCTGGGCCGGCGTGGCCCGGATCGTGCGCGGCCAGACGCTGACGTTGCGGGAGACCGACTACGTGGCGGCCGCCCGGTTGGCGGGTGTGCACCCGGTGCGGGTGGCGCGGCGGGAGATCCTGCCCGGCCTGGCCGCACCGGTGCTGACGTACGCCGCGCTGCTGCTGCCCGGCAACGTCGTGGCCGAGGCGGCGCTGTCGTTCCTCGGCATCGGCGTACGCCCGCCGACCTCCTCGTGGGGGCAGATGCTGTCCACCGCGACGACCTGGTTTCGCGGCGACCCGACGTACGTGCTGATCCCGGCCGCACTGCTGTTCGTCACCGTGCTGGCGTTCACCCTCGCCGGCGACGGCCTGCGGACCGGGCTCGACCCGCGGGCGACGGCACGCGTGCAGGGCCGGCGGCAGCGGCGCGGACGGGAGCGGGCCTCGTGACCGGCTACCTGCTGCGCCGGCTGGTGGGCGCCCTGGTGGTGCTGCTCGTGCTGTCGGCCGTCGTCTACACGATCTTCTACCTCACGCCGGGCAACCCGGCGCTGCTGGCCTGCGGCAAGGGATGTACGCCGGAGCACCTGAAGGTCGTCGAGGCCCAGATGGGCATCGACCAGCCGGTCTGGGTGCAGTACTGGCACTTCCTGCAGGGCATGCTGACGGGCCGCGACTTCAGCGCCGGGCCCACCGTCGACCACTGCCCGGCGCCCTGCCTGGGCTACTCGTTCCAGACCGACGAGCCGGTGCTGGCGCTGCTGCTGGACCGGCTGCCGGTGACGCTGTCGCTCACCCTCGGCTCGCTGGTGATCTGGCTGGTCGTCGGCGTCGCCGCCGGGGTGGTGTCCGCGCTGCGCCGGGGCCGCACCGCCGACCGGCTGGTGACGGTGACCACGCTCGCCGGGATGTCCGCGCCGACGTTCCTGGTCGGCATCCTGCTGCTGATGCTGCTGTGCGCCTACCTGCGCTGGCTGCCGTTCCCGTCGTACGTCCCACTGCACGAGGACCCCGCTGCCTGGGCGACCAACCTGGTGCTGCCGTGGGTGACGCTGGCGATCGTGCAGGCCGCGGTCTACACCCGGATCACCCGCACCGCGATCCTGGAGACGCTGGCCGAGGACCACATCCGCACCGGCCGGGCGTACGGCCTGACCGAACGCTCGATCGTCGGCCGGCACGCCCTGCGCAGTGCGCTCACCCCGCTGGTGACGCTGGTCGCGCTCGACCTGGGCGCCCTGCTCGGCGGCGCGGCGATCACCGAGAGCGTGTTCGGGCTGCCCGGGCTCGGCCAGCTGCTGGTCGACTCGGTGCGGGTCGTCGACCTGCCGGTGGTGGTGGGGCTGACGCTGCTGTCCGGCTTCTTCATCGTGCTGGCCAACGCGGTCGCCGACCTGTTGTACGCGGTGGCCGACCCGCGGGTCAGCCTGGGCGAGGACCGGCTGGGCCGGAGGGGCGCATGACCGACAACCTCGTTCAGCCGGTGGACAACCGCGTCCGGCCGGTGGTGTCCGTACGCGACCTGCGGATCGCGTTCCCGGGTGCCGCCGCTTCCGGTGCTCCGCCTGCCGTCGACGGGCTGTCGTTCGACCTGCCGCCCGGCGGCGGGCTCGGCCTGGTCGGCGAGTCCGGCTCGGGCAAGACCGTGACCGCGCTGACCCTGCTCGGGCTGCACCGGGGCACCGACGCGCGGGTGTCCGGCGAGGTCGAGGTCGCCGGGGTTCCGGTGCTCACCGCGCCGGACGAGCAGGTACGCCGGATGCGGGGCGCGGAGGTCGCGATGATCTTCCAGGACCCGCTGTCGGCGTTCGACCCGTACTACCGCGTCGGCGACCAGATCGGCGAGGTCTACCGGCTGCACACCGGCGCCGGCCGCCGGGCCGCCCGCGAACGCGCGGTCGAGGTGCTCGACCGGGTGCACATCCCCGACCCGCACCGGCGCGTCGACGCGTACCCCCACGAGCTCTCCGGCGGCATGCGGCAACGCGCGCTGATCGCGATGGCGCTGGCCTGCGAGCCGCGGGTGCTGGTCGCCGACGAACCCACCACCGCGCTAGACGTCACCGTCCAGGCGCAGATCCTCGACCTGCTCGCCGAACTCCGGGCCGACACCGGGATGGCGCTGATTCTGGTGACGCACGACCTCGGCGTGGTGGCCGGCAGCGTCGACGACGTGCTGGTGATGAGCGCTGGTCGGGAGGTCGAACGCGGGCCGACCGCACAGGTGCTGGGCGCGCCCTCCGCGGCGTACACCCGCGCGCTGCTGGCGGCCGTGCCCCGGGTGGACGTGGCGCCCGACCGTACCCGGAGCGAACCCACGGCGGCCGAGGACGAACGCGACCGCGCCGAGGACTCCGACTCCGGCTCCGGCTCTGGCTCCGAGGACGTGGTGATGACGCTGCGCGGCGTACGCCGCGACTTCCCCGGTCGGCGCGGCCGGGCCGGGCGGCGGGAGGTCGTGCACGCCGTCGCCGGCGTCGACCTGGACCTGCGCCGCGGCGAGGTGCTCGGCGTGGTCGGGGAGAGCGGCAGCGGGAAGACGACGCTGGCCCGGATGATGGTCGGCCTGTTGCGGCCCTCCGCCGGTGACGTGCGGCTGGGCGGCACCGACCTGGCGAGGCTGTCCGGCCGGCGGCTGCGGGAGCGGCGCCGCGAGGTGGCGATGGTGTTCCAGGACCCGGCGTCCTCGCTCAACCCCCGGCGTACGGTCGGCGACAGCATCGCCGAGCCGCTGCGGGTCCGGGGCGTCGGGCGGGCGGAGATCGGCACGACGGTCGCGGACCTGCTCGCCCGGGTGGGCCTGGACCCGCACCGCGCCGACGACTACCCGCATGAGTTCTCCGGCGGTCAGCGACAGCGGATCGGGATCGCCCGGGCACTCGCCGGTCGTCCGTCGGTACTGGTCTGCGACGAGCCGGTGTCCGCGCTGGACGTCACGACACAGGCGCAGGTGCTGGAGCTGATCGACGAGCTACGGGCGGAATACGGCTTCGCGGTGGTGTTCGTCAGCCACGACCTCGCCGTCGTCCGCCAGGTCAGCGACCGGGTGGCGGTGATGCGCCGGGGCGAGGTGGTCGAGCTCGCCGACGCCGAGGTGCTGTACGAGGACCCGCGGCACGAGTACACCCGCGCGTTGCTGGCCGCCGTACCCGTCCTGGATCCCGAGCTCGCCCGCGTCCGCCGCGCCGAGCGCCGCCAGCTCGCCGGGACCACTCCGCTGCCCGAGGCGTGAGAGTCCGGCGCTCCGGCCCCAGCGATTCTTCCGCGGAAGAATTCGTGCCTGCGGCGAAGAAGCCGGTCTGCCAACCCGAAGCGTGAAACCAGCGGGTGGCCCTGACCCTCTCGGGTCTTCACGCTCTGACCCGACCGGCCGGCCCAGGACCGAAGCGTGAAGAGTACGGGTGGCCCTGACCACCTCGAGTTTTCTCACTGTCGGACGCTGCCGGCCGGCCTCGCCCGCGGCGACGCGGGCGTTGATCGCGTCACCTGCGGACGCGGAGCGCCGGACCGGACCGAGCACGCACAGGCCCGAGTCGATTCTTCCGCGGAAGAATCCGCGGCACTCGAGCCCGGGACCGAGGTGGACGCTAGGAGTCGGCCCGGCTGAGGTCGGTGAGGTACTCCTCGTCCTCGGTAGCGTCGTCGTCGCGCGCGCCGACCACGAGCCGGGTCGACGCGAAGCCGGCCTCGTCCACCAGCACCGACGCCTCGTCCACCCAGCGCCACTCGTCCACGTCGGGCGAGGGGTCGATCGCCTTGAACCGCGCCTCCAGGTGCGGGTTGGACTGGATCGCCGCGGCGAACTCGAAGAACGCCCGGTCCACCTCGACGCTGGCCAGCTCCGCGTCCACGTCGCGCATCACGCACTCGCCGTCCCGCAGCGACTTCAGCGTCTCGATCATCGACCGCTCCGCCGGCGCTCGGTTCAGCAGCGGCAGCGTCTGCGCCGCGTCGGCGTCGGAGTGGTGCCGGAACGCGAACACGGTGTGGATCTGGTTCGTCCCCGCGGCCTTGGCGTCCAGGTCCTCGGACTCGATCCGGGCCAGGTCGCCCGCCTGCTGGGTGATGAGCACGATCCCGATGTTGAAGGCGCGGCCCTGCTTGAGCACGAAGCTGATCAGGTCGCGGCCCTCACCGGTGCTCGCCACGCTGTACGCCTCGTCCACGAACAGCAGCTGCGGCCGCCAGCCCTTGACCGGGTGGCGTTCGGTGGTCTCCTCCAGCATCTGGAAGCCGAGCCGGGTGACGAGGTAGATGATGCCGCGGGCGATGTTGGCCGAGGAGCTGTTGCCGTGCGCCCGGGGCAGTCCGCGCAGGGTGATGATCGTGCGCCGCTTGCCGCTGTCGTCGACCACGGCGCTGGCCTCGCGGGCGAACGCGACCCGGGCGTAGGGGTTCTTGCGCAGGTCCTCCAGCACCGCCGCCGCGAACCGCAGGTCGCGCACCTCGGTGTCGGCGACGCCCGCGTCCTTCACCCGGTCGAACTCGTCGACGACCAGCTGCAGGACGTTCCACGTGGTCGGGCGGGGAACCGCGCGCTCGACCTCGGACCGGGCGGCGCCCGGGTGGGCGGCGCGGTAGGCGGCCACCTCCCGGTCGAACTCGTTGACCGTACGCGAGAACGCCTCCACGACGTACCCGCTGATCCGGCTCCACGCGACCTCGCCCAGGAAGATCTCCAGCATCGCCTGGGCGTGCATCCGGCCCTCGGTGACCGTCGACGCGGTGAGCAGCGGGTCGAGGTTGCCGGCCCGGCCGCGCAGTGGGTCGATGATCTCGGTCTCCCGCCAGTACTCCTCGTTGATCGGCTGGAACGGGCACCCCTGCGTGCCCAGGCAGCCCTCACCCGCGTGCCGCATGAACTCCGGGTCGAGCACCTGGGAGCCGAACGCCAGGAAGTACGCCGTCCGGGCCGCGTCGATCTTCGGGTCGATGAACACGCACCGGACGCCGGCCTCGGACTCGTAGTGGAAGACCTTCAGCGCCAGTGTGGTCTTGCCGCCGCCGGACGCGCCGACCAGTACGACCCCGGCGCCGTTCTCCCGCGCGATCGCGGAGTGGGCGGAGTAGTGCACGGGGTTGTGGCCGTCGCGGGTACGCCCGACCAGCATCCCCTCCCAGCCCTTGGCGATCCCGTCCCGGCCGACGACCGCGCGGTCGCCGACGTGGGTGGCGGTGGTGAGCAGCGCGACGCCCAACTGGTCCAGCTCCTGCAGCCGACGGAACGGCGCGATCCGGCCCACCGGCGAGCGGTCGCCGTCGCCGGGCAGCATGTTGTAGAGCAGGCGGTACTGCAGCCGCTTGGGCCGCAGCACCGTCGCGTCCAGCGTCTTGGCGAACAGCCGCTCGATCCGCTTGCGGCGGTTCTCCAGCTCCTCCGGCGTGGACGCGGCGATGGTGAGCAGCAGCTGGGACTCCATGCCGGGGAACGGCCGGCTGTCCTGCTCGTCGACGAGGTGGTTGGCGCGTTCGACCTGTTCCACCAGCAGGGAGTCGATCCGGGCGCTGGCGCGGTCCATGTCGCGCGCCTCGTCCTCGAGGTTGTCGCGGATCTTCTTGCCGCGGTCGCGGAACTCCTCCGGCGGCAGCAGCACGCCGCGCCAGGACACCACCACCGGGAAGTCCAGCCGCTTGAGCGTCCGCCCCCACGCGCGGTTCTTCGCGAACCGGATCGCGTCCGGCCAGCCGGTGGCGACCAGGGTGCTGAGGTAGGTCTTGCGGTCCTCGCCGGTGTCGTCGTCGATGACGCTCACCTCGAGCCGGCTCTTGTGGTTGGGTGCCCGGAAGTCGGCGGCCAGCTCGAACTCGTGCGCGCCCCACGGCCGGCGGTCGATCACGCCGTCCTCGGGAATCGGCAGGTGCCCGAACAGGCAGGTGCGGACGATGCGCACCAGGTCGCGGCGCATCAGCGGCTGGGTGGCCACCCCGGCGTCGACCGCGACGGCGTACACCTCGTCGGCGCGTTCGTGCCACTCGGCGACGACGTTCGGGTCGAAGTACTCGTCGTGCACGCCGGTGGCCTGGTCGGCGATCGCGGTCACCGCGGCCGAGGCCGAGCCGCGGCCGTCGCCGAGCTGGCCGATCCGCATCAAGAAGACGACGTCGTACTGCGAACCCAGCCGGTCGTTCGACGTCGCCCGGGCCGCCTCGCGACGGATCAGCTTGCGGTAGTTGTCGGTGGGCCGCCAGGAGCGTTCGACCAGGTCCAGCGCCCAACCGGTGAGGTCGGGGCGGCGCGGGACCAGCATCACCTGGAACTGCGGGCGGTGGAACTCACGGCCGAGCTGGTGCATCAGGTTGGGCAGCTTCAGCGCCTCGGGTACGAGCTCGTCGCTGGAGATGTGCTCGTCGGTGGTGGTGTCGACGAAGAACCCCGTCCAGACCGAGCGGCCCCAGACGAAGATGACGTCGTCGCCGTAGCGGTACGGAAGGCGTTCCCGCTCCGCGCGCGGCTCCTTCGGCTTCTTCCGGGCCGCGTCCTCGTCACCGCCGCCGAGGTTGAACACGAAGATCGCGACCGCGCCGAGACCGACGACGCCGAGCGCGAGGAGCGGAAGAAGGTAGTAGAGCGGATTCATCGTCGGTGACCCCTACTCACGGACCGGGTCTGCTGCTGGGACTGCTGGACCTGCTGCTGTCGGGTGTGCCGTCGGGACCGCTGGGTCGGCAGCCGGGTCGTGGACGTAGTACGGGTCGTACGGGTCGGCGGGGCAGGGCCGCAGCAACCGCTCCGACCGCTCCGCCCGGGCCCGTGCGAGCGCCTGGTGCCAGCGCGGGTGCACCGGCCGCCACAGGATGACCCGCCAGTGCACGATCTCCGGCTCGACGTCCTCGGCGAGCCCGTGGATGCGGCGCGGCTGCAGGAAGAGGTAGTCGACCGCGACCAGGATGTTCTGTTCGGTGGTCAGGCCGTTGCGCCACCGACGCGGCCAGAGTACGTACAGAGTCACCGCGATGGCGAGGCAGCCGAGGATCGTCCAGACGTTCAGCGCCAGCCCGGGCACCACCGGCGCGGCCAGCATCACCCCGCCGAGCAGGCCGAGGAACGCGATGCCGCCCGTGACCAGGGCACGCAGGTCGATGCCGCCGAGGATGGTCAGCGGTACGCCGTCGGCGAGGTTCCACAACTTCTTGCGCCGACGTTCGAGGTCGGTGTGGTCGTACGCGACGTACTGTCCAGGCGGGTCCGCCATCACTCACCTCCTCGGTGTCCGTCGTGGGGACACTCGTGGGGACGCTCGTCGGCACGGTGGACGGCACGGGCACCCGGTGCCTGCTCCAGCGCGCCCGGGCACGCCCGGCGCTGCCGGCGTGCCGTTCTAACCGCCGATCTGCCGGCCGATCGCGCTCAGCAGTGAGGCGATCCCGGACGCGCCACCGATCAGGAGCGCGGCGAACGCCACCACGCCCATGTTCTGGATCGCCTCGCGGAAGTTGTCACCCCGCCGGATCGCGAACATGATCTTGAACCCGATGATGATGATGGCCACGGTCAGGGCACCGATGGCCACCCCGGCCAGCAGCCGTTCGATTCGGCCGAAGAGCGCGTCGAGCTGGGAACCCCCCGACGCGAGAATCCACATTGTGCTCACCTCGGCTCACCTCCCTCGTTACTTGGTGACGTACGTCTGTGACGCCCGTCGTTGTTGACGCACGGTGGTCCCGGGTCGCGCTCCGGCTGCCCGGGTGACCGCACGCGGCGCGTGCACTGTAGTGAAATCGTCACCCGATCGCTGGGCGAACACGTCTATCCCCCCTTGACGTCGGGGATCCCTCCCTGGATGTCGCGCACCGCCCATTCCTGGGTGGGGCTGCTCGCCTGGGTGGTCTTCACCAGCTGGAGCCGGTAGCCGCGGGTCTCGGTCGTCTTGGACCCCTCGCCCGGTGTCTGCCAGACCACCCACACCCAGGCCTGGGTGGTCTGCTTGGTCTTCCAGTCGTACGGCGCCGACGGGTCGGCGCCCTTCGGCAGGAACACCCTGGCTTCCTGGATGGTCGGCGAGGCCAGGACGCGGTTGAGGCCGGCGGTGGTGCGGGCGGTGGCGTCCGGCGTCACCAGCCGCTGCAGGGCCGGACGATCCGAAGCGCCCCACGCGGTGAAGAACTGCTCGAAGAACTGCCCCTGGGTGAGCGCCTCGCTCAGCCGGGAGTCCGTCGCCGCCGGCGGCTTGACCTCGGGTGCGGCCGCGAGGTTGGGCTGGGGCATCTCGCCGATGTCGCCGACGATGCGCATGCCGTTGGCGTTGGCCAGGTCGGCGACGTAGACGGGGACGGTGACGATCCGGCTGCTGCCGGAGTCCGTCAGCACTCGTACGGTCATCATCCTGGCGTTGCCCTGCAGGCCGGGTACGTCGATGGGCTCGGAGTCACCGGTCCAGGTCGCGTCGACGACGGACTGGGAACCCTCGCCGTTCCATCCGCAGCGGGGGTCGGTGCCGCCCGAGACGTACCGCGCGAGTCGTCGCTCGCGGGCGTCGTTGGCGCCCGGCGTGGGGTCGTGGGTGAAACAGAGCCGCGCGTAGTCGGCGGCGAACTGGCCGGCCTCGGCCGTCGGGAACGCGGTGAGCCGGTAACGCGCGAGGTCGGCCGCGCTCAGGTGAGGGGAGTTGTCCCGTCCGGTGGACATACCGAGCGCGAACGCGGCGTAGGCGACGACGCCGAGCGCCATCAGGCAGGCGGTGACGACGAGCGCCACCCGCAGCCCGGCGTGCGCGGCCCGGCCACCGGAGAAGCGGCGTCCGGGGGCCGGCACGTCGAAGTCGCCGCGGTCCCGGCGGCTTCGCTTCGCGGAGGGCGCGGTGGGTGCCGGTGCGACCGGTCGCGCGCTGGGCCGGGTGGCGGGCCGGGTCGTTGCGGTCGTTGCGGTGGTCGTGCCGGAGGTGCCCGCGACGTTCGTACGGGCGACGGTACGCGAGGCCGGCCGGGCCGTCTCGTCGACCGCCGCGTGTCCGGCACCGGCCGCCTGGGCCGCAGCGGCCTCGGTCGCCGCCGCCTGCCGAGCGGCCGGCTTCCGGGCGCTCCGCTGGGCACTCTTCTGCGCGGCACTCTTCTGCGCGGCCTGACTCTTGCGCTCCTGGCGTTCGCGGCGCTTGCGCTTGCGCCTGCTCTCGGTCTCTTCGGGTGCCTCGTCGTCGAGTTCGCCGAGGTCGGTGGCGGCCCAGGCCGGGTCGTCGACGTCGGGTTCGGGTTGTCCGGCCGGCGCGTCCGCCCGCGACTCGTCCTGCCGGTTGCGAGCCTCCTCGCTCACCCGGCGGCTGGGGGCGGCAGGGCCGGACTCGGTGACGGCGTGGCCGTTTGTCGGCGTGCTCGGCGTGGCCGGTGCGGTCGGCGTGGCCGACGTGGCCGACGTGGCCGATGCGGTCGGGGTGGCCGACGCGGTCGGCGGCACCGCGGACGAACCGGCCGGGGGAGCCGCGGAGGTCGACGGCAGGTCCGGGGCAGGTCGGGACTCGTGGACCGACTCCGCCGCAGCGGATGCACGCGGCTCGTCGGCCTCGCCGGCATCCTCGGCGCCGGCCGGCTCGGGCCGCGGCGCGGAGGCCGAAGTATCCGGAGCACGAAGATCGTCGGCGTCCGGCTCGGCGACATCCCGTTCGGCGACATCCCGTTCGGCGGCGTCCTCGTCGGAGGGAGCGTCGTCGACCGGCGCGTCGTCGTCGGCCGCCTCGGGCGCGTCGGAGACGTCGGTCCCCCGCTGCCAGGAGAACCGCATCCGCGCCAGCGGTGTGGTCGGTTCGTTCGGTTCTGTCATGACCCTACTGTTCTCGGCTACTTGCCCGTAGTAGTCACGATAGGCGTCCATGGCCCCCTAATGCCTCCCGGTGTGGACTGTGATGTCCGAACGCGGGTCATCCGTTATCGGGCGTTCGAAGGTTTCTCCACCATGCGGGAGACCCGCCATCCTGCCGTCGAGGGCGCCAGTGTCAGTGGGCGAGGAGGGAGCGGGCGATCGTGGTCGCCGGGCGGGCGGCGTCGGCGCGCAGGGCGGCGAGCCGGTCGAGGTAGGACTGGTCCGGCCCCTGGAGCGCCTTGCGCACGGCCGCCACCACGTTCTCGCGCAACTCGGCCCGGTCCACGGTGCTGCCGGAGGGACCCGGCAGGGTGGCGGCCACGGGCTGGCCCACCCGGTCGGCGAAGGCCGTCACCTTCGGGTCGTACGACAACGCGACGAACGGCCGGCCGGCGCCGGCGGCGGCGATCAGCGCGTGCAGCCGCATGCCGAGTACGGCGGTGGCGCCGGCCACCGCGTCCAGCGCGGCCCGGTGCCCGGCGCGGCCCGCCGCCCCGACGTCGACCACCTCGGCGCCGGAGCCGAGGTCGGCGGCGAGTTCGCGGGCCAGGTCGGCGTCCTGGCCGGCGTGGAACGGCACGAGGACGACGTCGGCCTCGGGCGCGAGGTCGGCCAGCGCCGAACGCACCGCGGGCAGCCAGTCCTCCGAGCCCGCCCACGGCCGGAGCGCGACCGCCAGCCGGGGCCGCTCGCCGCCGAGCGACGGCGGGCGCCCGGCCGACAGGTCGAGACCGAGAACCGGGTCGGGTACGAGGTCGACGTGCCGGACGCCGAGCCGTTCGGCCAGGGCCACGGAGTCGGCGTCCCGCAGCGCGACGTACCGCGACGCACGGAGCGCGGCCCCGGTCAGGGCGCGGTTGACCGGACGCCGCACCGGACCCAGGCCCTGTGCGTACACGAAGACCGGAGTACCCACCGCCCGCGCGGCCAGCATGGTGCCGGCGTAGAAGGCGACCGGACGGGCGCTGGTGACGTCCTGCAGCAGGCTGCCGCCGCCCGCGACCAGCGCGGCGCTTTCGCGCAGCACGGCGAGTACGGCCCGCACGTCGGTCCGCGACACGGCGTCCACCCCGTGCGTGCGCCGGGTGTGGTCGGGGTCGCCGGAGATCACCACGAACGTGGGCTCCGCCTGGTTGGCCGAGGCTCCCGGCGAGCCTCCCGCCGGGACCTCCGCCGCGAACGCCGCCCGCAGCGCCGCGATCTCGGCCGCGAGGATCGCCTCGTCCCCGGCGTTGCCGAACCCGAAGTAACCGAGCAGTGCGATCTTCATCCGGGTACGTCCTCCTGCCTCGTGTGCGCAACGGGTGCGCCCGCCTGCCCCGACTTCCCTCTCCGCCTCGCCCGCGACCCTGACCGCGACCCCGACCGCGACCCCGACCGCGACGACGTCGCCCGGCGCCCGCCCGACGTCGGCCGTGCGGTCAGCCAGGCGAGCACCGCCGCCGCGACGGCGCCGAGCACGAGCCCGCAGACACCGGCGTACGCCGTGCGCAGCAGGGCCGCCGCCACCGGCGTGTGGAAGTGCCCGAACGTGTCCACCGTGCTGGCCGTACCGACCGCGGCGACCACCGCCGCGACCCAGCCGAGGCCGAACCTGCCGCCACGTGCCGTCAGCAACAGCGCCACCACCAGCGCGGGCAACCCGAGGAACGCCTCCTTGAACCGCGGCCGGATGTACAGCGCCTCGTCGAGGGTGTCACGGAGCGAGAGTTCGAAGCCGGGCGCGGCGCCGGAATTGCCCGAACGCAACAGCAGGTAGCCGACCAGCGCAAGCGCCACCGCGGTGGCGAGGATGTGCCGCGGCCGCACCGCCCGGACCATCCGGGTCAGCCGCCTTCCCCGTGGCGGTGCCGGTGCGCCCGCGCCGGCACCGTGCGGAGAGGCTCGGCGCCTACGGGCGTACAGCAGCAGCGCGTACACCGCGACCAGCAGCGGCGGGCCCACCAGCAACGCCTTCACCCCGACGAACGGCGCCAGGCCGACCATGGCGAGGCTCCGGGCGCCGAAGGCGGCGACCACGGCGCCGGTGGTCACCGCGACCCACAGCCCGAGGGCGTACGCCGAGAGCGCCCGGCCCCAGCCCCCACGCCGGACCCCTTTCGGCGACTCCCCCCACCCCGCCAGCCCTGTCAACTCCACCAGCCGGACCGGACCGGCCGCCGACCTCATCGCCGCCAGGACGGACAGGACCGCGCCGGCGGATCCCACCACGAACGTCACCAGCTGCCAGGGCAGCAACCTGTGGGTGGCCAGCGCCGCGAGACCGGCGGCGCCGGTCAGCGCGACCCCGATGCCGGTGACCGTGGCGGCCACCCGGCGCCGCGCCATCGACCCGAGCCACCAGAACCCGGCCATCGCGAGCAGTACCAGCCCACCGGCGAGCACCAGCGCCCGCGCCCACAGCGCGGGTTCCACGGCGGGCACCGCCTCGGGCGTGCCGAGGCTCAGGCCGACGGGAAGGTCGTGGGTCAGTGGCGGGGCGAGATCGAGGACGGAACTCAGCGGCAGCCGCGCCCGCGGATCGGTACTCGACGCGCGCAGGACGACGAACCGGACGCCGCGTTCCTTCTCCGCACGGTGCGCGCGCACGACGACGGCGTGCCGGTCGTAGCCCGCCGGAACGGGGATGACGTGCGTGCGGATCACTTGGCCCGGCAGCCGGCTCGCGTAGGCCACGTCGCCGGCCGGTGAGTACATGTCGGGGAGCGCGAGGTCGAAGTTCCGGGAGCGCATGAACTCGATGAACGGCTCCAGGTCGGCGGTGCCGCCTTCGGCGAAGGGCAGCGGACCGAGCGCGAGCACGGATCGGGACCCGGCCATCGACGCCGCCTGGTCGAGTTCGGACTCCAGCCAGGTCCGGCCGGACGTCACCCGGGCGGGCAGGGCGAGCACCACGTGGAACCCGGCCTCCCACAGCATCCGCAGCCGGGCCTGGTCGTAGCCGACCGGGAAGTTGTCCAGGTCGCGCGCTCCGGCGACCCGGAGGTAGGGCACCATGCCCGGCGTGGTCGCCGTACTCAGCCGGGCGCCGAAGCGGGTGGTGAGTGCGTCGACGGTCCGCGCGAACGTCCCGTCCGGGTCGTACGGCCGACCCCGGATGACGACGGCCTGGCCGGGCCGGGCCAGCGCGGCCGGGACCTCGTCCCGACCGGCCCGGCGTACGTCGACCGGCGTGAGGTCGCCGGTCTCGACGTAGTCGCGCACCGACCGCATGCCGACCACCAGCGACCCGACTCCACTCCCGCGAACCCGTTGCAGCACGTCGGCCGTCCCGGTGGTGCTCCGGCCGTCGGTCCAGTTGCCCACGGAGGAGTCGACGACGGCGACGTTCACCGCGTTCGAGCGGTGCTCGGCCAGCATCCGCGTCCCCAGCACGGGCAGCACCAGCGCCACAGCAAGCAGGCAGCCGAGCGCGACCCGGGCTGGTTTCACGGGGAACCTCGTACCGGATCCCGGTCGGCGCCGGACCGGCGTGCCTCCTCGGCCATGTCCGCCGGGGGCATCTCGTGCGGTACGGCGTCCGACGTCGGTCCCGGCGTGGGCCCGGCCGCGTGCCTCGGCGTGTACGCCGGTTCGGGAGCCCCGTCCGGTGAGTGAGCGGGATCCGGCGCGCCACCGGACCGGCGCAGCCGTCCGCGGACCAGTCGCGCCACGTCGCCGACGTCGGAGGGCCGGGGCATCAGGGTGAGCAGCCGGCCACCGGTGATCCGGCGGTAGCAGCCGAGCAGGACCGCGGCGGTCCCGGCGTACGCGATCACCGACGCCAGCGCCGCGCCCTCGATGCCGAGCAGCGGGATCAGCGCCACGTCGGCGGCCACCGTGAGGAGCGCGCCCACGCCGGTACCCACCGACACCAGGCCAGGACGGCCGCGTCCCTTCAGGTCTGCGGCGAGGATCCGGGCCAGCGCGAGCGGGAGCATCGAGGCGAGCAGGAGGAGCAGTGCCGTGGTGCCCCGGCGGTAGACCGGGCCGAAGAACAACCCGAGCACCAGCGGCGACACCGCGGCGAGCACGGCGGCGGCCATCAGCGTGGTCAGCAGGGTGAGCCGCGAGGTGCGTTCGGTGGTGGAGGTGTCGTGCGGGTCGGTCTGGGCGGAGACGTGGGGGAACAACATCGACGACGCGGCCGTCGACGGCTGGCCGACCACCTCCGCGACCCTGGTGGCGACGAAGTAGACCCCGGCGAGGTCGAGCCGGAGCAGCGCAGGCACCAGCAGCAGGTCCAGCCGCAGGTTGAGGAACGTCAGCACGTTGCCGAGCTGTCCGGCCAGGCCGAGCCGCATCGCGTCCCGGGAGAACGCCCGGTCGAACCTCGGCCGGATCGTCCCGGCCGCGCGGCGCAACGCGATCAGGGCGAGGAGGGCGGGTACGGCGATGCCGAGCCCGGTCGCGAGGACGTAGCCCTCCGCCGTCCGGCTGACCACGGCGAGGACGAGCACCGTGCATCCGAACGTCGCGGCGCTACGGACGACGTCGGCGAGGACGTACGCCCCCCGGCGGTGCAGACCGAGCAGCAGCGCACCGACCACCTCGTACCCCACCGTCGCCAGCGCGATCACCGCGGCGGCGCCGATCAGCAGCGGGACCTGCCGGCCCACCACGAGCGGGCCGACGACGAGCCCGGCCGCGGCGGTGAGCACCGCACCGGCCGCGAGCGCCCCCAGGGTGAGCCCGAGGACGGCACCGACGACGGCGCGCTGCTCGCCGGGACGGCGGCCGAGGAAGTAGACGGCGGAGATGTTCAGGCCGCCGTTGGCGACGATCGCGATCGCCCAGCCGAGGGTGAGGCCGACCCCGGAGACGCCGAGCACCGCCGGGTCGAGCAGCCTGGCCGCGACCACGCCGGCCAGGAACTGCGCGACCACGGACGCGAGCCGGGCAGCCGTCAGCGCGACCATGGCCGAACCCAGGTTCCCCCGCTGGGGTGCGGCGTGGCGCACCGCTCGTCCTCCGAAGTGTGTGATGGGGTGAGAGACCGCAAGTACTACATCACCTAGCCGACTGCGTCGATCAACTCGATCACGTCGACCGGTAGCCTGCCCGGCGGCCTCGTCTGCCGCGGTCACCCTAGGCGGCCTGCGTGTGTACCGCTCCCGACGGGTCCCGCGGCGACGCCGTCCGTACGGTTTCGCGGACGGCTCGGACACGTGCCGAAGCGGTCACCGGCGCCGACGCGCCCGGCACCGACCTCGGCGCCGCGATCACGACATCCCGGCCACGACGTCCCGGCCACGTGGCGCCCACCGCCGCGCGGCTACTTGAGCAGGCGGGACAGCCTTCGGTCCGCGAGCGGTTTGCCGCCGGTCTGGCAGGTGGGGCAGTACTGCAGGCTGGAGTCGGCGAACGACACCTCGCGCACCGTGTCGCCACACACCGGGCACGCCTGTCCGGTGCGGCCGTGCACCGCGAGGTTGGTCTTCTTCTCCGACTTGAGGTCCTTGGCGGCCAGCCCCCGCGCGCGGACCGCGGCGTCGGTGAGCACCGAACGGATCGCGGCGTACAGCGCGCCAGTCTCACTCTCGGACAGCCCGTTCGCCGGCTTGAAGGGCGACATCCGCGCGGCGTGCAGGATCTCGTCGGAGTAGGCGTTGCCGATGCCGGCGATGCGCGCCTGGTCGGTCAGGATGCCCTTGAGCTGGGCCCGGCCGGCGGCCTTGAGGACGTCGGCCAGCGCCTGTTCGGTGAACTCGTCGGCCAGCGGGTCCGGACCGAGGCGGGAGACGCCGGGTACGAGTGCGGGGTCGGTGACGACGTAGGTCGCCAGCCGCTTCTGGGTGCCCGCCTCGGTGAGGTCGAACCCCACGCCGTCGCCGAGGTGGACGCGTACCGCCAGCGGGCCCTTGCCCGGTCGCGGCGGCTTGTCCGCCAGCGAGGTGCTCCACCGCAGCCAGCCGGCCCGGGCCAGATGGACGATCAGGTGCAGGTCGCCGGCGCCCTCGGCGTTCTCCTGCGCGTTCTCCTGGGTGTTCCCCTGTGCGCGCATGGTGAGGTCGAGGAACTTGCCGTACCTGCCGACCGCCGCGATCGTCCGCCCGGCGAGGTCGGTGATGGGCGGCTGGAACGTCTTGAGCGCGTTGATCGCCACCGCGTCCACGCGCGTCACCGTGCGGCCGACGGCCTCCTCGCGCAGGAACTCGGCCAGCGCCTCCACCTCGGGCAACTCGGGCATGCCCACATCCTGCCCCGGGGCACCGGCTCCGGACCAGTCGATCCGTGCCACGACACTCCACGCCACCGCCGCGACACCGCACGACACCGCCACGCCACCGCCACGACACCGCCGGCCGGGACCGTCCCGGGGTAGGCGACGCGGAGAATTCGCGGCATGATCGACGCATGTCCGACGTCACGCCGCTGCCGGTTCACGGCGAGGTCTTCCTCGACGTACGCGGAGACGACCGCACCCTCCGGGTCAACCGGCACCCGCAGGTAGGAGCCGACGGGCTGGTCGTCCTGTCGCTGTGGCGGGACGACACCTGCGTCGGGTCGTTCCGGCTGCGGCCGCACGACGCGCACCTGCTGTCCGACATCCTCGCCGGCGGTGCGCGGTCCCTTTCGTACGGCAGCCACGGCAACGCCGATGACACCGACACCGATGACGCCGACGACGCCGACACCCAGACGATCGTGCGGGTCGGATCCGCCGACCGCGGGCGGCACGACGCGCCCTACCTGTCGCGGGCGTACCCCACCCATCGCGGGTCCTCGGTCCGCCCGCCGAACGCCGGCGGGCTGGGCAGCCGCAGCGCCTGATCGAGCCGGGCGAGGTACTCCGCGCGGGGAATCTCGATCGCGCCCAGCGACGCCAGGTGCGGCGTCCGCCACTGCAGGTCGAGCAGGCGCCGCTCGGCGTCCGGCTCCTTGGCGAGGATGTCGACCAGCCCGACTAGGGCGACCTTCGAGGCGTCCCGGGCCCGGTGGAACATCGACTCGCCCGCGAACAACCCGCCGATCACCATGCCGTACAACCCGCCGGCGAGCTGACCTTCGGGAGTCCACGCCTCCACCGAGTGGGCCCAGCCGAGCTCGTGCAGCCGGAGGTACGCGGAGATGACCTCCGGGGTGATCCAGCCGCCCGGCCGGCCGGGGTCGGCGCACGCCTCGATGACGTCGGGAAACACCGTGTCCACCCGGACGGTGAACCGCGCGCACGCCTGCCGCAGCGACCGCGACACCCGCAGGGCGGTCACCGGGAGGATGCCCCGCTGGGCCGGTGACCACCACGCGGTCGGCGCCGACCGCCGGACCGGCATCGGGAAGATCCCCTTGCGGTACGCCGCGAGGATCGTCGCCGGATCCAGGTCGGCACCCTGACCCACGAGGTCCTCGTCACCGGCGAGGTCGGGCGTGGGGAACTCCCAGCGGGAGGGCGGCAGTTCGGTGGGCACGACCCCATCCTGCCCAAGCCGACGGCTCCCCGCCCGGCCGACGCCGTCCATCGCCCGGCCGACGCCACCCGTCGCCCCCGGGGGACGGAAAGGGGCGAGATCCGGCCAGCCGCGCGGAACCCGGCATCACGACGTATCGTTTCGTCAGATCGCTCGTCCAGGACGGAGCCGGGCCAGGGGACCCCCGCCCGCGCTCCCGTCGATCGGATCCGTACAGATCTGCTACAGATCTCTCGTCGAATGGACAGGTGGACCATGGCCGTAGGAAAGATGGTGGCGCGTGGCCTGGGGCCGATGGCCCGCCAGGTGACACCTCGCGCCGCGGCGGGACTGTTCCGCAACGTCCTGGACGCAGCCATCGACGGCCGCGGCCGGTTCCCCGGCGCACGGGCGGTCGCCGAACGCCACCTCGGACGCGCCGACGGCGACCACGCCCAGGCGGCCGACGACGTGGTCGAACAGCACGTACGCCTGGCCGGTGCGCAGGGGTTCGTGACCAGCCTCGGCGGGTTCGCCATCCTGCCGCTCGCACTGCCCGCCAACATCACCGGACTCGCGGTGCTGCAGGCCAGGATGGTCGCGGCGATCGCCCACCTGCGCGGTTACGACCTCGGCGACCCGCGGGTGCGGACGGCGGTCACCGCCTGCCTGCTCGGCGACGACTCGGTGACCGAGCTCGTGCGCAAGGGCGCACTGCCGTCCACCCCGCTGGCGATCGCGACCGCGCCGGTGCACGACGTCGAGCTCGACCACCGGGTGGCCACCGAGCTCGGCGCGATCCTCGCCGCGCAGGTCGGCGGCAAGCGGCTGAGCCTCACCGTGGGCCGGCGGATTCCGCTCCTCGGCGGCGGGGTCGGTGCTGTCGTGGACGCCGTGGCGACGTACCGCGTGGGCCGGTACGCGCAGAGTGAGCTTCCGCCTCGACGTTCGGCATAACGTCAAGCGTTCGACATTTCGAACGAAGTCCGGAATCGGAAAGCGTCTTCCACCCGATCCAACCAGGCCATACGCTGCGGAAACGCTTCGACGAACCCTCCTGCGTCGTCGAAGCGGCCGGGCGTGCGCGGCCTCGTCGTCGACTCCGCAGGCGCCTGTTCTCTCATCGATGCTCGTCTCACGAAACGAGGTGAACATGGCGCCCAACCGACGCACGTTTCTCGCGGCGGCCTCTGGACTCCTTGGCACCGCACTCCTCGGCACGTCCGGTTGTGGTGCCCGGGGCTCCTACCTCACTCCCGAAGGCACCATCAGCCTTTGGTACTGGAACCGTTCGATCAGCGACACCCTGCTGGCGAAGACGCCCAAGGCGACCGGCGTCAGACTGGTTCCGCAGAAGATCGGCGGGGACTTCAAGTCGAAGTTCCTCACCAGCCTGGCCGGCAAGGCCTACATCCCCGACATCGTCGGACTGAACGAGGACGTCGCGACGTACTTCCCCGACGCCGACCAGTTCGTCGACCTGTTCGACGTCGGCGCCAAGGACGTCGAGTCGGAGTTCCTCGACTGGAAGTGGCAGCGCGGGGTCACCCCCGACGGCCGGATGGTCGGCTTCCCGATGGACACCGGGCCGACGGCGCTCTTCTACCGGGCCGACCTCTTCGAGAAGGCCGGACTGCCCAGTGAGCCCGACCAGGTGGCGCAGGCGATGGACACCTGGGAGAAGTACCTCGAGGCGGGCTCGACCCTGGTCAAGAAGATGCCGAAGAAGACGTACATGATGCCGAACGTCGACATGGTCTACAACCAGGCGCTGGCCCAGCAGGGCAAGCGCTACATGGACGAGAAGAACAAGTTCATCGGCGACGGCCCGCAGGTGCGCGAACCCTGGGACCTGGCGGTGGACGCGTACCGCCGCAGGATCACCTCCAACACCAACGACTGGACCAGCGACTGGAACGCCGCCATGAGCACCGGCCGGGTGGCGTCGTTCGTCGGCGCGGTCTGGATGGGCCAGGTCCTCACCGACGCGGCCTCCGGCACCGCCGGCAAGTGGCGGGTCTGCCGGGCACCCGGCGGCGCGGGCAACAGCGGCGGCTCGTTCCTCGGCATCCCGAAGTCGTGCCGCGACCCCGAGGCCGCGTTCAAGGTGATCCGGTATCTCCAGTCGCCGGAGAACCAGGTGGTGTACGGGCTGAACGAGATGCAGCTCTACCCCTCCGCGATCGCCGCGATCGACGACCGGCGGGCGCAGGTGAAGGACAAGTTCTACGGCGGGCAGGTCATCAACGAGGTCTTCGGCACCTCGGCGAAAGCAGTCAAGCCGGTCTACCTCAGTCCCTACGACAACGTCGTCGGGCCGGCGTTCTCCGACCAGATCACCAACATCTGGAGCGCCGGAAAGAACCCGGACCGGGCGTGGAAGGACGCGCTCACCGAAGCCGACCGACAGCTCTCCCACCTGGGGTTGATCTGACATGGCCACCACGACGCCGCTGACCGCTCCGGCGCAGGCACCGGAGGAGCGCCGCTCGACCGGCAACCACGCCGGGCGCTCGAAGTCCGAACTGCTGTCTCTCTACGCCGCGATCTCGCCCTTCTACATCCTGTTCGCGATCTTCGGGTTGTTCCCGATCGGCTTCTCGCTCTACCTTTCGTTCCAGAACTGGAACGGCATCGGGGCGATGAGGTTCGTCGGGCTCGCGCAGTACCAGTTCATGCTGTCGGACCCGATCTTCTGGAAGTCGATCGTCAACACCTTCCAGATCTGGTTCATCTCCACCATCCCGATGCTGTTCTTCGCGCTGGTCATCGCGTTCATGCTGAACCAGCAGATCCGCGGCCGCAGCGCCTACCGAATCGCGTACTTCATCCCCAACGTCACCTCGATCGTGGCGATCGCGATCATCTTCGGCTCGATCTTCAGCAACAACTTCGGCCTGCTGAACGCCGCCCTGGAAGGGCTGCACCTGGACACGGTCGAGTGGCTGAACACACCATGGGGCATCAAGGTCGCCATTGCCGCCATGGTGATCTGGCGATGGACCGGCTACAACGCGATCATCTATCTCGCCGGTCTGCAGGCGATCCCGACGGAGTTGTACGAGGCCGCGAAGGTCGACGGGGCGAACCTGTGGCAGGTCTTCTTCCGCATCACGGTTCCGCTGCTGCGCCCGATCATCCTGTTCACCGTCATCACCTCCACCATCGGCGGCATGCAGTTGTTCACCGAGCCGCAGGTGCTCGTCGGCAACGGCGGCGGCCCGGGCTCGGAGGGCTCGACGATGGTGCTCTACCTGTACCAACAGGCGTTCATCAACAACCAGTTCGGCTACGGCGCCGCGATCGGCTGGGGCCTGTTCGTCATCATGATTCTGTTCTCGCTGATCAACTGGCGGCTGGTGCAGGGCGCCGGTAACCGGGGTTCGCGGAAGGGAGTGCGCGCATGAACGCCACCGCCACCCAGCGCGTCTGGTCCGTCGTCACCCATGTGCTGCTCCTGTTCGGCGTGGCCATCTCGATCTTCCCGTTCTACTGGATGTTCGTGATGGCCAGCCGGACGACGGAGGACATCTTCAAGTTCCCGCCGGAACTCCTGCCGGGCACCCACCTGCTGGAGAACATCGGCAAGGTCTTCGACAGCGTGAACCTGCTCGGCTCCACCGCCAACACGATCTTCGTGGCGGTGGTGACGACGGTGCTGGTGTTGTTCTTCGACTCGATCGCGGCGTTCGCGTTCGCGAAGTTCGACTTCCCGGCCAAGAACCTGCTGTTCGTCGTGCTGCTGGTGACGTTCATGATCCCGTCCCAGCTGTCCACGGTGCCGTCGTTCGTCATCATGGCGAACTTCGGCTGGGTGGGTTCGTTCCAGGCACTGATCGTGCCCGGTGCGGTGAACGCGTTCGGCATCTTCCTGCTCCGGCAGTACGCCCAGGGTGCGGTGAGCGCGGAGTTGCTGGACGCCGCCCGGATCGACGGCTGCAACTTCTGGCGGCAGTACTGGCACGTGGCGGTTCCGCTGCTGCGGCCGGCGCTGGCGTTCCTCGGGATCTTCACCTTCATCAACGCCTGGAACGACTACTTCTGGCCGTTGGTGGTGCTGATCGACCCGGGTCGCCAGACGCTGCAGGTGGCGCTGTCGCAGCTGAACGGCCTCTACAACACCGATTACAGCATGGTGATGGCCGGCACGCTGCTCGCGGTGATCCCGCTGATCATCGTGTTCTTCCTCGGTGCCCGGCAGTTCCTCGCCGACCTCGCGGCGGGTGCTGTCAAGCAGTAGTTGACAGGTGGTGAACGCGGTCCGCGCGTAGTGGACCTCGGCTGGAACGACCGTCCGTGGAGCGGCCGGCGACAACGACGTCGCCGGCCGCTCCCGTCGTTTTCGTGGGCGCCCGGTGGGCGGGCGATGGGCGGGCGAGAGGCCTTCGCCGCGGCTATCCTCGACCGGTGAAGAGACGCGGACCGAGCAGGCGGGGCGGCAACGCCATGCTGCCGCGTGGAGTCCGCGCCCTCCTTCCGGTGCTGGGCGCGAGCGGCGGTGCCGGGCGTTCGGCGCTGGCCGGGCTGCTCGCCCAGGTGCTCGCGCCGACCACCCGCACGGTGCTGGTCGACACGGTACCCAGGGGTGCCTCGCCGTGGGCGGACTGGCTCGGTCTCGGTGTTGCCCACGGTGCTGCCGGAGACGTCGCCGGTGACCAGTCGGTCGGCCTGCCCGCGGCGCTGGTCTCTCCCGGCCGAGCGCTCGACCCCGACGCGGTGCGGGGCGCCGCGCTGCGCCGGCCCGTCCCCGTGCGCCGGCGCAGGCGGGGCGACGACCTGCCCGACCTCGGCGCGGACGCGGCCGACGGACCGGGGTACGACGTGCTCACCGACGCCCGGCCGTGGACCCGGGCGCCGGTCGCGGTGCCCGAGGACCCCCGGTGGTACGCCCATCTGCTGGAGACCGGCGGCTGGTTCGCCGGGGTCGTGGACACCTCCACACCGGTCGCGCTCGCCCACGTCGCCGCCCGCAACGCCGCCCGGCCCTCGGCCCTGGACGAGTGGGCCGGGCGGCCGGACGCGGTGCCCGTGCTGGTCACCTCGGCGAGCGGGTTCGGCGCGGCCGCCCTGGCCCGGCTGGTCCAGGTGCTCGAACACGACGGCCTGGCCGTCGACCGGATGGTGGCCGCGGTGGTCGAGGTCGCCGGCACCGACCCGCCGCGCTGGATGGACGGCGAGCTCGAGCCGGTACGCCGGCGCCTCGCCGCCGTCGTCCGCGTCCCCCACGACAAGGCGATCCGCGCGGACGGGCTGGCCCGGCTCGACGACCTCGCGCCGGCCACCCTCGCCGCGGCCCAGGAGATCGTGACCAGGGCCGCGGAACTCGTGCGCCCGGGTCCCGCGGCGGAGGCGCCGACGTCGGCGGCGCCCACGGGCCGGCCGACGCCCCCGCCCGTACGCCATCGGGGACCGGAGAGTCCGGAATCCCCACAGCCCGGTTGGGTGCCCAGGCGCTAGCGACAGGGGTTCCGCGTGGTCAGCCCAGCCAGCCGGGCCGCACCAACCCGGCCTCGTACGCGAACACCACCAGCTGCGCCCGGTCGCGCGCGCCCAGCTTGATCATCGCCCGGCTGACGTGCGTCTTCGCGGTCGCCGGGCTGACCACCAGCCGGGCGGCGATCTCGTCGTTGGACAGCCCCTCGGCCACCAGCGCGAGCACCTCGCGCTCGCGTTCGGTCAGCGCCGCCAGGTCGGCGCCGCGTACCGGCTCCTTCGACCGGCTGGCGAACTCCGCGATCAGCCGGCGGGTCACTCCCGGCGACAGCAGCGCGTCCCCGGAGGCCACCGCGCGGACGCCGCGCAGCAGCTCCACCGGCTCGGTGTCCTTGACCAGGAACCCGCTCGCGCCCGTCCGCAACGCCTCGAAGACGTACTCGTCCAGGTCGAACGTGGTCAGGATGACGACGTGCACGCCGGCGAGCTCGGGTTCGGCGACGATCCGGCGGGTGGCCTCCAGCCCGTCCACGTCGGGCATCCGGATGTCCATCAGGACGACGTCCGGCCGCTTCGCCAGCGCGTGCTCCACCGCCTGGCCGCCGTCCGCGGCCTCGGCGACCACCTCGATGTCGGGTTCGGCGTCCAGCAGGGACCGGAAACCAGCGCGGACCAGCGCCTGGTCGTCGGCGAGCAGGACCGAGATCATGGTGCTCCCTCCCGCGGTAACTCCGCGTACACCCGGAAACCTCCGCCGGGCAATGGTCCTACGTGCAGCCGCCCGCCGAGCGCCCCGACGCGTTCACGCATGCCGGGCAGGCCACTGCCGCCACTGCCTGTGCCGCCACCGCCGGCCAGTGCCGTCGGCGTACCGCAGCCGTCGTCGGTCACCTCGACCGTCACGATCTCGTCGGAGTACGCGACGCGCACCACGGCCGAGCGAGCGCCCGCGTGCCGGAGGACGTTGGTGAGCGCCTCCTGCACGATCCGGTACGCCGCGGTGTCGACGCTGGACGGCAGCGGCTCCGGCGTCCCCTCCACGTCCACCCGGACGTCGAGCCCGGCCGCCTGGGTACGCGCCACCAGTTCGGTCAGCCGGCGCAGGCTGGGCGCGGGCCGGCGCGGACCGGGTTCGTCGACCTGGCGCAGGACTCCGAGCACCGACCTGAGCTCGACCAGCGCCTCCTTGCTGGCCTGCTTGATCGCGGTCAGCGCGGTCCGGGCCTGCTCGGGCTGGGCGTCCATCAGGTGCAGCGCCACCCCGGCTTGCACGTTGATCAGCGAGATGTTGTGCGCCACCACGTCGTGCAGCTCGCGGGCGATCCGTACGCGTTCCTCGCTGACCCGGCCCGCGGCCTCGGCCGCCTTGGCCCGCCGGCTCTCCTCGACGCGTTCCTCGCGGATGCGGTTGAGCTCGGAGCCGATCAGCACCGCCAGCAGCCAGCCGGCGACCACGATCGCCGCGATGAGGCCGGGACCCTCGCCGGACTCCCAGCGGTAGGCGATGTGGCCGAAGTACACCGCGCCCGCGGTCAGCCAGGCCGCCAAGCGGTGGCCGTACCGCACCGCCTCGAACAACGCCACGATCGCGGAGAGGAAGAACGGGCCGTACGGATAGCCGATCAGGATGTAGGCGAACGACACCCCCATCACGAAGTACAGCGCGGCGACCGGCCGGGCCCGGCGGAACACCAGGGCGGCCGGGCCGAGGAGCAGCAGCGTGATCGCCAGCGCGTCGACCGGTCTGGTGCCCGGCTGGTTGTGCGCGGCGCCGAGCGTGCCGGCCACCTGGATCACCGCCACCGCGATCGGCAGCTTGATCGGCCACGACCCCACCGCGCGCCCGGCGTCCCGGGCGGCCCGCCACCGGGAGCCGGCGTCGGCGGGGGGCGGCGGAGTGGTCACGACAGGAACGCTAGGCCACGACGGTCGCGGTCGGCATCCGTCGGGGGCAGGCGGCCTGCCTACGACGTGGGGAGTACGGCGTCTTCCGACGTACCCGGCTCGGCCGGCTCGGCCGCCGCCAGCAGCTTCCAGAAGTCCGCGACCCGGAGCGAACCGGGCGGATCGCCCGCCCGGGCCGCCTGGTTGGCGAGCCGGCGGACGAGTTCGTTGGCGGGGGTGGGTACGCCGTGCAGGCGGCCGAGCAACACGATCTCGCCGTTGAGGTGGTCGGCCTCGATCGCCCCGGTGGACCGGGCCAGGCTCTGCCAGGACGAGCTCCCGGTCCGCGACCGGCCGTTGACCGGGCGGACCTGGATCAGGTCGCCGCGCCGGGCCCGGTCCTCCGCGAACGACATGAACTCGATCCCGGCCGCCTCGAGCACGGCGGAACCCTCCGCGCGCAGCCGCTCGACGATCTCCTGCGGATTCTCGCCGTCACCGTCGCCGGACCGGCCGCACAGCGCGTCGACGGCGTTGCCGAGGTTGCCGAGCAGTTTGACGTACTTGCCGCGCATGATGTCCGGCCGCGGCTCGCAGGCGAACGTCGCGGACCGGAACGCGGCGGCGATCCGCTCGGCGGTCTCGTCCACCCCGTGCGGGTAGCGGCCCAGGTCGAGGATCCCGGTCACCGGCGCGGACTGCGCCTGCACCACACCGGGCGTGAGGTGGGTCGCGGGGAACATCACGTGCACGCCGTAGACGTGTGCGAAGTGCCGCAGGACGGTGGGCTCGTTGGCCACGCCGTTCTGTACGCACACCACCGGCGTCGCCGGGTCGGCCACGGCGGCGAGGGCGCGGACCGCCGCATCGGTGTCGGTGCTCTTCATCGCGAGCAGCACGACGTCGCCCGGGCGCCAGTCGACCTCGTCCGGCCCGGAGACCGCGGGGATGGGCAGCGTCTGAGTGCCGTCGGGCGACTCCACCCGCAGGCCGTCGGCCCTGATCGCGGCCAGGTGCGCGCCACGCGCGATCAGCACGACCTCGTGCCCGGCCGCGTGCAGCCGGGCACCGAGTACGCCGCCGATCGCGCCGGCGCCGTACACGACGAATCGCCGCACCTCTGGGTTGCCGCCTGGGTTGCCGCCTGGGTTGCCGCCTGGGTTGCCGCCTGGGTTGCCGGGATGATCCGAAGCCACGGACCGAGCCTGCCAGCCCCCTGCCCGGATCGCCAGTCCGTGTCCGCCGGTGCTCCCGGCAGTCACCCACGGGGGCCCGCCCGCCGATCAGGCAGTACGGACGTCAGCCGCGTGGCGGGATCTGCGGCGGCCTTCCCTCCACGGTGACCAGCCGGCCGGTACCCAGCGACCCCACGGCGGGCAGGTCGACCACTCGTGCGGAGCGCTCACGGGCGAGCCGCCGGACACCCGCCGGTGGGAGCTGGTCGCGGCCGTGTGCGAACACGAGGTACGACACCGGCGTGTTCGGCGGGAGGTCACCGGCTGCCGCCTGGGTCAGCGTGGCCGTCGCGCAGCCGGAGTACCACCCGACCTCGGGCTGGTAACCGGTCACCACGACGCACCGCCCGGCCGAGCCGGTGAATCCCGCCGAGTCGCCGGCCGCTCCACCGGACTCCGCCGCCACTGCCGCGGCCGCCGCCACCAGCGACTCCCGCTCGCTGGTCACGTCGCGCAGCGGTCCGCGGGCGACGAGCAGACCGGTCACCGGCAACGTCGCCACCGCGCCGGCGGCCAGCGCACCGAGCAGCAGCCGTGCGCGGGCGCGGGCCAACTCCGCCAGGCCCGCGACGCCGGCCAGGGTCAGCAGGAACACCGACATGAACACGAACCTCGGCTCTCCGTGCGCCGCCAGCCCGATGAGGACGACGAGCGCGACGCCGGCGAACACCACGAACACCGTGCGGCGGTCCTCCGGTCGCGGTCTGCGGCGGACCAGCCGCCACACCGCGAGCGCCCCCGCGACCAGACCGGCGGCCATCACTACCCCGCCCCACGGCCCGGCAAGTTTCACGGGGAACATCCGCAGGTAGAACAGCAGGCCGCCGAAGCCCTCCGAGTGCCCCGCGCCGGCGGATGCCCGCACCATGCCGAGCGGCGATCCGGTCAGACGGTCGGCGAGGACGAGGTGCGGCGCCAGTCCCACCGCCAGCACCGCGGCCGCGCCGAGCAGACCGCGCCACCGGGCCAGCCAGGCGCGCGGCCCCCAGGCCACCGCGGCGGCGAGGGCCAGGGCGAGGACGCCCGCGACCGCGCCGTACCGCAGATAGAACGCTCCGAGCACGAACCCGGCCGCGGCCGGCAACCACCGGTCTCCGCCTCCGGCCCGATGGGAGCCGGTACGCCGCGCCGGCAGCGCGCTGCCTTCCTGGGCGCGCACCAGGCAGTACGCCGCGCCGGCCAGCAGCCCGGCGGTCCCGACATCGGTGAGGAACTCCGGGATCCGGCGGACGAACCCCGGTCCGGACAGCACCAGCAGGGCGGTCACGGCGCCGCGCGCGGGGCCGAGCAGGCCGATTCCGACCCAGCAGAACAGGCCGAACGCCAGCAGCGCCAGGAGCAGCCCCACGACCCGGACGGACGTCACGCTCCCGTGTACCGCGAGCGCGGCGTAGCCGAGCGCCGGCAGCCCGGGCGCGCGATGAATGCCCCACTGCGCGCTCGGCGCTCCCGTGAGCCAGGACCGCGCCTTGGCCGCGTAGACCGCCTCGTCGTGCCCGAGGTAGGGGAGCGACGGCTGGAGTGCCGCCCAGACAACGGCGGTGAGCACGAGGACGCCGACCACGAAAGCCCAGGTCGGAGGCCTGCGCGAGAGCCAACCCACGCCGTTTGTCCGTATCGCAGACTCTGATTTCAGTATTCGAGACATACCTTCGGCCGTTCCCGACAACCGTTACTGTGACTTCCGGTCACGAGTGCCAGCAGGAGACTCGTCCACCACGGCGCACGGCACGATCCGCGCCGGTCGAGGTGGGCGGGACTCGCCAGCCCCGGCTTGCTGGCCGGCAACCCTCCTCCGCGGTGGGGTGCCCCGGGTGAGGACCAGGTCGCGCCGACCGGTGCGGCAAGCGCGGGACCCCACGCCCACCGGGTCCCCGAGACCTGTGAGGTGCGTCGTGAGTCCGTTGAGTGCCGTTGCCGCCAGACCTGTTCGTCCCGTTCGCCGTACCGCCGACATCCCGCTCCCGTCCCCGGCCGACCGGACGACGTCCGGTGCCGTGCCTTCCGTACGTGGAAATCCGGCGACTCCCGTGGGTGCCGCTCCGCTGCTGCCCGTGGTGGGCGGTGACCTCCAGGTGCCGCTGGTCACCGGCGAGACCAGGGCGTACGCCAACCTCGACTACGCCGCGAGCGCGCCGTGCCTGTCCGACGTGGCCGCGCATCTGGCGCGGGTGGCGCCGTACTACGCGAGCGTGCATCGGGGCGCGGGGTACGCGTCGCGGATCAGCACCGCTCGCTACGAACATGCTCGTGCCCAGGTCGCGGCGTTCGTGGGAGCACGCGCCGACGACGTTGTCGTGTTCACCCGCAACACCACCGACGCGCTGAACCTGCTGGCCCGGTCCGTGCTCGGCCGCACCGAGGACGGCCCCGACGCCCCCGCCAGCGGCGACGGCAGCGATGGCAGCACCGGCGCCGACGATGCCGGTGACGTGCTCTTCCTCGACATCGAGCACCACGCCAACCTGCTGCCGTGGCGCCGCGGCCGGCACCGGTGCGTGGTCGCCGGTACGACGCAGCGGGCCACGCTGGTCGCCCTGCGAGCCGAGCTCGCCGCCCGGCCGGCCGCACTCCTCGCGATCACCGGCGCGTCCAACGTCACCGGCGAGGTGCTTCCCCTGGACGAGATCGTCGCCGCCGCGCACCAGGCCGGCGCCCGCGTCGTCCTGGACGCCGCCCAGCTCGCGCCGCACCGGCGGATCGACCTGGCCGCGAGCGGCGTCGACTACGTGGCGTTCTCCGGGCACAAGCTCTACGCGCCGCTGGGTGTGGGCGCCCTGGTCGGCCGCCGCGACTGGCTGGACGCGGCCCCGGCGTACCTCCCCGGCGGCGGCGCCGTCCGCGAGGTCACCCTCACCGGCACCACCTGGGCGGACGCACCGCAGCGGCACGAGGGCGGCACCCCCAACGTGCTCGGCGCGGCGGCACTCGGCCAGGCCTGCGAGACGCTGGCCGCACTGCCCGACGGCGCGCTGGCCGCGCACGAGGAGGCCCTGCGGGCCCGGCTGGTCGCTCGCCTGGACGCCCTGCCCGGCGTACGCCGGCACCGGATCTGGCGGGACAGCCCGGACGCGATCGGCGTGGTGGCGTTCAGCATCGAGGGCTACCACCCCGGACTCGCCGCGGCGTACCTCTCCGCCGAGCACGGCATCGGCGTCCGCGACGGTAAGTTCTGCGCGCACCCGCTGCTGTCCCGGCTGGGCGCGCCCGACGGGACGCTGCGGGCGAGCTTCGGCGTCGGCAGCACCCTGGCCGACGTCGACCGGCTCGCCGACGCGGTCGAGGACCTGCTGGTGAACGGGCCGCGGTGGGAGTACGCCGTGGTCGACGGGCGCTGGGAGCCGGTGGACGACACCCGGCCGGTGCCGGAGTGGGCCGGCGCGACGACCGTCGGTACTGACAGCGGCGCGTCGCCGTGCGAGCGCGAGGCCCGCCCGTGACCATCCGTCGCCTGCCCCTGCTCGACGTCTTCTGGAACGGCCGCCGGGGCGACCACTTCGACCAGCGGTGTCGGTGCGCCGCTGGTCCGCCCTCCCGACCTGCCTGAAGCACACCTGCCCGGCACGGGCGTGGGACCAGCGGTTCGAGCAACCCATCGTCGGCTCGACTCGTTCCCCGGAGACACCCATGTCCGCGACATCCCTGACCTTCAGCGACACCTCCGTCCCCTTCCCCGCCGGACACCAGGCGGGCCGGTTCACCGTCGACGTACCCAGCGTCGCCTCCGCCGCCGCGCTGGTACGCCGGGTCGCCGCCGAGCCGCGACTGTGGCAGGACCGGCTACGTTTCGGCCACGGCGGCGAACGCTGGTACGCCCGCCTCGACGTCGACCCCGACCACGAGGTGTGGCTGATCGCCTGGCTGCCCGGACAGGGCACCGGCCTGCACGACCACGGCGAGGCACTCGGCGCGTTCACGGTGGTGCGGGGTGCGCTGACCGAGACCACCGTCACTCCGGCCGGCCCCGACGCGGCCGACGCGGCCGACGCGGCCGACGGCGCCCTGCCCGGTGGCCGGATCACCCCGGGCACCGTCGTACGCCCTGCTCGCCGGCACTTCGGCGCGGGTCAGGTCCGCGGCTTCGGGTACGAACACGTCCATGACGTCGCCAACTCCGGCGACGTGCCCGCCGTCAGCGTCCACGCGTACGCGCCCGAACTCACCGCCATGACGAGGTACGCCGTGGTGGACCGGCGGCTGACGGTGCTGTCCTCCGAACGCGTAGGAGTCGACTGGTGACCACCCCCGTGAGGCCAACGTCCGAGCACCCCTCGCCGGAGCACCCCACGCCCGAACGGGCCGCGTCCGTACGCCGCTCCACGCCCGAACGCGGCACGCCCGAACGTCGCACGATCGACGACGTGCTCGCGCAGGCGCGCGCCCGGCTGAACCGCCTCAGCCCGGAGCAGGCGTACGACCGGGTGCGGGCCGGCGCGGTGCTGGTCGACATCCGGCCCAGCGAGCAGCGGGCCCGGGAAGGTCAGGTCGAGGGTGCGGTCCCGGGCGCGCTGGTGGTCGAACGCAACGTCCTGGAATGGCGGTTCGACCCGGCCGGCGACGCTCGGCTGCCGGAGGCGACGGGGTACGACGTGGAGGTCCTCGTCCTGTGCTCGGAGGGCTACACCTCCAGCCTCGCGGCGGCCGCGCTGCAGGACCTCGGCCTGCACCGCGCCACCGACGTGGACGGCGGCTTCGTGGCCTGGGCCGCGGCCGGCCTGCCCACCCGCACCGGCTGACCGAGCCGAGCTCCCGGTCACGAGTCGGAGATTCTTCCGCGGAAGAATCCGCGGCGCTCGGGCCCGCCGGTCCTGACCTGGTGCGGGCGCGCCGATGTGGCCGGCCGAAGCGTGAAGACGAACGGGTGTCAGGGCCACCGCGAGGTTTCGCACTACGGTCGCCGGACCGTCGTGCCCGCCGAAGCGTGAAAACCCGCCGCGGTCGTAGCCACCTGCCGTCTCCCCACTTCCGTCCGGCCGGCCTGGCGGCTGTTCTCGCTTGAGCTGTGGGCCGACGTTCGCGGTCGGGGCCGGGATTCTTCCGCGGAAGAATCCGACGAGGCCGGCAGGTTCTTGGGCCGCGGATCAGCTCCGCCGCGCCCGGAACAGGCTGTGCCCGCTGTCTCCTTCGGGCACGAACTCCTCTCCGGTGATAGTGAGCCCCGCCCGCGTCAGCCATCCGCGGTAGGTCGCGGCGTCGGCGTGGCTCCACCACATCGGCGCGCCGAGCCAGTTCTCCTCCGAGCCCGTCCAGGCGGTGTGGCCGGCCGTGGCGAGGAGCCGGCCGCCGGGCCGCAGCCAGGACGCGATCCGGGCCAGCAGCGCCGGCTGCTCGTCCAGTGGGACGTGGATGAGGGCGTACAGGCAGACGACCGCGTCGAAGGACCCGGCCGGGAACTCCACCGCCGTGGCGTCGGCCCGCAGGAACGTCGCGCCGGGTACGAGGGCGCGCGCACGTGCGATCTGGACGTCGCTGAGGTCGACGCCGGTGACCGCGTACCCCGCCTCGTGCAGCGCCCGGGCCACCGGCACCCCACACCCGCACCCCAGGTCGAGCACCGCGCCACCAGCGGGAACGCGGGCGGTCAGCTCGTCGATCCACCGCGCGTACCGCGGGTCGTCACCGTCGTCACCGTCGTCACCGTCACCGCGGTAGGCGTACGAGATCGCGTCGTATCCCCGGCGGACGATCTGTTTCGGATCGGTCTCCGGATCGGTCTCCGGACCAGGTTCCGGGTCTTGGCCTGCCACACCGCAGAACCGTAGGGATTCCCGCCCCCGACCGCGACCGGTTTCGACCGCCGGCCGGGATCAGGCGCCGAACGTGGCTTCAGCTGGTTCGAAGCACCGCCCACAGGTCGGCGCCGCGGCGCAGGCCCAGCGCGAGGCCGGGCCGCCAGCCGGGCGGGTCGGTCTCGGTGAGCAGGGAGTACGCGATGGCGGGGCTGAACTCTCCCGCCCGCACGCTCGCGCCGACGCCGCACTGCCCGTCGGACTCACCCGGCGGGCGGGCCCACACCTGCATGTCCAGCGCGTGCGAGCCGCCGAGGCGCGGTGCCTGCCCGACCCGCTGACCAGGCGGGTTGCACCACTGCGCGTCCTCCGTCGGCCGGCCGTTGCGGCTGGTGTCGACGAGGAACCGCGACGAGATCCCCTTCGCGCCGAGCGCGTCCGCGATCGCGTGGCCGTAGTCGACGTTCGCCTCCGTGGACCGGTAGTTGGACACGTTCAGCGAGAAGCCGCGGGCGTTCGCCACGTGCGCCCGGCGCAGCCGCTCGGCCATCACCTCCGGCGGGATCCAGGCCGCGTGCCCGGCGTCGACGTACACCCACGTACCGGGTGAGACGGCGCGGAACCGGTCCACCGCGTACGCGATCAGCCGGTCGTACTGGCGCTGCCAGGCGGCGGGCAGGCAGGTCTGCCCGGCCAGCGCGTCGGGTTCGAGCACCACCACGGCGGGGCGGGAGCCGATCCCGGCGGCCAGCCCGTCGATCCAGGACCGGTACGCCGCGGGGTCGGACGCACCGCCCGCGCTGTAGCCGCCGCAGTCGCGGCGCGGGATGTTGTACGCCACCAGGACCGGCAGCCGGTGTGCCCGCGCGGCCGCCGTGGCGTACTGCCGCGCCGAGGTGGCGTCGTCCCAGCCGCCCAGGAACCACCGGGCGACTGGCCGCTGCGCGATCCCCTCCGCGATCAGGGACCGGCGCGGGTCGCGGGGGTTGTCACGGACCCAGACCGTGGGCTGGCCGTGCGGGTCGACGTAGAAGCCGTTGGTACGCGAGACCGGGTTGTCCCTCGTGGGATGTGCGGCCATCGGCCAGGTGGGGCCGTTCGAGGACAGTTCGCCGTTCGTCGGGCTGATCACCACCGCCGTGACCGCGGCCACCGCCAGGATTGCCGCCGCCCCGACCATGCGCCGGGTACGCCGGCCCGGCTCGAACGGCGCGAGCACCGGCCGCAGGATCCACCTCAGCCGAGGTCCCAGCTCACGCCACCACACCGGATCCGGAATGTCTCGCAGGATGTCCCGAAGGCCCATGCCGCTCCCCTCGCCGAGCGGGGCGCACGACTTGCCGGCGCCACGACCGCCCACGGTGGCCAACAGCCGCCAACGTAACCCCGCCCGTCCGGGCCGAGGGGGCGACTCAGGCGGAGAGGGGAGGCAGGTTCACCCGAACGGGGGAGCCGCCGTCACCCGCGTCGCGCGTCGCCGGCCGACCGGTTCCTGGTGGCCGCGGCGCAGCCCAGGAAGGGATCAGGCGCGTTCGGCGGCCACCTGCGCGCGGACGGCGGGGATCACCTCCGCGGCGAACCTCCGCCACTGCTCCGGATCCTCCGCCCACAGCACGAACGTGTCGAACCCGAGCCCTACCGCGAGGTCGGTGAGCTCGTCCACCCACTGGTCGGCGGGCCCGCGCAGGAGGCCCTCGGACCGTCCGGTGGTGAGCGTTCCGGCGACGTTCAGGATCCGGCGTACGTCGGAAGGCCGGCGACCCGCGGCGAGCGCGGCCTCGTCGATCCGGGCCGCCCCCTCGGTCAGCGCACCGACGTCGCCGTCGCGGAGGGAGGGCAGCCACCCGTCGGCGGACCGGCCGGTCAGGGCGAGCGCCCGCGGACCGTGGACGCCCAGCCAGATGCCGATCGGGTGCGCGGGCACCGGGCCCGAGGCCGTCCCGGCGAGCCGGTGGAAGCGGCCCTCGAACCGTAGGTCGCGCTGCCCGCTCCACAGCAGCCGGATCACCTCGATCGCCTCACTGAGACCGGTGATCGCCTCGCCGGGGCTGCGCCGGGTGCCGCCGTACGCCTCGATCGCGTCCCAGAACGCGCCGCTGCCCAGGCCGAGCTCGCACCGCCCGCCGCTGAGCAGGTCCAGGCTGGCCGCGGCCTTGGCGAGGACGGCGGGCGGGCGCAGGGCGAGGTTCGCCACGTCGGGAAAGACCCGGATCCGCTCGGTGCGGGCGGCGATCATCGCCAACAGCGTCCAGGTCTCGACGTAGCGGCGCTGGTACGGGTGGTCCTGGACGCCCACGCAGTCGAAACCGGCCCGCTCCAGCTCCCGGGCGGTGTCCAGCAGCGGGTCGGCGGCGTTCGGCACCAGGAAGTATCCGAACGCCAGATCCCGTCCGTAGTCGGGCATCCCACCACCTCCCCGACGACCACGACGACCAGGGACGACCCGTGACGATCCCGGACGACGCCCCTTGCCTACGTCCTCGTGCCGAGCGGAGCGGCGGCTACTTCGGCAGGTTCGCCTCGATCGTCTCCACCAGCTTGGGGTCGTCCGGCTCGGTACCGGGGCGGAACCGCGCGACGATCTTGCCGTTCGGTGAGACCACGAACTTCTCGAAGTTCCACTGGATGTCGCCGGCCTCGCCCTCGGCGTCCGGCACGGCGGTCAGCTCGGCGTAGATCGGGTGCCGGTCGGGCCCGTTGACCTCGACCTTCTCGTACATCGGGAACGTCACGCCGTAGGTCGCGGAGCAGAACTCCTGGATCTCCTCGGCCGTACCGGGCTCCTGCCCGCCGAACTGGTTGCACGGGAAACCGACGACCGCGAAGCCCCGGTCGGCGTACTGCTCGTGCAGCCGCTCCAGTCCGGTGTACTGCGGAGTCAGGCCGCACTTGGATGCGACGTTGACGACCAGCAGGGCACGCCCGGCCAGGTCGGCCAGGGATCCGGGTGCACCGGCCAGCGTTCGTACGGGGGTGTCGTAGAGGCTCACGCGTGGGTCCTTCCGTCGAGGTGGCTCCCGCCGTACCCCCATCAAACCCCAGGACGCCGACAGACCGAACGCCGCGACCGATCCGGCCGCATGTCACGTACGCCGGACCGGCCTCGTCTACGGTCGAGTTCGCGGCCACAGCTCGACCGTGGGACAGGAGGCGCGGCCATGACCATGGCGCACGAGGCGGGAGGTCCCGGCGAGCCCGAACCCCCGGCCGGGGCCGAAGCCAGGGCCGACACCGGGACCGACACCGGGATCGACGCCGGGATCGACGCCGGCGACCCGACGGCGGTCTTCGACGAGCACCGGGACCTGCTGTTCGGGGTCGCCTACCGCGTGCTCGGCCGGGCCGTCGACGCCGAGGACGCGGTCCAGGACGCCTGGCTCCGCTGGCGCGAGGTCGACCACGCGAGCGTGCGGGATCCCCGCGCGTACCTCGTCCGGGTGGTGACCCACCTCGCCGTCGACCGGCTGCGCAGCGCCCAGCACCGCCGCGAGACCTACGTCGGGCCGTGGCTGCCCGAGCCGATCCTCACCGCGCCCGACATCGCCGACGACGTGGCGCTGGCCGACTCGGTGTCGTTCGGGATGCTGGTGGTGCTGGAAACGCTGTCCCCGCTGGAGCGCGCGGTGTTCGTGCTGCGGGAGGCGTTCGGGTTCTCCCACGCCGAGATCGCCGGCACCCTCGGCCGCTCGGAGGATGCCGTCCGCCAGCTGGCCCGGCGAGCGCGCCAGCACGTGGAGGCACGCCGGCCGAGGTTCGAGACCGACCGGACCACCCAGCGGGACGCGACCGAACGCTTCCTGGCGGCCGCCAACTCCGGCGACCTGGCCGGCCTGATGAACCTCCTCGCTCCCGACGTCACCCTGCTCAGCGACGGCGGCGGCGTGGCCAAGGCGGCGCTGCGGGTCATCGAGGGCGCGGACAAGGTGGCCCGCTTCCTGGCCGGCATCGCCCAGAAGCCGCCGCCGGAGCCGCGCACCTACCTCGCCTCCGTCAACGGGCGGTTGGCGCTGGTGGTCACCTCCCGCGGTGAGCCGCACAGCGTGTTCTCGCTGGACGTCGTGGACGGGCGGGTCACCACCATCCATGTCCAGGTCAACCCGGACAAACTGCACGGCCTGCACGACATCGCGACCGTGGGAAACCCGGTCGGCCTCCTGTAGGCAGATGTCACGTCCGGCCGGCGTACCCCGTCGTCCTGACGACCGCCCGTGGAGTCTCGCGGGCGGCATCTGGACGAAGGGGGAACCATGGCGCAACGCACCGACCACGCCGAACCTGTCGAATCCGCCGAACCTCTCGAACCCGCCGGCCACGGCGGCCACGCCGGACCCGCCGACCTCACCGTGATCGGCGGCGGCCTGGGTGGGCTGGTGGCCGCGGTCGCGGCGGCCGAGGAGGGTGCCCGGGTCCAGCTCTTCGAGGCACACCGAACGCTGGGCGGCCGGGCGCGTTCGACGACGTCGGATCCTGGCGAGCCGTACGTCGCGAACGAGGGCCCGCACGCCCTCTACAGCGACGGCCCGCACTGGTCCTGGCTGGTCGAGCGCGGGCTGGCGACCCCGGCCCGGCCGGCGCCGCTGGGTGCGACGTTCCGGCTGCGGTTCCGACACCAGGGCCGGCTGCGCGCGCTTCCGCCCCGGGGCGTCCTCGCCGCCTCCGCCCACCGGCGCCTGCGGGCCCCCGTCGACCAGGACTTCACCACCTGGGCGACCGGCCGGTTCGGTGAGCGGGACGCGGCCGCGATGGCCGCCGCCACCGGCGTGACGGTGTACGACTTCGACCCCGGTCGGCTGTCCGCGGCGTACGTCTGGGAACGGTTCCAGCGGCTCGTCCGGCCCGGGCGACCGTCCGCTCGGTACGTCGTCGGCGGCTGGCAGGCCATGGTCGACCGGCTCGCGGCCAGGGCGCGTGAGCTCGGCGTCGTGATCGAGACCGGCGCCCGGGTCGACGCCGTACCGACGCGGACACCGGTGATCGTGGCCACCTCGCTGCCCGCGGCCCGGCGACTGCTCGGCGACCCCGCGCTGGCCTGGGCGAGCGGCCGGGCGGTACTGCTCGACCTGGGCCTGCGTCAGCGGCGGGGTGACCCGTTCATCGTGTTCGACCTGGACGAGGCGGGCTTCGTCGAGCGGGTCACGGTCCCCGACCCGACCCTCGCGCCGGCGGGACACTCGCTGGTCCAGGCCCAGCTGCCGCTGCGGCCGGACGAGTCGAAGGCGGCCGGCCTCACCCGGCTGGAGACGACGCTCGACCTGGGCCTGCCCGGCTGGCGGGAACGCGTGACGTGGCGCCGCGACGCCGTCGCGTCCGGGCGTACGGGAGCGGTGGACCTGCCCGGGACGAGCTGGCTGGACCGGCCGGCGATCGACCGCGGCGACGGCGTCTTCCTCGTCGGCGACCAGGTGGCCGCACCCGGCATGCTCGGGGAGGTGACGCTGGCCAGTGCGCTGACGGCCGCCGAGCTCGCTCTCGCTCAGCTCCGTCCGGGCATCAACAGGCCGCGGTCGAACGCCACCGCGACCGCCGCGGCGCGGTCATTCACGCCGAGCTTGCCGTAGATGTGCAGCAGGTGCGTCTTGACCGTCGCCTCGCTGATGAACAGCCTGGCGGCGGCCTCGCGGTTGGTGGAGCCGCGCGCGATCAGGCCGAGCACCTCCAACTCCCGCTGGCTCAGCGGCTCCACCGCGGGGCGGCGGACCTGTCCGAGCAGCCGGGTCGCCACCGCCGGGGACAGCACCGCCTCGCCGCGGGCGGCCGCCACCACCGCACGGAACAGTTCCTCGCGGGGAGCGTCCTTGAGGAGGTAGCCGGTCGCGCCCGCCTCGATCGCGGTCACCACGTCGCTGTCGGTGTCGTACGTCGTGAGCACCAGCACCCGGACCGGCGTACCGGCCCGCGCCAGCCGGGTGATCGCCGTGACCCCGTCCATGACCGGCATCCGCAGGTCCATCAGGACGACGTCCGGACGTAGCTCCGGCACCATCCGGACCGCCTCGGCACCGTCGGCGGCCTCGCCCAGCACCTCGAACCTCGGGTCGGCGCCGAACATCCCGTGCAGGCCGTCGCGGACGACCGGGTGGTCGTCGACGATCAGCACCCGGATCGGCGCGGGCCGGGCGGCCGGCTCACCGGACGGCGTCGGTGAGGTCATGGCGTACCACCGGCGTCGATCGCGGGTACGACGGCCGACAGAGCGGTGCCGGCCCCGGGCTCGGACTCCACCTCGAACCGGCCGGCCAGCCGCTGCACCCGTTGCCGCATCCCGGTCAGGCCGTAGTGGCCGGGGGCGGGATTGCGTTCCGGCGCCGGTCCGCCGACCTGCGCCGGCACCAGCCCCTTGACGAGGGCCGGGACGAACCCGATCCCATCGTCGCGGACGTCCAGCGACACGACGTCCTCCATGTAGGACAGGGTGAGCCCGACCCGGGTCGCCCGGGCGTGCCTGGCGACGTTCGTCAGCGCCTCCTGCGCGGTCCGCAGCAACGCGATCTCGACCTCGGGGTGCAGCGGGCGGGCGGTGCCGGTGGTGGTGACCTCGGCGGCCACGCGGTGCAGCGTCGACCAGCGGCCGGCGACCTCGGCGAGGGCCTCGGGCAGGCGCGCGGTCTCCAGCGCCTCCGGCCGGATCGCCCGCACCGAGCGCCGTGCCTCCGACAGGCTCTCCCGGGCCAGCCGGGTGGCGTTGTCCAGGTGCCGGCGCCACGCCTGGACGTCGGCCCTGGCGGAGCCGGTGGGCCCCGCCAGGGCCGCCGCCTCCAGTTGGGTGATGATGCCGGTCAGCCCCTGGGCGAGGGTGTCGTGGATCTCCCGGGCCATCCGCTGGCGTTCGTCCAGGATCCCGGCCTCGCGCGCCTGGGTGAGCAACTGGGCGTGCAGCCCGGCGTTCTCCGCGAGCGCGTCCTGCAGCCGCTGGTTGGCCTCGGCGAGCTCGGCGACGGTGCGCCGGCGTTCCTCGTGCTCGCGTTCGTTGGCCATGGCGAAGAAGGTGACCGTGCCGGCGATGCCGACGTTGACCAGCAGGAGCACGCCGAGCGCCGCGAGGTAGTACGGCTCCAGTTTGGGCAGGCCGCCGCCGACCTGGGAGGACGCGGCGATCAGCCCGGTCGCGGCGATCCCGGCGTACCTCCAGCGGCCGCGCAGGAACGCGCCGGCATGCAGGTAGCCGACCCAGACGAAGATCCCGAACCACGGGCTCTGCACCACCAGCGCGGCGGACAGGACGAGGAAGCCGGCGAAGTAGATCCGGGCGTACGCCGCACGCTCGACCAGGGTGGGACGCCGGGTGATCCAGGCGTAGACCCAGCCGGCGGTCAGCACCATGAGCCCGGCCGCGACCCGTACCTTCGGCCAGGACCCACCCGCCTGGATCGTGGTGGGCACCATGGACACGGCCAGCAGGACGTACGGAATGACGGCGTACACCGGGCTTTCCAGGTGTTCCCACGACCGCACGCTGAACCGTGCCATCGGACCGCCTCCTTCCCTGACCACGGCGCTGCTGGTACGCGGTCCACCGCCGAGTTGTTGCGTACGCACCGACCGGATCACTCCCAGCGGAACATCCGGGCGGCGCCCGCGGCCGCGGCCACGGCGATCGCCGCCATTATCACCAGCTGGAGCACCTGCGGGCCGCCGCCGGTCCACGCATCCTGCAGCGCCTGCACCCCCGGAGGCGCGTACCGGCCGAGCGTCACCACCAGGTCGGGCAGCAGGTAGCGAGGCAGGAACACCCCGCCGAGGAACATGCACACGAAGTAGATCGGCATCGCGATCGCGGCCACCGCGCGGGTCGTCGACGCGGTCGCCGCCGCCAGCGTTCCGAGCGCGAACATCGACCCTCCGCCGACCAGCAGCGCGGCCGCGAAGCCGAGCGGATGGCGCGGCATCGGCACGTCGAAGGCGACGTGCCCGACGACCATCAGCAGGCCGATCGCCACCAGCGCGACGACGCCGTTCAGCACGAGCTGGGCGGCGAGCAGGTTGCGGGGATGGACCGGGGTGGTCGACAACCGGCGCAGGATGCCCTTCTCGCGGTAGCCGGCCAGCCGGGTCGGCATCGTGTTCACCCCGAGCAGGGCGAGGACCAGCACGATCAGCGAGGGCATGAAGACGTCCACGAACCGCATGCCGCCGAACAGCTCGTCCGGCCGGCGAAGGGCCGGGATCAGGCCGAGGACGACGAGGAGCAGGGCGGGGAAGGCGATGGTCAGGACCGCCATCCCGGTCTCGCGGAGGAACAGCTTCGCCTCCACGACGGTGAGCTTGGCCAGGGCAGACATGGGGTTTCTCTTTCCGGTGCCGAGGGTGGTCAGTTGGCGAGGGTCCGGCCGGTGAGCTCGACGAACGCGTCGTCCAGGCTGGCCTGCTCCACCCGGAGGTCGCGGGCGACGACCTGGCGCCGGGCCAGCGTGGAGGTGACGGCTGCCAGGACGTCGCCGGTGCCGGTGACGACCACCTGGTCGCCCGTCCGGCTGACACCGGTCACCTCCACCAGGTCGGCGAACACGTCGTCGGGCAGCGGCGCCGACGGCCGGAACCTGATCCGCTGCTCACCGCCCGTGCGGGCGACCAGGCCGGCCGGGGTGTCCAGCGCGACCACCCGGCCCGAGTCGATCAGCGCCAGCCGGTCGCAGAGGCGTTCGGCCTCGGCCATGAAGTGGGTGACCAGCACGATCGTGACGCCGCTGTCGCGGACCTGCTCGATCAGGCTCCAGGTGTCCCGGCGCGCCTGCGGGTCCAGGCCGGTGGTCAGCTCGTCGAGGATCGCCACCTCGGGGTTGCCGATCAGGGCCAGCGCGATCGAGACCCGCTGCTTCTGCCCGCCGGACAGCTTCGCGAACGCGGTGTTCAGCTGGCCGGCCAGCCCCAGCCGGTCGACGAGCTCCCGCCAGTCCGCCGGGGCTCGGTAGAAGGAGGCGTACAGCTCCAGCGCCTCCCGAACCCGCAGCTGACCGGGCAGTTCGCTCTCCTGGAGCTGGCAGCCCAGGCGTTCACGGAGCGCGGACCGGTCGCGGCGCGGGTCGAGCCCGAGCACCCGCAGATCGCCGGAGTCGGCGGTCCGCAGTCCGCTCACGCACTCGACGGTGGTGGTCTTGCCCGCTCCGTTGGGGCCGAGGATGCCGAAGATCTCACCGGCCTCCACCGTCAGCGACACGTCGTCGACGGCGACCTTCTCGCCGTACCGCCTGTGCAGGTGGGACACCTCGATGACCGGCATGACGCCCGCCCTTCCGTCGTACGGCCGGACGCTCGGCCGGGTCTTTCGGTGGCTTGTTTCTGGTGACTTCGAGTCTGGCCGTGGCAGGGGGCCGTGCGGATCGCCCGACCGGCCACACCTGCGATCAACCGATCGGTTGATGGGCGTACGGAACGGGCGCGGATTGGTGCGGGCGTACGATCCCTGATCATGGCGATCACCCGAGCCAAACTCGCCTGGGACACCCTCCTCGACGTCGAGGGCACCGGTCCGCTGCACGAACGCCTGACCCGGGCGCTGCGGCACGCGATCCGGACCGGCCGGCTCGGGCCTGGCAGTGCGCTGCCACCCAGCCGGGCCCTCGCGGTCGACCTGGGCTGCTCGCGGTGGGTGGTCACCCAGGCGTACGAACAACTCGTCGCGGAGGGCTACCTCACCGCCCGGACCGGCTCGGCCACCGTCGTCCGCGCGGACACGCCCGCCGGGCCGAGTGGAACGGCCCGGGCGAGTGGTCGGGTCGGAGCGAGCCGTTCGGCCGGCCCCCGGCCGTACGACCTCCGGACCACCGCGCCGATCGACCAGTCACCTCGCCGGCCGGGTGGCCAGGCGCCCGCGACCGGACCTGCCGCAGCTCCGGCCACCACGCCCTACGACCTGGCTCCCGGCCTGCCCGACCTGCGCGAGTTCCCCCGCCGCCGCTGGGCGGAGGCCGTCCGCACCCAGCTGTCCACCGTGTCGTACACCGATCTCGGCTATCCGCCGCCGGGCGGCACCCCACACCTGCGGCAGGTGCTCGCCGACTACCTCCGGCGCTGCCGCGGTGCGCACCCACGGGCCGGTGACCTGCTGGTCACCGCCGGCGTCACCGACGGGGTGACCCAGCTGGGACGGCTCCTCCGCACCGAGGGGCACACCCACATCGGCGTCGAAGATCCGGGGTGGACGCGGCTGCGGGAGGCGCTGGAGAGGGTCGGTCTGGAACCCGTCGGGATCCCCGTCGACGCCGACGGCCTGCGGGTGGACGCGCTCGCCGCGGACTCCCGGGTGCGTGCGGTGGTGGTCACGCCGGCGCACCAGTTCCCGGCAGGGGTGGTGCTCGGGCCGCGCCGCCGGGCCGCGCTGCTGGCCTGGGCGCGGCAGGTCGACGGGATCGTGCTCGAGGACGACTACGACGCGGAGTTCCGCTACGACCGGCGCCCGGTTGGCACCCTGCAGGGAACCGACCCGGACCGGGTCGCGCTGCTCGGCTCGCTGTCGAAGACGCTGTCACCCGCGATCGGGATCGGCTGGCTCCTCCCGCCGGGCCGCTGGGCGGCCGCGCTCCGCGAGACGCCCGAACACCGCACGTCCGGCCCGCCGGTGATCGACCAGCTCGCGCTGGCGTCGTTCGTGGAGACCGGTGGGTACGACCGGCACCTTCGCGCCGCCCGGCACCGGTACCGCCACCGCCGGGACGCCCTGGTGGCCGCACTCGGGGCGAGCCTGCCCGGGTGCGAGCTGTCCGGCGTCGCCGCGGGCCTGCACCTCGTTCTCCACCTCGCACCCGAGACCCCCGCCGCGACCGTCGTTGCCCGGGCCGCCGCTCACGGCGTCCACGTCGCGGACCTGGACGGCTACCGGCTCCGCCCGGACCCGGCCCGGCCCGCCCTCGTGCTCGGCTACGGCAACCTGCCCGACAACGCCGTCGGCACCGCCGTCACGCGGCTCACCGACGCGATCCGCTCCGCCGCCGGCAAGGGACAATGACGCCGTGACGACGATGCCGCGCAGCTTTCCACGCGACGAGTTCCAGGGCGTCTTCTGGGCCACCAAGCGGGCCCTCGCCGAGGCGGCCGACGAGGCCTACCGCGCGCACGGGGTTCGCGACGGCCAGCAGTTCCTGCTCCGGGAGCTGTGGAAGGAGGACGGGCTCGCCCCCGGTGAGCTCGCCCGCCGGCTCGGCCTGGCCACCCCCACGGTGACCCGGGCCGCGATCCGGATGGAGGCCGCCGGGCTGGTCACCCGCGAACCCGACCTGCACGACCGCCGGCTGGTCCGCATCCAGCTCACCGATCGCGGCCGCGAGCTGGAGAGCGTCCTGGACGCGGAGACGTGGGCGCTGTCGGACCGGGCGCTGGCCGGGTTCGGCGAGGACGACCGCGCGGCGCTGATCCGGGCGCTGGAGCGGATCCGGGGCAACCTCGGCTCCTGAGGTCGCCCCCGGAAACCACGACGCGTCAGGGGCAGCGCACGACCTGTCCGGCGTACGCCAGTCCACCACCGAAACCGAACAGCAGCGCCGGCGCACCCGTCGGCACCTCGCCGCGTTCGACCAGCTTGGACAGTGCCAGCGGCACGCTCGCCGCCGAGGTGTTGCCGGACTCCACCAGGTCGCGGGCGAGGATGGCGTTCGTCGCGCCGAGCTGGCGGACGAGCGGCTCGATGATGCGCAGGTTGGCCTGGTGGGGTACGACCGCGGCGAGGTCGGCCGGGTCGACCCCGGCCCGCGCGCACACCTCCCGGGCGATCGGCGCCAGCTTCGTGGTCGCCCACCGGAACACCGACACGCCCTCTTGGCTGAACACCGCCGGCTGGCCCTCGATACGCACCGCGTCGCCGAGCTCGGGCGCCGAACCCCACACGACCGGGCCGATCCCCGGCTCGGTCGAGGCGGTGACCACGGCGGCACCCGCGCCGTCGCCGACCAGGATGCAGGTCGACCGGTCGGTCCAGTCGGTGACCTCCGACAGCTTCTCCGACCCGATCACGAGCGCGGTGCGCGCCGCGCCGGCCCGGATGGCGTGGTCGGCTGTGGCCAGCGCGTAGCAGAACCCCGAGCAGGCGGTGTTGATGTCGTACGCCGCCGGCGCCGCGATCCCGAGGCGGGCGGCGACCCGGGCTGCCATGCTCGGCGACCGGTCGACGGCGGTGCAGGTGGCGACCACCACCAGGTCGACCTCGCCTGCGGTGTGCCCGCTGGCCGACAGCGCCTTCTCCGCCGCCGCGGCCGCCATCTCGTCCACCGTCTCGGTCTCGGCGATGTGCCGCGTACGGATGCCGACCCTGCTCTGGATCCACTCGTCGTTGGTGTCGACGAGCCGGGCGATGTCGGCGTTGGTGAGTACCTTCGGGGGCTGGTAGTGGCCCATGGCCACGATCTGCGAACCGCTCATCGGAGTCCTTCGCGTCGTCGGGTAGTTCCCAGGACGGCTGCCAACCGCCGTGCCCAGGCCAGCAGGGTCTCGTCGGCGCCGGGGCGGGCCACGCACTGCAGGCCGACCGGCAGGCCGTCGACCAGACCGGCCGGCACGCTCACCGACGGCAGCCTGGCCTGGGTCCACGGCAACGTCATCAGCGGGCTTCCGGTGGAGTCGAGGCCTTCGGGCGCGGGGCCGGTCGCCGCGGGGGCGATCCACCCGTCGATCCCCTCGGCGTCCATCCGGCGCACCAGGTCGTCGGCGAAGCGCTGCCGCCGCTCCAACGCGTCCGCGTAGTCGGCTTCGGACACCCGCTGCCCGTCACGGACCGCGGCCGCCGTCAGCGGGTGGTAGCGGTCGGCGTACTCCGCGAACCAGCGCTCGTGCACGCGCGCGAGCTCGAAGCCGTTGATCGTCCGGTTGCGCCGGTTGACCGCCTCGATGTCCTCCAGCAGCGGGATCCGCCGTACGACGTGACCCGCCGCGACCAGCGTCTCCACCTGCGCGCCGAACGCCTGCCGTGCCGCCGGGGTCGCCTGCCGCAGGTAGGCACCGTCGGGTACGCCGAGCACGGGCAGTGCTCCCGACTCGGGATCCGCATCGGCCACCAGGTCCGGGCGCCAGTCCGTGCACAGGACGCCGGCCGCCCGGGCGGCGGTGGCGACGTCGGCGGCGAGAATGCCCACCGTGTCGAAGGTCGGGGCGTTCGGCACCAGGCCGTCGGCCGGGATCCGGCCGTGGCCGGGCTTGAAGCCGACGATCCCGCAGTACGCCGCCGGCCGCAGCACCGAGCCGACGGTCTGCGTACCGAGCGCGAACGGCACCAGCCCGGCAGCGACCGCCGCCGCGGACCCGCTGCTCGACCCACCGGGCGTGTGACCGGGCCGGTGCGGGTTGCGGGTGGGGCCGGGCGCCACCGACGCGAACTCGGCGGTCACCGTCTTGCCCGCCACCACCGCGCCGGCGTCCCGGAGCCGGGTGACCGCACCGCCCTCGGGGCCGGCGAGCACCTCCGGCGGCAGTCGCGATCCGGCGGCCGTGGGGAGTCCGTCGACGTGGAAGATGTCCTTCACCCCGACCGGAACGCCGAACAACGCCGGGCGGCCGGGGACGTGATCACCGCCGGAGCCGGAGCGCGCGGTGCGATCGCGTAGCTCGGCCAGCTCGCGGAGGTCGCGGCGCAAGCGCTCACCCCGGCCTGGCTCGGCGACGAACGCGTGCAGGCCGGCCGCTGCGTCGATCCGTGCGCACAGGGAGTCGGCGGACCCGGGATCGTCCGGGTCGAGGGCATGCCGGTCCAGCCCTGCCCTCGTCTGCGCCATCTCCCCACAGTGCCACACGTGTCCCACCGGACCAGGACGTTGTATGCCCTTCGTCCCGAATCAGGCCCCGGGCCGGTTGCGGCGCCCGGGGTTCGTCCCGTCCACCCGGCGGTGAGGGCCAGGAGCCGAGACCGGCGGGCAACGGCGGGCAACGAAAAACTCTCCCGGCCGACAGGGCCGGGAGAGTTCGAAGCTGGTGCGCGAGGGGGGAGTTGAACCCCCACGCCCTTGCGGGCACAGGAACCTGAATCCTGCGCGTCTGCCTATTCCGCCACTCGCGCGCACACTTGCACTCCGTCTCGCCGCACCGCGGTGATCTGGAGCGCCCAAAGGCTAGCACGGGCCTACTGGCGACGCCGTCCCCAGCTCGTCACACTGGTCCGGCTGGTGGCACGCGGCCGGCGGGGGGCGCTTGCGTGTAGAACGTCACCTGGACCTGTGGCAGCTCCCCGGCGGCTCCGAGGCGGTGCCGTGACGGTGCCGTGACGGATGGGCGACGGCTCCTGTCGTACGCCCGAGAACCCACAGGAGGTGGTTGGAGTCAGCCCCACTCTGGAACGACAGTTACGATCGACGCGAACATGGCCGGCGCTGGTACGGGAAGGAGGTACCCGTGGGAGTCTTTCGACGTTTTGAGCGCGGCCTGGAAGGTCTCGTGACCGGGACCTTCGCGCGCGTTTTCCGCTCGGCCGTCCAACCGGTCGAGATCGCCTCCGCGCTGCAGCGGGAGCTGGACAACTCCGCTCAGGTGCTGTCCCGTGACTCCAGCCTCGTCCCCAACGACTTCGTTGTCGAGCTGTCACCGAGCGACCACGAACGGCTAGCACCGTACGAACAGACCCTCAGCAAGGAGCTCGCCGAGGTGGTGAGCCGGCACGCCAGCAACCAGAGCTACGCGTTCACCGGCCCGGTCACCGTCGCGTTCGAGCGCCAGGACGGCCTGTCCACCGGGCGGTTCCGGGTCCGCAGCAGCGCCGTCGCCCAGGTGACGCCCGGGCGCCGTCAGGCCTCGCCGGACCGTCGGCAGGGTCCCGGTGGCCCGCCGCGCGGACCGGGCCAGGGTCCTGGCCACGGACCGGGTCAGGGACCGGGTCAGGGACCGGGTCAGGGACCGGGTCAGGGCCACGGGCCGGGGTACGGACCGGGGTACGGACCGGCCGGTAACGGCGGCCCCGGTCAGCGCCGGGCGCCCGCACCCTCCCCCTTCCTCGAGGTCAACGGCCAGCGCCACCCGCTGGAGCCGCCGGGCGTCGTGCTGGGCCGGGGCACCGAGGCCGACCTCCGCATCACCGACCCGGGCGTCTCCCGCCGGCACGCCGAGATCCGCGTCGTGCAGGAAGGCCCCCGTTACACCGTCACCATCCACGACCTGGGCTCCACCAACGGGATCGTGGTCAACGGGCAGCGCGTCGACTACGCGCCGCTTCGGGAGGGCAGTCAGATCCTGCTCGGCAACACGCTTCTCGTCCTGCGCCACCCGGACGGAGCGCAGCGGTAGTGTCCGAACTCACCCTCACCATCATCAAGCTGGGCTTCCTCGCGGTGCTCTGGCTGTTCGTGCTGTCGGCCGTCTCGGTGATCCGTTCGGACCTGTTCGGCACCCGGGTCAGCGGGTCGGCCAAGTCCGAGCGGCCCCAGAAGAAGCCGTCCAAGCCCACCAAGCCGCCGCGGCGCAAGCGCGGAGAGCCCACGACGGCGGTGGTGGTCCAGGGTGCGAGTTCGGGACTTCAGGTGCCGCTGGGTGACTCGCCACTGGTGATCGGCCGGGGCGGGGAGTGCGAGCTGCAGATCGACGACGAGTACGTATCCACCCGGCACGCCGTGCTGCGACCGCAGTCCGGCTCGTGGTACGCCGAGGACCTCGGCTCCACCAACGGCACCTTTGTGGGAGAGTCGCGCATCCACGGACCGACCGCGGTCGGTCCCGGCATCCCTGTCCGCGTCGGCAAGACGATCATCGAGCTGTACAAATAGGCGCGCCACGATGAGCTGCGAGGTTGTACGGATGAGCGTAGTGACGGCCGGGCTGCCCGGTGCCGCTCCGCGGGCGGGCCGCGTCCGGTCCCGCCGCGTCCACCTTCCGACCTCTCCCGGCGAAGAGAAGGCAGGATGACGCTCGCGCTCCGGTACGCCGCCCGCACCGACGTCGGTCTCGGTCCGAAGAAGCGGAACGAGGACTCCGGGTACGCCGGCCCCTTCCTCCTCGCCGTCGCCGACGGGATGGGCGGCGCGGTCGGCGGCGACGTCGCCAGCGCCATCACGATCACCACGGTGCGCGACCTCGACGTGGCCGAGCACGCGGACCCCGACCAGGAGCTCAACCGGGTCGCGGGCGAGGCCAACTCGCGCATCGCCGCCCGGATCGAGACCGAGCCCCACCTGGAGGGCATGGGCACGACGCTGACGGCGATCCTGTTCGACGGGAACGTCGCGCACGTCGCGCACATCGGCGACTCCCGCGCCTACCTCCTGCGCGGCGGCCGGCTGCGGATGCTCACCCACGACCACACGTTCGTGCAGAGCCTGGTCGACGAGGGCCGGATCACCCCGGAGGAAGCCGAGTACCACCCCCACCGGTCGCTCATCATCCGGGTGCTCGAGGGGCGGCAGGACGCCCGCCCGGACATCCAGCCGATCGAGGTCGACCCGGGCGACCGGTTCCTGGTCTGCTCCGACGGCCTGGACAACGCCGGGATCAAGGACCCCGCGATCGCGGAGATCCTCGGCCGGGCGGCCACGCCGGAGGAGGCCGCGACCAACCTGATCGAGGCGGCCCTCGACCACGGCAGCCCGGACAACGTGACCTGCGTGGTGGCCGACGTCGTGGACCCCGAGCGCGACGGCGGGCAGGGCGCGGCCGCGGCCGCGATCGCCCTGGTCGGCGCGGTGGCCGCGGTCGACCCGGAGGTGAGTGCCGGCGGCAGCAGCGTCACCTCCTCCCACCCCACCTCCACTCATGACGTCCTGGACGAGGACGACGACCTCACCCGGCCCCGGACCGTCGGCGCCGACGACACCGACGTCGCGATCGCCGGCGTCGGTGCCGGGGTGCCCGGCGACCCCGACCGCGAGGAGGAGCTGCGCTACGCGCCGCGCCCGCCGCGACGCCGGTTTCGCTGGCTGGTCCGCATCCTGTGCATCCTGGCCGTGCTGGCGTTGCTCGCGGTCGGCGTCCGGTGGGCGTACGACTGGACCCAGAAGCAGTACTACGTCGGCGCCTACCCCACCGACGCGGCAGACCATGACGGCACAGCCGGCGCCGGTGGCGCGGGCACCCCCGCCCGGGTGGCGATCTTCCGCGGTATCTCCCAGCAGATCCCGGGCCTGCGGGTGTCCCAGCTCTACGAGCTGGAGCCGCTGGCGCTGGCCAAACTTCCGCAGTACCACCGTGAGCGGGTTTCCGGCACGATCGCGGCCAACGACCTCGGCGAGGCCCGGGCCATCGTCTCGATGCTGTCCGACGTCGCCCGCCGCTGCTCCGCCCAGGGCACCCCCAAGCCCACACCCACCCCGACCCCCAAGCCCACCGGCAAGGCCACGCCGGGGCGGCCCACCCCCACGAAGACGCCGAACGCCAACGCCGCCCTGCCCTCTCCGTCCCCCACCGAGACCCCGGCACAGTCCACCGGCAACCGCGCGGCCGGTGTGCCCGACATCCCCCTCGAGTGCGACGGCGGCGAAGCCCCGACCCCGACCCCGACAGGTACGAAGTGAGCGACACTCAGCAGGCCAACTCCGTGCAGCCCCGCAAGCGCCGCGGTGCGGAGCTGGTCCTGCTCGTCCTCGCGCTCGGAGTCGCCGTCGGGGCGTACGCCGTCGTCGGCGTCGCGGTCACCGGTCACATCTCCTCACAGATCGTGTCGTACGCCCTCGGCCTCGTCCTGCTGGTGGGGATCGCGCACCTGGTGGTCCGCTTCCGCGCGCCGTACGCCGACCCGATCCTGCTGCCCTGCGTGGTCCTGCTCAACGGCCTCGGCCTGGCCCTGATCCACCGGCTCGACCTGTCCAAGGTCAAGGCGGCCCAGGACGCCGGCGAGGCGATGCCCCGGGTCGACGCACCCGCCCAGCTCACCTGGACCGCGGTGGGCGTGGCGGCGTTCATCGCCATGTTGCTGCTGGTCCGCGACCACCGCTGGCTGCAGCGGGCCACCTACACCGCGCTGTTCGCCGGTGTGGCCCTGCTGCTCCTCCCGCTGGTGCCCGGTATCGGCGTGCGCTTCCAGGGCGCGCAGATCTGGGTGCGGTTCGCCGGGCTGTCGTTCCAGCCGGGCGAGGTGGCGAAGATGCTGCTGATCGTCTTCTTCGCGGGCTACCTCGTGGTCAAGAAGGAGGCGCTGGCACTAGCCGGGCGGCGGTTCCTCGGCCTCGACCTGCCCCGCGGCCGCGACCTGGGCCCGATCCTGGCGGCCTGGTTCATCAGCCTGGCGATCCTGGTCTTCCAGCGCGACCTGGGCACCGCGGTGCTGTTCTTCGGCGTCTTCGTGATCATGTTGTACGTCGCGACCGAGCGGCCCGGCTGGCTGTTCCTCGGCGGCACGATGTTCGTCGGCGGCGCGTGGTTCGCCTACATCGCCGCCACCCAGCTCCACATCTCGCAGTTCTCCCACATCGCCAACCGCGTCAACGCCTGGTTGCACCCGTTCGACCCGGCCAACGCCAACGGCGCGTACCAGATCATCCAGTCGCTGTACGGCTTCGCCTACGGCGGGCTGCTCGGCCGCGGCCTCGGTGAGGGCCACCCGACGCTGGTGCCGCTGGCCAAGAGCGACTTCATCGCGGCGGTGATCGGCGAGGAGCTCGGCCTGACCGGGCTGATGGCGATCCTGCTGCTGTACGGCGTGATCGTCGAACGCGGCCTGCGCACCGCGCTGGTCTGCCGGGACCAGTACGGCAAGCTGCTCGCCATCGGCGTCGCCTCGGTCTTCGCGATCCAGGTGTTCGTGGTGATCGGCGGGGTGACCAAGCTGATCCCCCTGACCGGCCTCACCACCCCGTTCCTGTCCTACGGAGGTTCCTCGCTGGTCGCCAACTGGGCGCTGGTCGCCCTGATGTTGCGGATCAGCGACTTCGCGCGGAGGCCGGCCGCCGTGCTGCCGCCCGCGCCGACCGAAGATGCCCTGACCCAGGTAGTGGTGGTACGCCGGTGATGTCTCGATGAACCGTTCGATCCGCCGGGTCGCGGTGGCCTTCATGGTGTTGTTCCTGGCCCTGCTGGCCAACGCCAACTACATCCAGGTCTTCCAGGCCTCCGACCTCAACGACCGCGCCGACAACAAGCGGGTCACGCTGGACGAGTACGCCCGGGAGCGGGGCCCGATCATGGTCGGCGGCACCCAGGTCGCCTACTCCGTGAAGACCAAGGACGACCTGGTCTACCTCCGCAGGTACCGCGACCCGCAGTTGTACGGCCACCTCACCGGCTACTACTCCTACGTGCTCGGCCGGCGCGGCCTGGAGAAGGCGGAGAACTCCGTCCTGGCCGGAACCGACGACCGGCTGTTCGTCCGCCGGATCGTCGACCTGATCACCAACCGCCAGCCGCAGGGCGGCAGCGTCCTGCTGACGATCAACCCGAAGGCGCAGCAGGCGGCCTACGACGCGCTCGGCAACAACCGCGGCGCCGTGGTGGCGATCGAGCCGTCGACGGGCAAGATCCTCGCGATGGTGAGCAAGCCGACGTACGACCCCAACCAGCTCTCCTCCCACGACGCCAACTCCATCCTCAAGGCGGCCAACCGGCTGGGAGACAACTCCGACAGGCCGATGGAGAACCGCGCGGCGCAGCGCCGGTACCCCCCGGGTTCGACGTTCAAGCTGGTCACCGCCGCGGCTGCGCTGTCGAGCGGACGCTTCAATCCCAACACCCAACTCCCCGCGCCGGCCCAGTTGGACCTCCCGCTGACCACGTTCAACATGAAGAACTGGCAGAACGGCCTGTGCGGCCCCGCGCCACAGGTCACCCTCACCGAGGCGCTGGCCACCTCCTGCAACACCGCGTTCGCGGGACTCGGCCTCAAGGTCGGCGACAAGGCACTGCGCCAGCAGGCGGAGAAGTTCGGCTTCGGCCAGGAGTACCTCTCAGATCTCAACGCCTCCACCAGCGTGTTCCCCAAGGAGCTGAACACACCGCAGCTCGCGCAGAGCTCGATCGGCCAGTACGACGTCGCCGCCACGCCGCTGCAGATGGCGATGGTCTCCGCCGGCATCGCCAACGGCGGCAAGGTGATGCAGCCCTACGTCGTGGCCAAGGTGAGCGGGCCGGACCTGAAGACGCTCGAGGTGACCGATCCCCAGACCCTCTCCCAGGCGGTGTCCGGTGACGTCGCCGGGCAGTTGACCCAGATGATGGTCAACGTCGTGGACCACGGCACCGGCGCGCCGGTGAAGATCGACGGGGTGTCGGTGGCCGGCAAGACAGGAACGGCGCAGACGACTCCGGACAAGCCGCCGTACGCCTGGTTCGCGTCGTTCGCCCCGGCGAACGCCCCCCAGGTGGCGGTGGCCGTGGTCATCGAACACGCCAACGTGGGGCGCAACGAGATCTCCGGCGGGAAGCTGGCGGCCCCGGTGGCCAAGGCCGTGATGCGGGCGGTGATCGGGCGATGAGGCCTGGGCACCGTGTAAGGAAAGGTACGTCATGACGGAGGCGCGTTTCCTCGGCGGCCGCTACGAGCTCGGCGAGGTGCTCGGGCACGGCGGCATGGCCGAGGTAAGGATCGGCGTCGACCGCCGACTCGGCCGGACGGTCGCGGTGAAGACGCTGCGCCCCGACCTCGCCACCGACCCGATCTTCCAGGCCAGGTTCCGTCGCGAGGCGCAGTCCGCCGCGGCGCTCAACCAGCCGACCATCGTCGCCGTCTACGACACCGGCGAGGAGAAGGCCGACGGCATCTCGATTCCGTACATCGTGATGGAGTACGTCGAGGGGCGGACCCTGCGCGACGTGCTCCGCGAGGGCCGCCGGATCCTCCCCGAGCGGGCGCTGGAGATCACCGCGGACGTGCTGGAGGCGCTGGAGTACAGCCACCGCGCGGGCATCATCCACCGCGACATCAAGCCCGGCAACGTCATGTTGACGCCGAACGGCGACGTCAAGGTGATGGACTTCGGCATCGCCCGCGCGGTCGCCGACGCCTCCGCGACGATGACCCAGACCGCGGCCGTGATCGGCACCGCGCAGTACCTCTCCCCGGAGCAGGCGCGCGGTGAGTCGGTCGACGCCCGCAGCGACATCTACTCCACCGGCTGCCTGCTGTACGAGCTCCTCACCGGCCGGCCGCCGTTCGTCGGCGACTCGCCGGTCTCGGTGGCCTACCAGCACGTACGGGAGGAGCCTCGGCCACCGTCGATGCTCGACCCGGAGGTGCCGCCGATCGCCGACGCGATCACCCTCAAGGCGCTGCAGAAGAAGCCGCACGACCGGTACCAGTCCGCGGCGGAGATGCGGCAGGACATCGAGCGCGGGCTGTCCGGCCAGGAGCTCATCGCACCGATGCTCGCCGCCGGCGCGACCGCGCGCTTCCTGCCGCCGGACGAGCCGATCACCCCGGCGGACCCCGAACGCGCGGCCGCCTACGCCGAGGACGACGAGACCCGCGACCGCGGACGGAAGGCGGCGTACATCCTGCTCGCCATCGCGATCGTGTTCGTGCTCGGGGTCGCGGCGTTCATCGGCCTGCAGAGCCTGGGCAAGGACTCGGCCAAGACCGTCTCCACCCCCACGCTGCAGGGAAAGACGCTGACCGAGGCGCAGGCCGCGCTCGCCCAGAGCCGGCTTCGGCTCGGCAAGGTCACCCAGCAGGCCAGCGAGAACGTCGCGAAGGGCCAGATCGTCTCCCAGAACCCCACCCCGGGCGCTTCGGCGAAGATCGACAGCGCCGTGGACGTCGCCGTGTCCAGCGGGCAGGGCGAGGTCACCATCCCCGCGGTGGTGGGCAAGAAGGTCTCCGCGGCCCGCGCGATGCTGGAGAAGGAAGGCCTGAACGTCCTCAGCAAGGAGGATTCGAAGGCTTCCGGCGACGCCACCGACGTCAGCCGGGTCAACCCGGACGAGGGGTCCGTCGTCAAGGCCGGCAGTACGGTCACGCTCTACCACCCCAGCGGGCTGGTCTCCGTCCCGGACGTCGTGGGGGACAGCGCGGCGGTCGCGGAGGCCCGGCTCGCCGACGCGGGGTTCCGGGTGGGCAAGAGCTACGACACCACGTCGCAGGCACAGGCGGGCACGGTCGTCCGGCAGGTGCCCGGCTCCGGTCGGCGCCGTGAACCCGACACCACGGTCACGATCGTGATCGCCCGGGCACCGGCACAGCAGCAGCCCAAGCCACAGCCGAAGCCCAAGCCGACCAAGACCCAGGAGCCGTCGCCGACTCCGACGCAGACGCAGCCGGAGCCGACTCCCACTCAGACCGAGACGCCGCCGCCGCCCACGGAGACACCGAAGCCGACGCCGACGGACACTCCGGAACCCCCGCCACCGCCGCAGGGCGACGGGGCGACGACTCCGCCTCCTCCGCCACCCGCGGCCTGAGCCTGTCGCCGGTCACTCGACCGGCCACAGGCTGCGACCCGGGGAACAGGGGTACGGCTCAGCCGACCCGGCTCACGACCGGCTGACCACCGGCGCCAGCCCGGCGGACCGCTCCACCGCGCCGGCTTCGCCACAGGTGACCAGCCAGTTGGCCAGCAACCGGTGGCCTCCCTCGGTGAGGACCGACTCGGGGTGGAACTGCACACCCTCGCAGTCGAACTCGCGGTGCTTGAGCGCCATCAGTACGCCGGAACCGGTTCGGGCGGTCACCTCGAACTCCGGCGGCACCGAGGTCGGCTCGACCGCGAGCGAGTGGTAGCGGGTCGCGGTGAACGGGTCGGGCAGTCCGGCCAGCACCCCGGCGCCGTCGTGGTGGACCAGGCTGGTCTTGCCGTGCAGGAGTTCGGGGGCGCGGGAGACCACCCCGCCGTACGCGACGGCGATCGCCTGCAGCCCCAGACACACCCCGAACACCGGCACCCGCCCGGCGGCCCGGCGCACCAGGTCGACACACACGCCGGCGTGCTCCGGGGTGCCCGGCCCGGGGGAGAGCAGGACACCGGCATAGCCGTCGATCTCGGACAGCTCCACCTCGTCGTTACGGCGTACGTCGCACTCGACTCCGAGCTGGTAGACGTACTGCACCAGGTTGAAGACGAAGGAGTCGTAGTTGTCGACGACGAGGATGCGGGTGCTCACCGGACCATTGTGCTGCGCGGCTCGTCCGGGCGTCCGGGCACCCGGCTCCTAGGGTCTGTCAGGACAGACCCAAGGCACCGGTCAGCGGGCGGCCGCGTCCCCGCTGACGTCGCGTTCGGCGGCGTAGTCGAGGTTGAGCGGCCCGTCGAACGCCGGCATCCGCAGGTTGGTGGACCGGGTGAGCTTCCACCCGAGGCGGTACCTCGGGTCCGTGACGTAGGCGAGATAGGTGTTGATCGCCGGCGAGTCCCCGATCGCCTGGATCATGCCGCCCACGTCACCGACCGCCTCGATGCGGTACGGCGGCGGGTAGGGGACGCCGTGGAGGACGACGGAGTTGCCGACGCAGCGGATCGCGGAGGTGGAGATCACCCGCTGGCCCTGGATCGTCATCGCCTCCGCGCCACCGGCCCACATCGCGTTCACCACGGCCTGGATGTCCTGCTGGTGGACGACCAGGGCGTCGGGGTCGGTGTCGTTGGAACGGGCGCTGGGTGGCGCGTCGTCCAGGACGACGGTCACTCCCGGTCCACGCAGCGGGGTCAGCCCGGCGACGGGTGCCAGCCGGTCGACCTTCTTCTGGGCGGCGCCGGACCGGTCGCTGCGAAGCTGCCGGGCCAGCAGGTCGTCGACCTCCGCCCGGAGCTTGCTCACCCGGTCGCCGAGCCGCTGGTTGGTACGCAGCTGGGACCGCGCGAGGTCGGCCAGGTCGGTCTGGCGTTCGGCCCGCAGATCGGTGCCATCGGCGCTCACCGCGCTGGTCACTCCGAGAAACCCGGCCAGCGCGAACGTCAGCGCGGTCAGCAGCCGTGCGGGGCGCAGCCAGCGAAGACGCCAGCGGGGACGACGCCGCGTGTCCGTGCCGTTGGTTGCGCCGGTGCCGTCGGTTGCGCCGGCGCCGTCGGTCGTGTCGGTGGCGTCTCCCTGCCGGGAGGTCGACGAGTCGGGCAGTTGGTCAGCCACGCGCCCTCCGTCGTCGTTCCGCTCCGAGTGTTGACTACGCTAACCGACGTCAGTGTCCGACCCGTGTCCAGTCAGCCTCCCGTCAGGGTCCCGTCCTCGTGAGCCGGCCCCAGCCGGCGTCGGCCGGTGCCGGCCGGCTCGGACGTCTACGACGAAAGGTGGCGAGGTGCCCGAATCACACGGCCGGAAGAAGCAGGTCTACAGCCCTCCGCGCGGTGGCACCGCAAAGGGCGAGAAAAGCAGGCACGCCGGGCGGTGGGTCGTGCCGGTGATGCTGGTCTGCTTCCTGGTCGGGCTGGCCTGGATCGTCACGTTCTACCTCGCCGGCACCGAGATCCCGGGCATGCGCGACCTGCACAACTGGAACATCCTGATCGGGATGGGCCTGATCGCCACCGGGTTCGTCGTCTCCACCCAGTGGCGCTGACGCCGACCTCCCCGCGGGTGGCCGTGGTCACCGCACGGTGACTCGCCGACGGTGCGGGGAGCGGCTTACATCCGTGTAGTTCATCCACACGACCATCCCCAGGCTGTGGACAAGTTCCTTGTGGAAACGGCGCCTGTGGACCCGTGATCGGCCGTTCCGGCGCGCGAACTGTGCAGACAGACCGGTTCGGCACGGCGTTCGCCCGGATTCCAGCGGCTCGGCAACGCCGAGTAAACCTGAGAAAGCTGCAGGTCAGGGACTTGCCCCGCCCTGCGCGACGGGCGTCCACACGCTGTCCCCAGCTATCCGGGAGTTGTCCCCAACATCCACAGGTGGGCTGGGGATATCCCAAGGGATCCGCGGTCGGGTTGTCCCCAGCTGTGGACTGTGGAGCTGGTGAGTCGGGCGGCTCGGGGTGTCAGGCCAGGCCGGCGTTGATCTGCGCGGTCCGCCACAGGATCAGCGCGATCGAGGCGAGCAGGACCCCCGCGAAGCCGAGGCCCTGCACCAGGTCACGACGCTCCCGTGGCGCGTACGCGATCACCGCACCCAGCGCCAGCCCCGCGACGAACCCGCCGAGGTGGCCCTGCCAGGACAGGAAGTGCCGGAAAACGACGTTCAGCACGACGTTCATGAGCAGGATCCCGAGGAACCAGCTCATGTCGGCGCGCATCCGCCGGGCCATCATGACGGTCGCGCCGAAGAGGCCGAAGACCGCGCCGGACGCGCCGAGGATGGGCGTCAGCGGCGAGGTGAAGGCGTACGCGACGGCGCTGCCGGCCAGCGCCGCGACGAGGTAGAGCCCGGCGAACCTCAGCCGGCCGAGCAGCCGCTCCAGCGGTGGGCCGAGCACCCACAAGGAGAACATGTTGATCGCGAGGTGCCAGATCTCGACGTGCAGGAACGCCGAGGTCAGCAGCCGCCAGTAGGCGCCGCCGGCTACGCCGAAGGACTCACCGACCGCGTCGGCGAAGAAGAACCTGTTGCCGACCAGGGACAGCTGCTGCTCGACCGACCGGCCGAGCACCACCGTCAGCAGGAAGACCACGAGGTTGAGCCCGATCAGCACCTTGGTGACGAGCGCACCCTCGCCCCGGACCACGCCGCCGAACCGGGTGCGGGCGGTGGGGGTGGAGCGGGCGCCTTCGCGTACGCACTCCACACACTGGAACCCCACCGCGGCCTGCCGCTGGCAGTCAGGACAGATCGTCCGGTCGCACCGCTGGCAGCGGATGTAGGTCTCGCGCTCGGGATGGCGGTAGCACGTCGGCACCGGCGGGTGCCCGGAGGACTGGCTGGCCTCCGGGCCCTCGTCCGGCCGTGGCTGGTCGGTCATCACTGGTCCGCCCCCAGGTCGTCGGGGTCAGGCCTCGCGGCGCTCGATGTCGACCGACTCCACGATGACCGGCTCGAGCGGCCGGTCCATCGGCCCGGTGGGCACGGAGTTGATCTCGTCCAGCACCGCGCGGCTGGCCTGGTCCTCGACCTCGCCGAAGATCGTGTGCCGGCCGTTGAGGTGCGGCTGGGGGCCCGCGGTGATGAAGAACTGCGAGCCGTTGGTGCTGGGACCGGCGTTCGCCATCGCCAGGAGGTAGGGACGGTCGAAGCGAAGGTCGGGGTGGATCTCGTCGCCGAAGCGGTAGCCGGGCCCGCCGGTGCCGGTGCCGAGGGGGCAGCCGCCCTGGGTCATGAAGCCCTGGATGATCCGGTGGAACGTGAGGCCGTCGTAGAAACGGTCGGAGGACTTCTCCCCGGTCTCGGGATTGACCCACTCGCGGGTGCCCTCCGCCAGGCCGACGAAGTTCTGCACCGTCTTGGGCGCGTGATCGGGGAACAGCCGGATCACCACATTGCCCTTCGAGGTCCGAAGTGTGGCGAACGTCTCTTCACTCACCGGTACGTCCTCTCTGCGCTTGCATTGCCGTAGCGGCGATCCTTTCACGGCAACGAGTGGAATGCTTGCGGGGTGCCCCCGCGACAGGAACGTGCCGACCGGGCATGATCGGAGGCACCGTGGGAAAGGCATCCCGACACATCCCCGCCGCGAGGTGCCCGGGGACTTCAGACGAAGCCGCACGCCGCACGTGTGGACAAGGAGGCGCAACCAGATGGGACGCCAGAAGAAGCGAGCGGGCCTGGCCCCGGAGCTCCGCGAGCGGGTCGCTCCGGCCGCCGACTACACCCGCGAACGGCTGAATCCCGCCGTCGACAGTGCGCGCCAGCGACTCGTACCCGCCGTCGAGTCCGCCCGCGAGCGCGTCGTGCCGGCCGTGGAGAGCGCCCGTGAGCGGATGAGCCCGGCGGTCGACAGTGCCCGTGAACGCCTCGCCCCCGCCGTCGAGAGCGCCCGTGGGCGCCTCGCCCCCGCGGTCGAGAACGCCCGGACGCATCTCACTCCCGCCGTGGAGAACGCCCGGACACACCTCGGCCCGGCGGTCGAGGAGGCCCGGGAGAAGGTCACCCCCGCCGTCGAGCACGCCCGCCACGTCCTCGTCGAGGACGTCGCGCCGCGGGTGAGCGAGGCGGTCTCGCACGCGCTCGAGGTCAGTGAGCCCTACCGCGACGAGGCCCTGCGCCGCGGCACCGCCGCCTACGCCGCCCTGCGCGGCGAGGTCGAGGTGGCCAAGCCGCACCGTAAGCGCAAGTGGGGCCTGCTCCTGCTCGTCGGGGCACTCGGTGGCGCCGCCATCGCCGCCTACCGCGCCCTCAAGGGAAGCAGCCAGCAGCAGTGGCAGCCGATGCCGTCGGCGGCACCGCCGCAGACCTCGGCTCCCGCGAGCCCGCCCGCGCCCGGCCAGACCCCGGAGACCGTCGCGGGGTCCGGGGCGCCCAAGCACGCGTCGGCCGAGCCGGCCGACACGGTGGGCGCCAGCCCGGGTGAGGCGGTCGCCGACCGCACTCCCACACCGCCGATTCCGACCACGCCGGACGCACCTGCCGAGCACGTCGAGACGTCGGAGGCCGGCGAGGACAACGACCGCGACGGCCGGCACGCCGGCTGACCGCACCCGTCGACAACGATCACCCCTCCGGCACCGAGACCCCGCGGCACAGCACCTCCGCGCCGGCAGTGCGACCTCGCCCGCATTCCAGCGGGTCACGAGCGTCGCACTGCCGGCGCGGAGGTTTCGCGTGCCGGCTCAGCGGGCGAGCCGGCCGAGCAACGCGGACGCCGTGGCGATGCCCACCCCCGCGGCGACGGCGAGCACCGCGAAGTCCAGCGCCAGGTGGGCCGGCGTACCCACCAGCAGTCCCCGTAGCGCGTCCACCTGGTAGCTCAACGGGTTGGCGAGGGCGATCCAGCGCAGCCACTCCGGCATCAGCGCCACCGGGTAGAGCGCGTTCGAGGCGAAGAACAGCGGCATCGTGAGGGCCTGCCCGATCCCCATCAGCCGGTCGCGGTTGAGCACCAGCCCGGCGATGCTGAGGGACAGGCAGCAGAAGAACGCCGCACCGAGCATCAGGGCGGCGAACGCGCCCAGGATGCGCAGCGGGTTCGCGGTCAGGTCCACCCCGAGCACCGCCGCGAGAAGCAGCACGATCACCGCCTGGGCGCACGCCCGTACTCCCGCCGCGAACGCCTTACCCGTGACCAGCGCGGCGCGCGGTGTCGGCGTGACCAGCAGCTTGGCGAGCACCCCGGCGTCCCGCTCCCAGATGATCTGGATGCCATAGAAGATCGCGATGAACAACGCCGACTGCGCCAGGATCCCCGGTGCCAGGAAGTCGAGGTACGGCACCTGGCCGGTGGGGATGACGTGCAGCCGGCTGAACGTCGTACCGAAGACGGTGAGCCACAACGCCGGCTGCACCGCGCGGGTGACCAACTCGGTCCGGTCGTGACGCAGCTTCTGCAGCTCGAGCAGGCACAGGGTCACCACCCGGCTCGGCAACCGCCACGGGACGCGCTGCCGGGTGGGCTGGTCAACCGAGCCGCCGGGCCGTGCGACGCGTGCTTCGGACGCCACGGAAGTCACCGCCCTCCTCGCCCTCGCCGGTTCCGTCGCCGAACACCTCGCCGGAGTGGTGCCGGAAGACCGCCTCCAGGGTGGCGCCCGGGCCGAGTGCCGCCTTCAGCTCCGCCGGTGCGCCGACCGCGCGCAGCCGGCCGAGGTGCATCAGCGCGATCCGGTCGCACTCCTGCTCGGCCTCGTCCATGTAGTGGGTGGTGACCAGCACCGTCATGCCGGTGTCGGCTCGCAACTCCTGGACGCGTTCCCAGACCGTTCCGCGCGCGATCGGGTCCAGGCCGATGGTGGGTTCGTCGAGCACCAGCAGCCGGGGCCGGCTGACCAGGGCCTGGGCGAGTTCGAGCCGGCGGATCATGCCGCCGGAGTACGTCGAGGCGAGCCGGTCGGCGGCGTCGGACAGGCCCATCACGGCGAGCGCGTCGTCGACCTGGGAGCGTCGCTCGCGCCGCGGCACGTCGAACAGCCGGGCGAACAGCGTGACGTTCTCCCGCCCGGTGAGGGACGCGTCCGCGGACAGCTGCTGGGGGACGTAGCCGAGCAGCCGGCGGACCGCCATCCTCGACCGGCGTACGTCGCGGCCGAAGACGTGCACCTGGCCGTCCTGGACGGGCAGCAGCGTGGTGAGCAACCTGATGGTGGTGGTCTTGCCCGCGCCGTTGGGCCCGAGTAGTCCGAACACCTCGCCGGGCCGTACGTCGAGATCGACGTCGTCGACGGCCGGATGGTCGTTGAAGCGGTACGACAGACCGCGCAGGCACACCGCAGCCGGCTCGCGGTGCCCGTCGTACGACCCTGTGGACAGCCCTGTGGACTGATCGGAGAAAGGCCCGTCGGACGGCCCGGTGGGACCGACGCTCATCCTGCCAGCGTAGCTCCGGACCCCTCCGGTCGTGAGCCGGCGAACAACCCGGCCGAGCGCTGTCGAAGGGCCGGTGACCTGCGGTTTCGCGGCCTGGACGCTAGGAGAGGACGTCCTTGCGGAGGAACGTCCACCACGCCAGCCCGAGGAAGACGGCGGTGTACGCCAGGGACGACAGACTGCCCTTGGCCAGGTCCTCCCACTGCAGGGGATCGGTGAACAGCCCACGCCAGGCGGTGGCGTAGTGCATCGGCAGCACCGAACGGATCCCGCCGAGCGCCTCCACCGCGTCCAGGATGTTCGCGACGATCATCACCAGGACCGCTCCGCCCACCGCGACCAGCGGCGCGTCCGTGCGTACCGAGAACCAGAACGCCAGTGCCGCCACCAGCAGCAGACAGACCGCCAGGTAGCCGACCATCACCGCGATCCGCCACAGAGCGTCCATCGGTGGCAGCTCGTCGCCGCGCGGGGTGCGCAGCGGGTGCCAGCCGAACGCGGCAGTCCCCACGGCCAGGGCGGTGACGGCGAGGACCAGCAGTGCGACCGTCGAGGTGGCCAGGCCGACCGCCAGCTTCACCCCGAGCAGCCGGGCGCGCGGGACCGGCACCGCGAGCAGGTAGCGCAGACTTCCCCACCCGGCCTCGCCGGCCACCGCGTCCCCGCACACCAGCGCGACGATCAGGTTGAGCAGCAGGGCCGCCGCGGTGGCCAGGGTGAACACCGTGAAGTTGGCGCCGCCGGACGTCGCCAGGGCGCCGAACGACGGCAGCCCGCCGCCGTCTCCGGACCCCCAGGTGAACGCCGCCACGAGCAGAAGTGGGAGCGCGACGACGAGTGCGAACGCGAGGGCGGTACGCCGGCGGCGCAGCTGCCGCCGGAGCTCGGCCCGGAACGGCAGGGTGGCGCCGGACCGGTAGCCGGGCGTTCCACCGTCGGCGGCGGGGGTCGGTTTGGCGGCGTTCTCCGCTCCGGTCCCGGTGCCGGCAGCGGGGCCGTCCTCGGCCGTCGCGGCGTCCTCGGTCGTGGCGCCCTTCTCGGTCGTCGCGGCGTTCTCGGTCGTCGCGGCGTTCTCGGTCGCCCGCTCGGTCATGCCTGACCACCCTTCTCGGCCGTGGTCACGAGGTCGCCGGCCGGGAGCTCGTCCTCCACCAGGGTGAGGAACACGTCCTCGAGGTTCGGTGAGTCACCGACGACGGACGCCACCGCCCCGGCCGCGAGCAGCCGGCCCCGGTGCAGGACGACGACGTGACTGCAGGTGCGCTCGACCTCCGCGAGCAGGTGGCTGGACACGAGAACGGCCCGGCCTCCCGCGGTGTAGGCACGCAGGGTCCGCCGCAGGGTCGCGATCTGGGGCGGGTCGAGGCCGTCGGTGGGCTCGTCCAGGATGAGCAGGTCGGGGAGCCCTAACATGGCCTGGGCGATCGCCAGCCGCTGCCGCATGCCGTGGCTGTAGGTACGCACCTTCCGGTTCAGGGCGGGCCCGAGGGCGGCGATCGCCAGCACCTCGTCCAGGTGCGCGTCGCCCGGAGCGCGTCCGGTGGCCTGCCAGAAGAGCTCCAGGTTGGCCCGGCCGGACAGGTCCGGCAGGAAGCCCGGCCCCTCCACCAGCGCGCCCACCCGGGACAGCGCGGGGGCGCCGGCGCCGACCCGGTGACCGAAGACGAGCGCCTCGCCCGCGGTCGGCCGGACCAGGCCGAGCAGGATGCGCAGGCAGCTGGTCTTGCCGGCGCCGTTCGGGCCGAGTAGTCCGACGACCTCGCCGCGGCGGACGGTGAAGTCGACGCCGTCCAGAGCGGTCAGCCCGTCGGCGTAGGTCTTGGTCACGCCGCGGACCACCAGCGGCACCTCGGCGTACTCCGCCATCACTCGCCGAACCCGCCGCCTGCTCCGCCGGCGCGCCGCCCACCAGCCGAGCGGGAGTACGACGGCCAGCGCGGCCACGACGGCGCCGAGCAGGACCACCCACGGCCCGGTGGAGTCGGTGGCGGTGAACGCGGCCACCTGCGGCAGCTGGATGCCGGAGCCCGGGGCCAGGCCGACGGTGTAGACCTGCGGTTGCGCCGGACCGGCGTACGCCTGGTCGGTGGTGGCGAGGGTGACCCGGAGCCGGTGGCCCGCGGGGAACCGGTGCACGATGCCGGGCAGCGTCACCGACACCGGCCGGGCCTCCTCGATGGAGGCGGGCAGCCCGCTCAGCCGGACCGGGGCGACACCGCCGCCGGGGAGTTCCCGGGCGCCGCTCGGCGCCACGTCGTACAGCTTGACGAACAGCACCGCGCTGCCCGACCGCGACGCCGCCCGGATCCGCACGGTGGGTGCGCCGGTGACGTCGGCGGGCGCCGTCAGCGGCGCCGAGTCGTACGACACGAACTGGCCGGGGACGTCCGTGGTGAGCGAACTGCCGAGAGCCCCGGCGAGCGGGGAGTCCGCCGACGATCCGGACGAGGGATCCGACGGGGACCTGGACGAGGAAGCGCCCGAGGACTGGGACAGCAGCGAGCCGGCGAGGCTGCCCAGCCCGGGGATGGAGGACACGGCCGCGGGGGTGCCGGCCGGAGGGTTGCTCACCGCGCGCGGCGACCCGCGCAGCTTCACGTTGCGGGCCGGGCGGTCCCCGTCGAGGCGGGGGTAGCTGTCGGCGTACAGGCCGAGCACCCGCACGCCGTCCCCGCCGTAGCCGGTGCCGGTGACCCGGCTGAACGCGAACGAGTCCGGCGGCGGCGACCCTTCGTGGCGCAGGTGGTAGTCGAGCCAGCCGAGGGTCGCGGCCTTCACCCGGCGCTGGTCGAGGTCGGCGCCCGCACCGCCGTCGTGACCGCCGGAGAACCACGCCACCCGCACCCTGGTGCCGGCCTTCGCGATGCCGATGGCGTTGGCGTCGGCCTCACTCAGCGGGAAGAGCGTGTCCGCCGTGCCCTGGATCAGCAGCGTCGGTGCGGTGATCCGGTGCAGGACGGAGGCCGGGCTGGACCTGGCCAGCAGGTCGCGGGTGATCGGGTCGACACGTCCGGTGAGAATCAGCCGCTGGTACGTCCGGCACACGTTCTCGGCGTACCGTCCGCAGTCGGCGGGGGCACCGGTGGCGGAGCCGATCCCGGCGGCGAACAGCCGGCCGGCCCAGGCCCGCTTCAGTACGCCGGCACCGGAACCTCGCCCGGTCGCCTCCGGCGCCAGCGCGTTGCCAAGGTCGTTCCAGGTGACCTGGGGAACGATCGCGTCCACCCGCCGGTCGTAGCCCGCCACCAGCAACGCCAGCGCGCCGCCGTAGGAGGCGCCGACCACGCCGACCCTCGGGTCGCCCGGGCCGTCGCGGCGCACCTCCGGGCGACGGGCCAGCCGGTCCAGCAGCCGGCGCGCGTCGGTGACCTCCCAGTCGGGGCTGTCCAGGTGGATCTGGCCACCGGAGGCCCCGAACCCCTCGGCGGTCCAGGTGAGCACGACGTACCCGCGTCGTACCAGGTCACGGGCCTGCCCGGCCACGCTGTCCTTGGTTCCACCGAGTCCGTGGGCGAGCAGGACCGCCGGCGCCGGGCGGTCGGCGGTCGCCGACGAGGGGAGGTACAGCCGGGTGTCAAGCCTGACCGGCCGGTCACCGTGCGGGCCGGTGCGGACGGTGACCAGGGCGTCGTCGGTGCGGTAACCAGCACCCTGCCCGCCCTGCCCGTCCGAGCCGTCCGCGGCCGCTACGACGGCGACGCCGCCGCCCGTGACGAGAGCGGCGACGGCGACGAGGAGAGTGACCAGTGCCGCGCGGGTGCGTGTCCGGCCGCGGGCTGCCGATGCGGCCATGGCGCAACCGTACGCGGCACCGACCGGACTCGTCGGCGCGTTCGTCCCGGCCGGGACGTGTCTCGCCGGGACTACGTACCGCTACTGCGTGGCGTCCAGCATCAGCCGCACCGCGAGGGCACCGAAAATGGTCGCGGACGCGCGCTCCAGCCAGCGGCGGAACGCCTGCCGGCGCAGCACCCGCTCGGAGAACGTCCCGGCCAGCATGGCCACGGAGGAGTCCACCACGATCCCGATGGCGATGAAGATCGCGCCGAGGACCAGGAACTGCGCGGTGGCCGGCCAGCTGTGCGCGCCGGTGGTGAGGAACTGCGGCATGAACGCGAGGTAGAAGAGGATGACCTTCGGGTTCGCGAGGTTGGTGAGCACGGCCATCACGTACACCCGTGGCAGCGAGCGCGGCTTGCTCGGCGTACGCACCGAACCGCCCCGGCCCCGGCTGGCCCGCCAGGTCATCACGGCGAGGTAGACCAGGAACAACGCCCCGGCGATCCGGATGCCCTCGAGGACCAGCGGCGCGGTCCTGATCAACGCGCCCAGGCCGAACGCCGCCGCCACGGTGTGCACCGTGAGCCCGGTCGACATTCCGGCCGCGGCGACGAAGCCCGTCCGGCGACCGCCGGAAACCGCGTGGGCGAGGACGAACATCATGTCCGGGCCGGGTACGACGCTGATCAGCGCCACCGCGACGACGAACGCGATGAGCAGGGCGTGGTTCATGGAGCTGGGGTCCTCCTGGTTCAGCTGAGACGGTCGCCCGGTCGGGGCGCACGCCAAAGGGGAGCCACTGTGTGGGCGGCTCCCTGGTGGTTACGTTGTGTGCCGGCCGGGGGTCTGGGATCGCCAGCGCCGGCGGCCTGCACACCTTAGATGGCCGAGGTCCACCGTCCCGAACGCCCTGGCACCCAGGGCGCATTCCACCGCGTTGGGTGGCCGATCGGTCGCCGCCGGGTATGTCGATCAGTGCTCGTCGCCGTTGTTACGCTCTGCCACTGTGCGGACCCTCCGGCGGCTCGGGCAGCTCGGGCAGGCACTCTCGGCGCCCGTCACTCCGCGGTTTCGTCGCCCAGTCGCCGGCGGCCTCGCCGCGTTCGGCGTTCCACCCACTCACCGTCCCGGTCGACTCCGTCGTCACCGACCTGGTCGCGTTCGCGGCGCAGCAGGCGGACCGCGACGAACGCCACCACCACCAGGGCGGCGACCGCGACGATCGCCGTGGAGAACATCCCGACGTACACCTCGACCAGCGACCAGTGCTCGCCCAGGAAGTAGCCGGCGAGGATCAGTGCGGAGTTCCACAGCGCGCTGCCGGCCGCGGTGAGCGGTACGAACAACATCAGCGGCATGCGTTCCACACCGGCCGGGATCGAGATCATGCTGCGGAACAGCGGCACCATCCGGCCGAAGAACACCGTCGACCGCCCGTGCCGCAGGAACCACTCCTCGGTCCGGTCGACGTCGGACACCTTCACCAGGGGCAGCTTCCGCACCAGTCCACGCGTACGCTCGCGCCCCACCGCCGCGCCGAGGAAGTACAGAACGAGCGCGCCCAGCGTCGAGCCCAGCGTGGTCCAGCCGATGGCGCCCACCAGGCTCAGGTCACCCCGGCTGGCGGCGAACCCGGCCAGGGGCAGGATCAGCTCGCTGGGGATGGGCGGGAAGAGGTTCTCCAGGAAGACCGCCACGCCGGCGCCCGGGCTGCCGAGCTTCTCCATCAGTCCGGTGACCCAGCCGACGATCCCGCCGGTCGGCTCGGCCTTCGCCGCCACTGTCATGGCGCTCACAAACCCACTCCGTTCGATCATGCCTGGACGCTACGAACCGCCACTGGGTGGCGACCATGAGGTACGCCGCACAGTTCGGTGGCCCGGCCACACCTCGCCCCTGCGGAAACCGCACTACCCGAAAGAGCGCGGCGCCCCGGTGTCACGACTGTGGCGGCCCACCTCAGGGAGCAACGATCGGGCCCTTCCGGGCGCTCCCGATCAACTCGTCCGTGGTGTGGCGAACGCTTCGCTCGGGCCGCTGTGTCCGACCCTTCTGGTATTCATCTGTGCACACCAGTCCGACGACTTCGGAGCCGCAGATGAGCACCCGATACGACGACGTACTCGACAGTCTCCGGGTCGCCTACGACGGCGGCGCCGAACGCCGCGACGCGATGGACAAGGCGCCGTGGAAGCTCGCCGAACGCGAGGCCTACCTCGACCGGCTGCGAGCCGAGGGAGTCGCGACGCTTCTCGAGGTCGGCGCGGGCACCGGCCAGGACAGCGCCTACTTCCGCGACCACGGTCTGCGGGTCGCGGCCACCGACCTGTCCCCGGCGATGGTGGAGCGCTGCCGGGAGAAGGGCATCGACGCACACGTCGCCGACTTCCTGCACCTCGGCTTCCCGCCCGAGTCCTTCGACGCCGCGTACGCCATGAACTGCCTGCTGCACGTGCCGAACGCCGACCTGCCGGCGGCGCTGGAGTCCATCGCGACCGTGCTACGGCCGGGCGGGTTGTTCTATCTCGGTGTGTACGGAGGCGCACAGGGCGAGGGGCCGCTGGCCGACGACCGGCACGACCCGCCGCGGTTCTTCGCCTCGCGGACCGACGAGGAGCTCCAGGACTACGCGCGGCAGGCGTTCGAGGTGGTGGACTTCCACGTGGTGGAGGTCACGGACTTCCACGGCGACCCCGCGGCGGTGTTCCGGTTCCAGTCCCTGACCCTTCGACGCCCGGCCTGAGCGCCCGCGGCGACCGTTCAGAGCGCCTGCGGCCGCGTCGGCCGCAGCCCCCGAGGCGGACGTACCTCAGCCGCCGGTGAGCTCGACCCGATCGAGTGGCACCGGTCGTACGGTTCCGCCCTTGGCGTCCCAGCGGACGAGTTCGGCGGCCGGAAGGACGACGGAACCCAACTCGGCCTCCCCCTGGTCGTCGCACCAGGTGAGGACGGCTCCGACGTCGATCGCCGGGGCGGCGAAGTGCACCAGGTTGACGTACCAGTCCCGGGCCAGCCGAGAAACGGACGGTCCCGGTCGGTCCGAACCAGAACCCGCCCGGAGCGAGCTGTCGATCCGCCGCCTCAGCGTGTCCGCCGTGTCGTCCTCGGGGTGGGCGAGCACCGCGACCCCGCGCGGATGCGGACCGACACCCCGAAGGACGAGGCGTACGGCAGGCAGACCGGTCGCCGCGGCCCGCAGCGCGGCGCCGAACATCCGCACCCGCCGGTCGGTAGGCGAAACGCCGGGGCGATGCGGCTCGAACGTGCAGATGGTCAGGTGCAGGCTGTCCGCGTCGTGTATCCAGTGGCCCGGACCGGCGACCGCGCCCACCTGCCGGGCCAAACCCGCAACGTCGTGGCGGACCTGGCCGGGCAGTCGGAAGATCGCGCTGATCCCCCAGCGGCCACCGTGGCCGACCGCGACCTCCGGGACCACCTCGCCGGCCGCGAACCGGTCGCGCGCCCGGACCCGCATCCGGTCCGTCTCGTCGCCTGTTCGCTCGTCCACCACGCCGCGATCATGGCAGGCGCCGGGCGCTACAAGTAGAGGCAGAAGGGATGGCCGGCCGGATCGAGGTACACGCGTACGTCGTCCTGCGGCTGGTGGTCGGCGAGGGTTGCGCCAGCCGCCTCCGCGTGCGCGCCGGCCGCGTCGAGGTCGTCGACGTTGATGTCGAGGTGCGCCATCATCTGCTGCGCGCCGGCGGCGGCGGGCCACGTGGGGCGGACGTAGGCGGGCTCGGTCTGGAACGACAGGGCCGCACCGCCGCCGTCGCGATCCAGGCGCACCCAGCCGGGCTTGTCCTGCACGACCTTCCAGCCCAGCAGCCGGACGTAGAAGGCCGCCAGCGCCTGCGCGTCGGAGGACTCCAGCACGGTGGCTGTGACGTGCATGCGGGGTCGCTCTGTCATGGCTGCCTCCTTCAGCGGCCGGGCACGCAGGGGTTCGGCCCGGTGCCGCCGGACAGTAGCGACGCCCACCGACAAGCCGCGCAGTCAAGCCACGGAGTCAGGCCGCGGACTCAGCGCCGTGCGGTCAGCTCCACCGTCGTCGGGAGTTCGTCCAACTCGACGGCCTGCCGTACTCGCGCCAGCGCCTGGTCGATCCGGGCCCGGGCCGCTGCCGGGTCCGCGTCGTGGTCCAGGACCACGTGCAGGTGAAGCCGGGGATGGGCCGCCGAACCGGTCAGCCGGGCGTGGCCGCGATGGAGGTACGGGCTGTCGGCGAGGTCGTTCTCGATCGCGGCGGTGACCGCCTTGCCGGGGAGGTTGGTCACCCCCTGCCGCGAGTCGGGTTCGAGGCGGAGGTTGCGCAGGCTGTCGACCCGGGTCTGGCTGGCCAGCCACCACAGTGCCAGCAGCGCCAGCACGATCGCGACCACGGCGAGCGCGGGCCAGAACCACTTCTGCTCGACGCCGAACCGGACGGTCGCCGGATCGATGACCGGGCCGGAGGCGGGGCCGAACATGCGGGGAAGAAGGTTCAGTCCACGCGCCAGCCCGGCCGCGCCGGCCAGCAGCAGGACCAGCCCGACCAGGGCGAGCCCCACTCGGTTCCTCAGGGCGGTGCGACGATTCCTCGTGGTCATCTGACTCAGTCCTGTCTGCGGCGAACGGTGACCCGGACGGTCGGGCGACCCGCCATCGGTGCGAGTTCGTCGACGCGTTCGGTGACGGCCGTACGGATCTGCTCGTCCAGGCCAGCTACGTCGCGCAGGGGACTCGACGCGGCCACCCGCACCTTGCGGGCGCTGACAGTGACCTGAGCCGAGGAGACTCCGGGCACCGACTCCGCCGCGCGGGCGAGGTGCCGGCTCATCCCGACGGTCTCGATCCCCATCACGACCTGCGGGTCCGCCGACGTCAGCACCACCGCACGCGGTCGGCCCGGCTTCACCGCGAGGAAGAGCAACACCAGCCCGAGCAGGATGGCGAGACCGCAGACGGCGAACGGGAGCGAGTCGTTCCAGCGCGTGTCCCGGCCCAGCGAGTTCAGCTGTTCGACCGGCAGCAGCCCGGGCGGGGACCCGAACAGTCCGCCGATCACCTCGATGGCCACCAGCGCGGCCACCACCGCGAGCACGAGCGCGACGATCGTGGCCGGCAGCACCCGGTGGGGACGGAACACGTGGGTGGCCCGGCGGAGCGACCTGCGGTCACCCGCTCCGGTGGGCGGCGGGGGCGGGGTGGCCCGGTCGTCCGCCGTACGGATCTCCTCGGTGGTCGCGCTCACAACACCCTCCTACCGTGCTCGGCCGGGGGTACGAGGTGCGCGACGTCGATGTCGACCTGGCGCACCTGGATCCCGGTGAGTCCGGAGATCCGCTCCATGACCTGGGTACGGAGGTTCCGCGTCACCTCGCGTACCGGTGCGGGATAGACCACCGAGACGGTCATGCGTACGGTGGCCAGGTCGCCGTCCACCTGGGCGGACACCTGCGGTCCGGAGTCGAGTTCGTCGCGGCCGAGAGGGACGCCGAGCACCCGCCGGCTGGCCCCGCCGGCCTGGTCGACCTCGGCGAGCGCCTGCCCGGCGATGCGTTCGAGGACCCGGCCGGCGATCTCGGTCCGCCCCCGCGACTCCGGCGGGCCCAGCGTCTCCGTCCGGTCCCCTGTGCCGGACGCGGACTCGGGCGGGCGGTCCACCGGCGCCTCGGTGGTGGTGGTCACGACCGCCTCCGGCTACCCAGCAACGCACCCACGTCCAGGTCACCGGTCATCGCCCGGCCGACCAGCAGGCCCAGCAGACCGAGCACCGCCACGATCAGGAACGCCGAGAACCCGCCGAACGCTCCGGCGAACCCCACGGCCGTACCGAACGCCAGGCCGATCATCGGCCACCAGCGCGTCTCATCCATCGAAGCCCACACCCTTTCGATCAGTCGTCCCGCGAACGCGTCACCGCACCCGGGGTTCCCGGCGGCGCATTCGTCGCCACCACCGGATCAGAAGCCACAGCCCGCCACGTCGGCGGAACGTGCTCACGTCGTCGGCCCGCGCCGCGTCCGCTCGCGATCCCGGCGACGGTGTGCGTGCCGACGGGACGCCGCGGCCGGCACGTATCCGCTCCAGCCCGGCGACGAACGCCGCGTGGTCACCGCCCACGTCCGGGTGGTGCGCACGGACCCACGCCCGGAACGCACTGCGTTCCGCGCGGGAGGTGGCGGGATCCGCGCTCATGCGACGCCCGGACCCGTTCCCTCACCGTCCCTGCGCACCGCGCCACCAGGCCCCTGTCTCCGGTCGGGCTCCTCGTCACCGATCGCCAGGTCGTCGATCGACACGTCGACCCGGCGACCGGGTACGAGCGGAGTGACCGCCGCGCGTACCTGCTCGGCGACCTCGGCCAGCGGCCGGCCGTACCGAGCCACCACGGCCACCCGGACCTCCTCGTCGCGTACCGCCACCCCGGACACCGAGCGCCCGGGAAGGTACGTGGCGATGGGCCCGGCGCTGAGCCGGGCCACGTCCGGGCAGGCCGTGATCGCCGCGGCGATCCGGTCCGCCAACCGGCCCGCGTCGGTGGACTCGGCGGACTCGGAGCGCTCCGCGGACTCGGCGCCGGCCGGCCCGGCACCGATCGGTTCCGTGCCGAGCGACTCCGTGCCGAGCGACTCCGTGCCGAGCGGCCCGGCCGTCGGTCGGCTCACTGGACCCGGGGCTGCTCGGGGGCGTCGTTGGACTCCTGCTCACCGGGCAGGTGAATGTCGCCGACGGTGATGTTGACCTCGGTGACCTCGAGCCCGCACAGCTTCTCCACCGCGCCCACGACGTTGCGGCGGATGCCCGCGGCGAGGTCGGGGATGGAGACGCCGTACTCGACCACGACGTCCAGGTCGATGGCGGCCTGGCGTTCGCCCACCTCGACCGCGACGCCCTGGGTGACGGTGGACGTCGAGCCACCGATCCGTTCGCGCACCGCGCCGAACGCGCGGGAGATGCCCGCACCCATGGCGTACACGCCACGGACCTCACGGGTGGCCATGCCGACGATCTTCGCGACGACGGCGTCCGCGATCACGGTGCGGCCGCCGCTGCCGGCCAGGTCGGTCCCGGAGCGGGTGGCCACCGCACCGGTGGACGGTCCGTTGGACTCGCCGGCGGTGGGGGTCTTCTTGTCGTTCGTCTGCGCAGTCATGTTCGCCTCTCGTCCGAGCTTCGACACCACCTGCGTCCGGGTGCGATGCCCGGAGTAGTGCCGTGTCCGTGCGTGTGTTGTGCGTTCCATACGTCCGTCGAAACCCGTCCGACGAGGCGTTCACCTTGCGCCTGCACGAGGTGACCGCCGCTTTGCGACTAATCAGGCGGGCGGATATACCTAGCGAAGATGTTCCTGGGTCCCTTCTCCTCACGGGGGTGTGCACGTGATCTGGATCACAGTCATCCGGACGCCCCCGGTGGCGGGGTGACCGGGTGACGACGTCGGCGCCCCCCGACGAGACCCTGGTGGCGCGTGCGCGGATCGGTGACGCGACCGCGTTCGAGCAGCTCGTACGCCGCTACTCCGGTCCGGCCTACCGGATCGCGCTGCGCATCCTGGGCGACGCCGACACGGCACAGGACGTGGCTCAGGAGGCGTTCATCACGGCTTGGCGCCGCCTCGACCGGATCCGCGTGGACCAGGCCTTTGCCGCCTGGCTCTACCGCATCGTCACCACCGCTGCTCTCCAGGCGGCGCGGAGCCGCCGCGCCCACCCCGATGCCGAACTCGATCATGAACATGTCAGGCTTCCGCTCTCGGCTTCCGGCCAGCCGGAGCAGCAGGTCCTCGTCGCCGACCTGCTCGCCGCACTTCGAGCGGCCCTCGGGCTGCTCACGCCGGAGCAACGGGCATGCTGGGTGTTACGAGAGTTGGAGGGGCTCTCCTATGACGAGATCGCCGAGGTCACGGGAATCGGACCCGATGCGGTTCGGGGACGCATCCATCGCGCCCGCGTCCGCCTCGCCAGGGAGCTGAAACCATGGCGATAGATCAGCCCAACGGGAACACTCCGCCGCCGCCCGGCCAGGACCGGCGCGAGGAGGTGCTCCCGTGCGGCCGCGACATGGGGACGGTGTACGACCACCTCACCGACGGCGGCTTGGACGACCACGAGTTGTCGTGCCCGCACTGCCGGGGCGCCGCGGCGGAGTTCGCACCGGTGCTGCAGGCCGCGGAACTCCTGCGGGACGAGCCCGCCGAGCCGCCTCCGGGGTTCGTCGACTCGATCATGGCCCGCATCCACGCCACCCGCAGCCGAAGCTGGCGGTTGTCGCTACCCGCCGAACACCCCCTGCACCTCGCCATCACCGAACACGCGGCCGCGACCGTGCTGGCCGCCGCGGCGAGCGAGGTCGCGGGCGTCACCGTCAACCGCTGTCACTTCCCCGAACGCGGCGACCCGACGAGGCTGCAGATCAACCTCACCCTGCGCCAGCGGACACCGGTGTCACAGATCGTGGAACGTGTCCGGAAGGCGGTGCGCTCGGCCGCCCGGCGGCAGCTCGGACTGGAGCTGAACGCGATCGACGTCCGGGTGGACGACATCCACCTGTGACGGCACCTTCGTAGTCACCGGTGCCCGCTCGGTCAGGACGAGCCGCCACCAGGTCGTACGGACGCCAGCAGTTTGGCCGCGAACCGGGGCAGGTGCGGGTCCAGAGTGCCCGGCGGCTCGTCGGCCACCTCGTCCACCCGCACCCACCTGATGCCGTCGAACTCGGTCGCGTCGTAGGAGACGATCGACGATCTCGGCAGGCCGAGGACATACCAGAGACTCACGTCGGTGTGCGGGCCGGCACCGCGGGTGCGGGTCACGGTGACGAAGAACGGCCGGTCGCCGGGGAGACCGGGCAGGTGGGAGGGTGCGGCCGCGACGTTGAGCTCCTCGAGGCACTCTCGTACGACCGTCTCCCACGGGTCCTCGCCGGGTTCGACGTGTCCTCCTGACGGCAGCCAGAGCCCGGCCTTGCGGTGGGCGACCAGCAGCAGCTCCAGCCGGGTCTCGTCGACCACGACGAAGTAGCTCACCAGGTGGGGGTCCGGGACGTCCGGCTTCGCGGTCCGGTAAGCCGGGGCGCCGCCGGCCAGCCAGTCCAGGACCGTCTGCCGGTGGGCCTGCTCGGTCTCGTCCCACGGGCGGATGCCCTCGACCAGGCCGACCAGGTGCTGCCGGGACGTGGTCGTCGTCTCGGAAGGCGCGACGTCGTACGCGCGTCGCCCGATGTCTTTCGCACTGGTCACGCCGACACCGTATCGACGGCCGCCGACCGCACCTCCGCATTGACGGTGCCAGCCACACCGGCGGGCATGGCGATGACGCTGACATGCGGACGCGGAACGGTTCGACGCGTGTTGCCGAGCGGGCGGGTTCCCTAGCGCTCCGGCAGCGTCGGGTGCGCAGGCGTGGGGGCGATGTCGACCATGGTGCTGGTGATCGCCCAGCGCTCGTGGTCCCGCCAGGCTCCGTCGATGTACAGCAGCTCGGGCGAGTAGCCCTCGTGCCGGAAGCCGACCCGACGGACGAGGTTCAAGGAGGCGTGGTTGCCGGGCTGGATCTGGGCTTCGAGCCGGTGCAGCCGTAGCTGCTCGAACGCGTAGCGCACCACCAGTGTGAGCCCTTCGGTCAGGTATCCCCGGCCGGCGGTGGGGGCGAAGGCGGCGTAGGAAACGGACCCGGACTGGAACCGTCCGCGAATGATGCTGTTGAGGTTGACCACGCCGGCGATGGCCCCGCTGCCGCGTACGCAGATCGCCACCGCCTCCTCGTGCGGCTCCGCGTACCGCGCGAGGTAGGCCCGGAACCGCTCCGGCGTGGACGGCAGCGCCATCCACGGGTGGTGCAGGTCCACGCTGGCGCTCACCAGGTCGAGGAACTCGTCCTGGTCATCTGCGGTGAGATGCCGCAGGGTCACCCGGTGGGAGGCGCCCGGTCGGTTGGCCACCTGAAAGACGTCTGTCGCCCCATCGTTCACGGACGGGAGAGTACCGAGCACTCCTGGCGGCACCCGCTGCCCGGGCGGCCAACTGGCACGCGGAGGGCACGCGGAGGGCACGCGGGGCGGTTTCGGTCATCCGGCCGGAGCGGCCGGTGAGGGCCTTGGGTGGCCTGACCTGGGGATTCGTACGAGTGGAGACGAGGGGACTCGAACCCCTAACCCCTGCCTTGCAAAGGCCACTCACCCGCTCACGCTCATTCAGCGTGGATTGTTCCCGCGTCGAACACCAGGCGGCTTGACCGTGGGTTACCGACACAGACCAAGGTCATCCCCTGCTTGGGGCACGCGGGGGGGACGGAGACGGTCGCGAGGCCATGCCATTGCCTCGCGAGGTGGGGCCACGCCTAGATTGTGCAGACACGACTGGCGTGGGTGGGCGTGACCACCGGGGAGTGAAGGTCGGGGCATCGTCCGCCTGGGTGCCCCTTGCCGATGAGACGAGGAGACGCCTCCGTGACCGTCCGCCACCGGATCCTGCACCTGTCCGACACCCACCTGAACAGTCCTGACGTCGATGCCTCCGCGGCGCTGGCGCGCATCCTGTACGACGCCCGCTTCGTGCCGAAGGTGGATTTGGTCGTCGTGAGTGGCGACATCGCCGACGACGGTTCCACCGAAGGTTGCGCGGGCGTGCGGGAGCAAGTGGGCCGGTTCTGCGCCGAGCGAGGCATTCCGCATGTCTACTGCACGGGCAACCACGACACCCGAGAGGCGTTCGCGGCCGCCCTTGGCTCCGGGCACCTGGCGGCCGACAGCACCGACATGGGCACGACTATGGCGGGCGCGTCCGGCGAGCGCGCCGCCGTAAGCATCGTTGCTGGGCTGCGTGTGGTCACACTGGACAGCCTCGTGCCCGGCCACGTACACGGGCATCTCGACCCGGGCCAGCTGGTCTGGCTGCGTGAGGTGCTGGCTGAACCCGCTGCGGCGGGCACGGTGCTCGTGCTGCACCACCCACCGATCGCCGTGCCCACCTCTCCGATCATGGACACCGTGAATCTGCGTAACGCCGGTGATCTCGCCGATGCGGTACAGGGCACCGATGTCCATGCGATCCTGTGCGGTCACTTCCACCTGCAGCTGTCCGGCCTGCTGCGGGGCATACCGGTGTGGGTCACACCCGGCGTAGTCACCCGCATCGACTTCACCGCTCCGCCGCGGTGGGAACGCGCGGTGGTGGGCGCCGGGGCCACCGTGGTCGATCTCGGTGGCCCGGCTTCCCCGCTCTTCCACGTGCTGCACGCCCGCGACCCGCGTGCCGGCGAGCAGGTGTACCTCGTCGACGCGGTGTCGGGCGAGGATGTCGTCGGCGAGAAGCCATGATGGAGTGCCAGGTCGTACTCCGCCGAACCCGTACACCGCCGACCGGCCCGGTCCAGCAGGTTGCGTCCGGCAGCCATGGCTCCAGCACAACCCACTCGCCGTCGTAGCCGGTTCATGAGCCGGGCATCGCGGCATGCGCGAAAGAGAATGATCGGACGCGGACCGACGCGCTGCAGCGGGCTGCTTTCGGATCGGCTGCGAGGGTCCTGGGCTCGGTCCTGCTCCGCGGCGGACCTGACGGAGGACCGGAAGGGGTCCGCGACCGGTGAGGGGCACGCGGAGCGGTTGTTGGTCATTCGGCCAAAGTCACCAGCGAGGGCTTTGGATGGCCTGACCTGGTGTTGTGTGGTGGTGGAGACGAGGGGACTCGAACCCCTAACCCCTGCCTTGCAAAGGCAGTGCTCTGCCAGTTGAGCTACGCCCCCGGGATCGGCGCCGAAGCGCCGGAGCGCCGAGCCGGTCGGTCAGTGGGCGCCACCGGAGGGCGGGACCGGGTCGGTTGCCTCCGCCCAGAGGTTCTGCTCCGCCTTGTCCGCCTGCAACCGCTTGTACGCGAACCAGCCACCGGCGATCGCGACAGCGGCGAGGAGTGCCTTCTTGATCATCGGTAGCCTCCTTGAACGACACCGGCCTGGGATGACCACATCCCTGCGGGTGGTCGACACGGGCACGACATCGCTGCCGTGTCGCTTGTGTCGACCGCTCGGGTGAGTGGGCCTAACTGGACTTGAACCAGTGACCTCTTCCTTATCAGGGAAGCGCTCTAACCGTCTGAGCTATAGGCCCGGGCGCCGACGAACGTTACCGCAACCCTAGCGTCCCGCCCAAACCGGTTCGACGCGGGTACCACCCAAGGAACAGGGCGCGACCGGACGGTCCCGGAGATCACCGAAGGCACTCACCGGGCTCGGCCCCGACGCGTCACTCGTCCTCGGCGAGCGTGACCTCCAGGCCACCCAGCAGGCTGGCGGACAGGTTGTAGAGGAACGCACACAGCGTGGCGATCGCGGTGATCAGGATGACGTCGACCACGCAGATCAGCGCGGTGAACCCGAGGACCCGCTGCAGCCCGATGTAGTCCTCGAGGTTGAACCGGGTCTCCGAGGCGCTGCCCAGCACGTCGGTGATCGTCCGGCTGATGGAGTCGTACACGCCGGCCGCTTGGAGGACGTACCAGACCACGCTCACTGCCACGACGGTCACGATCGCGAACGCGATGGACAGCAGGAACGCCGTCTTCATCACCGACCACGGGTCCAGTCGGACCGCCCGGAGCCGGGCCCGGCGCACACGGGTGCGCGGGTCCGGCGGCGGCTGCGGCGCGGCCAGGATCCGCTGACGGAGCCCGTTGCGCTCCCGGATCGCCGCCGGGTCGGTCGGCCGGTTGGGTGCGGGCCGCCTCAGGTCGGGGCGCGGCGGCGCCGTACGCGGGGTGCCATCCGGGCCGTTCTGGGCCTTATGCCCAGAACGGTTGCTCTGGCCAGCTCCGCCCCCGGTCGAGGGGATGACTTGGGTAGCGGAATCGTCAGGCCCGCCGTTCCGTGTCACGTGCTGTCCTCCTGGCTGTCAGCCTGGTCCTGCCCGGCCGGACCGTCGGTAGGTCCATCATCAGCGGGCAGGTCGTCGGCCGTCTCCGGTTTCCCGTCGTCCCCAGCATCGTCCTCGGTGTTCCGGGCAATGGCAACGACCGAGTCTCCCTCGCGAACGCCGGCGAAGATGACGCCCATGGTGTCACGCCCCTTCGCCGCCACATCTGTCACCGGGCTTCTGGTCACCTGTCCGCTGGCTTTGACGGACAGAACCCGGTCCCCGTTGCTTACCACGATTGCCCCGACGAGGGATCCTCGGGCGTCGGAAATCCGCATCGCCTTGATTCCCAGTCCGCCGCGGCCCTGCCGGCGGTACTCGGTCACGGCGGTCCGCTTGGCGTAGCCACCGTCGGTCACCGTGAAGACGTACTGGCCCTCTTCCTCCCCGGCTCGGATCACCGCCATCGACAACAGTTCGTCACCGTCGCGGAACCGCATCCCGGTCACGCCGGACGTAGCCCGGCCCATCGGCCGCAACTGTCCGTCATCGGCCACGAAACGTACCGCCTGCGCCTTGCGGGAGACCAGGAGGAGCTCGTCTTCTGCATGGACCAGCTCCGCGCCGATCAGCTCGTCGTCCTCGTCCCGGAAGTTCAGGGCGATCACCCCGGCCGCGCGGTTGGAGTCGTACTCTCGCAGCGGGGTCTTCTTGACCAGGCCCTTCTTGGTCGCCAGGACGAGGTACGGGAACTGCTCGTAGTCGGCGATCGCCAGCACCTCGGCGATCTCCTCGTCCGGCTGGAACGACAGCAGGCCGGCGACGTGCCCGCCCTTTGCGTCGCGTGCCGACTCGGGCAGCTCGTACGCCCGGGCGCGGTAGACCCGGCCACGGTTGGTGAAGAACAACAGCCAGTGATGGGTGCGGGTCACGAACAGGTGGTTGATCACGTCGTCGCCCCGCAGCGACGCACCTCGCACGCCCTTCCCGCCGCGCTTCTGGCTGCGATAGAGATCGCTACGGGTGCGCTTGGCGTAGCCACCCATCGTGATCGTGACCACGACCTCCTCGTCCGGGATGAGGTCGGCCGCGGTGAGGTCGCCGTCGGCGGGGATGATCTGCGTACGCCGGTCGTCGCCGTAGCGGTCGACGATGGAGGTCAGCTCCTCGGCGACGATCCGCCGCTGCCGCTCCGGCGAGGCGAGGATGTCCTTGTAGTCGGCGATCCGGGCCTCGAGTTCGGCCAGCCGCTCCAGGATGGCCTGGCGTTCGAGCGCGGCCAGCCGGCGCAGCTGCATGTCGAGGATGGCCCGCGCCTGGATCTCGTCGATCTCCAGCAGCTCGATCAGCCCGGTGCGGGCGTCGTCGGCCGACGGGCTGCGCCGGATCAGCGCGATGACCTCGTCCAGGGCGTCCAGCGCCTTGGCCAGGCCGCGGTAGACGTGCGCATCCTCCTCGGCCTTGCGCAGCCGGAAGCGGGTGCGCCGCTGGATGACGTCGATCTGGTGGTCGATCCAGTGGGAGAGGAACAGGTCGAGGGAGAGCGTGCGCGGGATCCCGTCGACGAGCGCCAGCATGTTGGCGCCGAAGTTGTCCTGCAGCTGGGTGTGCTTGTAGAGGTTGTTGAGGACGACCTTCGCGATCGCGTCCCGCTTGAGGACCACGACCAGCCGCTGGCCGGTGCGGGAGGAGGAGTCGTCGCGTACGTCGGCGATGCCGGTGACCTTGCCGGAGTCGGCGAGCTCGGCGATCCGCAGAGCGAGGTTGTCCGGGTTGACCTGGTAGGGCAGCTCGGTGATCACCAGACAGGTGCGGCCCTTGCTGTCCTCCTCCACGTCGACCACCGCGCGCATCGTGATCGAGCCGCGGCCGGTGCGGTAGGCGTCCTCGATCCCGCGGTTGCCGACGATGAGCGCGCCGGTCGGGAAGTCCGGGCCGGGAATGCGCTCCATCGCGGCCGCGAGGATCTCCTCCCTGGTGGCCTCCGGGTGCTCCAGCGCCCACAGCGCCGCCGAGGAGACCTCACGCATGTTGTGCGGCGGGATGTTGGTCGCCATCCCGACCGCGATCCCGGCCGAGCCGTTGATCAGCAGGTTGGGGAAGCGGCTGGGGAGTACGACCGGCTCCTGCCCGCGGCCGTCGTAGTTGGGGCGGAACTCGACGGTGTCCTCGTCGATGTCACGCACCATCTCCATGGCCAGCGGGGCCATCCGGCACTCGGTGTACCGCATCGCGGCCGGCGGGTCGTTGCCGGGCGAGCCGAAGTTGCCCTGCCCCTGCACCAGCGGGTGCCGCTTGGTCCACGGCTGCGCCAGACCGACCAGGGTGTCGTAGATCGCGGAGTCGCCGTGGGGGTGGTACTGACCCATCACGTCACCGACGACGCGCGAGCACTTGGAGAAGCCCCGGTCGGGGCGGTACCCGCCGTCGTACATGGCGTACAGCACGCGGACGTGCACGGGCTTCAGCCCGTCGCGGACATCCGGCAGCGCCCGGCCCACGATCACGCTCATGGCGTACTCGAGGTAGTTGCGCTGCATCTCCGCCTGGAGATCGACGGGGTTGACCCTGGAGGGGGGTGGGGGCGGAGCGGCGGTGGTGTCTTCGGTCACTGGACCTGTTCCTTCGCACTACGGTCGTCAGCGGGGGACGACGCGAGGTGTCCGGTCGAACCGGTGGACGGGTGGCTGGGCGTCGCGACGAGGTTCATCAGATGTCGAGGAACCGGACGTCCTTGGCATTGCGCTGGATGAACGAACGCCGCTGCTCGACGTCCTCACCCATGAGTACGGAGAAGATCTCGTCCGCCTGCGCGGCGTCGTCGAGGGTGACCTGACCGAGGATCCGGCCGTCGGGGTCCATCGTGGTCTCCCACAACTCGTCGGCGTTCATCTCGCCCAGACCCTTGTAACGCTGGATCGGGTTCTCCTTCGGCAGCTTGCGCCCGGCCTCCCGGCCCGCGGCCAGCAGACCGTCGCGTTCGCGGTCGGAGTAGGCGAGCTCGTGCTGGGCGCCGGACCAGCGGATCTTGAACAGCGGCGGCTGTGCGATGTAAACGTGGCCGGCCTCGATGACGTGCCTCATGTACCGGAACAACAACGTCAGCAGCAGGGTGGTGATGTGCTGGCCGTCCACGTCGGCGTCGGCCATCAGCACGATCTTGTGATAGCGCAGCTTGGCCAGGTCGAAGTCCTCGTGGATCCCGGTGCCCAGCGCGGCGATGATCGCCTGCACCTCGGCGTTCGCCAGCACCCGGTCGATCCTGGCCCGCTCGACGTTGAGGATCTTGCCCCGGATCGGCAGGATCGCCTGGATCCGCGGGTCACGGCCACCCTTGGCCGAGCCACCCGCGGAGTCACCCTCCACGATGAAGATCTCGCACTCGTCGGGGTTGGTCGACTGGCAGTCGGCGAGCTTGCCCGGCAGTCCGCCCCCACCCAGCAGGCCCTTGCGGTTGCGGGCCAGGTCACGCGCCTTGCGGGCGGCCACCCGGGCGGTCGCGGCGGCGATGCCCTTGCGCACGATGTCCTTGCCCTCGCCGGGGTTCTTCTCGAACCACTGGCTCAGCTGGTCGTACATCAGCGTCTGGACGAACGTCTTGGCCTCGGTGTTGCCGAGCTTGGTCTTCGTCTGCCCCTCGAACTGCGGCTGCTCCATCTTTACCGAGATGATCGCGGTCAGGCCCTCGCGTACGTCGTCACCGGACAGCCGGTCCTCACGCTTCTTGATGAGGTTCCAGTCCTCGCCGAACTTGTTCACCAGGCTGGTCAGCGCGGACCGGAAGCCCTCCTCGTGGGTGCCGCCCTCGTGGGTGTTGATCGCGTTGGCGAACGTGTGCACCGACTCGGTGAAGGAGGAGTTCCACTGCATCGCGACGTCCAGGCTCATGCCGGCCTTGGTGTCCTCGGCCTCGAACGCGATGACGCTGCGGTGCACCGCGTCCTTGGTGGCGTTGAGGTGCTCGACGTAGTCGACGATGCCGTTCTCGTAGCAGTAGACGGCCTCCCGTGCCTCGCCCGTCTCACTCAGCTCGGTCCGCTCGTCCCGCAGCGCGATGGACAGGCCCTTGTTGAGGAAGGCCATCTCCCGCAGCCGGGTGGCGATCGTCTCGTAGACGAACGTCGTCGTCTCGAAGATGTCGGGCGTGGGCCAGAACGTGATCGCGGTGCCGGTCTCGTCGGTCTCCTCGTGCTGGGCCAACGGGTGGTCGGGCTCACCGAGGTGGAATGTCTGCGTCCAGCGGTGACCGGCGTTCCTGACCTCGACGTCCAGCCGGGTCGACAGCGCGTTGACCACGGAGATACCCACGCCGTGCAGACCGCCGGAGACCTTGTAGCCGCCGCCGCCGAACTTTCCGCCCGCGTGCAGGACGGTCATCACGACCTCGACCGCCGAACGGCCCTCCGACTCCACGATCCCGGTGGGGATACCGCGGCCGTTGTCGACCACCCGGAGGCCGCCGTCGGGCAGGATGGTGACCTCGACCCGGTCCGCGTGCCCGGCCATCGCCTCGTCGACCGCGTTGTCGACGGCCTCCCAGACGAGTTGGTGCAGACCCCGTTCGCCGGTGGAGCCGATGTACATGCCGGGCCGCTTACGCACCGCGTCCAGGCCCTCGAGCACCCGGATCGCGCTGGCGTCGTACTGCGGCAGCTCCCCGTCGGTCGGCACATCACCGGTCGTAGGCACATCACCAGTCGTCACGTGTGGTTGACCTCCTGCCAACAGGACACGAAGAGGCCGCTCCGGTGTGAGCACGTCCGGCGTCCGGCGAGGACGCGGCGCCCCAGACGGTCGGAGCGGCCTGAACTGCCGCCCAGTGTACTCGTCCGAAGCCACAGAAGCATGTCTGGCAGGCCCTGGAAGCCCTACTGGCCAGCACAGCCGGGACCGAGGTATCCCCCTCCGTACCTCCACTTCCGCCGATCGGTCTGAGTGGCTTCTGTGGACGATCACAAGGTGGACACCTTGGGGCGGTGGTCCGGCGGACGAAAACGGTCAATCCATGAGTTGGTGGAACGATCGGGAGGATGCGGGCGACCGGGACACCGCGAGCGAATCGGGCCTTCGCCGGCCTTGGGCCGAACGTCCCGATGTCCCAGCGTCTCAGCCGTAGGTGTCCCGGGGTCCCCGTCCGTCGCGGACGCTGCGCAGACCCCGCTGCCAGCTGGGCGCCGACGGGCCGAGGACGACCACCCGCCGGACGGTCCCGTCACCGAGTTCCTCGTTCAGCCGCCGCACCAGGCTCGGAGCGAGCAACCGCACCTGGGTCGCCCAGGCGGTCGAGTCGGCCCGGACGGTCAGCTCCGCGTCGACGTACCGCTCCGCCCGGCAGTGGGCGGCGACGTCCGGCCCCACGATGTGGTCCCAGCGGGCGAGTGCCCCGGCGACGGCCACGTCGGTGGTCCAGCCGCGTTCGTTGACCAGCCTCCCGATGGTGGAGTCGAGCGCCTGCGGGTCGCGGTCGTCGGGGCCGGCGCCGGACCTGGTGGTCCGGGTCGTGTTTCCAGCGCGGGAACGCCGGTCGCCGGCGCGACCCGAGCCGGACCGCCCGCCCCGGCGGCCGCCGCCGATCACGGGGCGCGCCAGGGCGGCCGCGACCGCCCGGGCCAGTTCGAGGCCGGAGGGATTCCAGGTCGCGTCGCCGTCGTCGGGTGAGCGGGGCCCCTCCTGAGCGTCAGTACGCCGGCCGGCCGGATCCGGGGCTTCACCGTCGACCCCGTCGGCACCGTCACCGGGGTCACCGGGGTCGACGGGACCCGCGGAGTCGACGGAGTCGAGAGAGTCCGCAGCGTCGAGAGGCCCGGTCAGGTCGGCCGGAGCGGCGCGTTCTGGCAGGTCAGGCGGCTCGGTCGGCATGTTCGACCCTCCCGTCCGCGACGACGTAGCGCGCCCCGGCCAGCTGCTCCGGGACGTCCTCGGCCACGGCGGCGGTGACCAGCACCTGTTCCGCGCCCGCCACCAGACCTGCCAGCCGGCGCCTGCGTCCGGCGTCGAGTTCGGCGAACACGTCGTCCAGGATCAGCACCGGCTCACCGCCGTCACTGCACAGCAGGTCGTACGCCGCCAGCCGCAGCGCCAGCGCCACCGACCACGACTCGCCGTGGCTGGCGTACCCCTTCGCCGGGAACTCGCCGAGGCTGAGGACCACGTCGTCGCGGTGCGGACCGACCAGGGAGACGCCGCGGCGTACCTCCTCGTCCCGGCGTTCGGCCAGCGCGGCGGTGACGTCGTCGGCCAGCGCGGCGGCGGTGACCTGGTCACCGAGGTCGGCGGAGCTGCGGTAGTCGAGCCGGACCTCCTCCTGCGTGGGCGAGACGTGGGCGTACGCCTTCGCCACCAGCGGGCGCAGCAACTCGAGCGTGGCCAGCCGGGCCGCGAGCAGCTCCCCACTGAGCCGGGCCAGGTGTGAGTCCCACGCGTCCAGCGTGCGCAGTGCCCCGGAGGACGCCTGCGCGGCCGTCTTCAGCAGGGTGTTCCGCTGACGCAGCACCCGGTCGTAGTCCTGTCGTACGCCGGAAAGACGTGGCGCGCGAGCCACCATCAGCTCGTCCAGGAACCGCCGCCTGGTGTCCGGGTCACCCTTCACCAGAGCGAGGTCCTCGGGTGCGAACAGGACCGTACGGAGAACGCCGAGAACGTCCCCCGGACGGGAGACCGGCGACCGGTTGAGCCGGGCCCGGTTGGCGCGCCCGGGCGTGACCTCCAGCTCGATCAGTGCGTGCCGGGCGTCGCGGACGACGTCCCCGCGGACGATCGCCCGGGTGGCGTCGGCGCGCACCAACGGCGCGTCGTGCGGCACCCGGTGCGATCCGAGAGTCGCGAGGTAGCCGACCGCCTCCACGAGATTGGTCTTGCCCTGGCCGTTCTGGCCCAGAAACACCGTGACTCCGGGTTGGAGGTCGAGTTCGACCGTGGCGTAGTTGCGGAAGTCGGTGAGGGAGAGGTGCGCGACGTACACGGCAGGGTGTCGGGATCGACTCAGGGAGCCTCGGTGTCCGGACGCACCGAATGCGCGTCCGGGTGCACCGCGTGGCCGCCGAACTGGTTGCGCATCGCGGCGATCGCCTTCATCGCCGGGGAGTCGTCCTGGCGGGAGGCGAAGCGGGCGAAGAGCGCTGCGGCGATGGCCGGCATGGGTACGGCGTTGTCGATGGCGGCCTCGACCGTCCACCGGCCCTCGCCGGAGTCGTCGGCGTATCCCCGGATCTTCTCCAGGCCCTGGTCCTCCTCCAGCGCCGAGACCAGCAGGTCGAGCAGCCAGGACCGGATCACGGTGCCCTCGCGCCAGGAGCGGAAGACGTCGGTGACGTTGTCGACGATGTCGGTGGCCTCGAGGAGCTCGTACCCCTCGGCGTATGCCTGCATCACGCCGTACTCGATGCCGTTGTGCACCATCTTGGCGAAGTGCCCGGCACCGACCTTACCGGCGTGGACGAAGCCGAACTCGCCCTCCGGCTTGAGCGCGTCGAAGGCCGGCTGAACCTTCGCCACGTCCTCCGTCGTGCCGCCGCACATCAGCGCGTAGCCGTTGGTGCGGCCCCACACACCGCCGGAGACCCCGCAGTCGACGAACCCGATGCCGCGCTCGGCGAGCTTCTGGGCGCTGATCACGTCGTCGGTCCAGCGGGAGTTGCCGCCGTCGACGACGACGTCACCCTCGTCCAGGAGCGCGGCGAGTTCGGCGATCACCGAGCGGGTCACGTCGCCCGCCGGCACCATCACCCACACCACGCGCGGCCGCGACATCTGGGCGACCATCGCCTCGAGACTGTCCACGTCGGAGACCTCGGGATTGCGGTCGTATCCCACGACCGTGTGGTCGGCGGCACGCAGGCGCTCCCGCATGTTGGCGCCCATCTTGCCCAGGCCGACGAGCCCGATCTCCATCAGAACCAGTCCCTTCTCGTGTGCCGGTACGCCGTTCCTCCCGTGTGCTGCCCCAACAGCGTCGGGGCATTCCCGCGCCGGCCCGCTGGTCGGCCGATATGGCTGGTGCGGCTGGTGCGGATCTCGGTCGGCTCAGCTCTGCAGTCGTACCGGCATCAGCAGGTAGCGGTAGTCGCTGTTCGGCTCGGCGTCGGCGGCGGCCAGGCCGGTGAGGACGGCCGGACGGGTCGACTGGGTGAACGCGAACTGCGCGATCGGCGCCTCGATCGCGCCCAGGCCGTCGAGGAGGTACTGCGGGTTGAACCCGATGGTCAGCCCCTCACCCTCGATGGTCGCGTCGATCGACTCCGACGCCTGCGCCTCGTCGCTGCTGCCCGCCTCCAGCGTGGCGACCCCGTCGTCGAACGTCAGCCGGATCGGGGTGTTGCGTTCGGCCACCAGGGCGACGCGCTTCAGCGACTCGACCAGCGCCCCGGTCTCGACCCGGGCGACGGTCTGCTGCTCGGGCGGGAAGAGCGTGCGGTACTTCGGGAACTCACCGTCCAGCAACCGGGTGGTGGTGCGGCGCTGGGAGCCACCGGTGGTGCCGGTGAAGCCCACGAGCCCCTCGCCGCTGCCGGTGCCGGGAGCGGCGAGCGCGATCGTCACGTCCGATCCGGCGCCGAACGCCTTGGCCGTGTCGGCGAGCACTCTCGCCGGCACCAGGGCGGTGGCCGACAGGTCGGACTGCTCCGGCGACCAGGTGAACTCGCGTACCGCGAGGCGGTAGCGGTCGGTCGCGGCGAGCGTCACCGACGATCCCTCGATCTCGATCCGGACACCGGTGAGGACCGGCAGCATGTCGTCGCGGCCGGCGGCCACGGCCACCTGCGAGACGGCGTTGGCGAACACGTCGCCCTTCACCGTGCCGGAGGCGGCCGGCATCTGCGGCAGCTCGGGGTAGTCCTCGACCGGCAGGGTCTGCACGGTGAACCGCGCGCTGCGGCAGGTCACCACGACCTTGCCGCCCTCTGCGGTGAGGTCGACCGGCTGCGCGGGCAGGCTCCGGCTGATGTCCGCGAGCAGTCGCCCGGACACCAGCGCCGAACCCTCTGCGGAAACCTCGGCCGGTACGCCGACGCGTGCGGATGTCTCGTAGTCGAAGCCGGACAGCAGCAACTCGCCGTCGCGGGCCTCGACCAACATGCCGGCGAGCACGGGCAGCGAGGGCCTGGACGGAAGGCTGCGTGCCACCCATGCCACCGAATCGGCGAGGACGTCACGGTCTACGCGGAACTTCACCGCTCCTCGCCTCCTCGACGGACAGCGGCCAACTGGGAGCACGACGCTACACCGACGACCATGTCGGCGGTGGTGGCGGGGCGACCTGACCGATGCGCCGCGGGCCCTCGCGCCGAAGCGGGATCGGCTGCGGGGTGTCGTACCGCGTCAGGAGGCGAGGTGCCTGTCCGGTCGGTGGTGGGGGTCCGGAAATCGGGGTCCTGGTGACGTCGTCCCCAGGAGGGGGCCGTTGGGGATTGTGGAGTTCTTGTCATAGACGTAAATAGGCTCAGCTTCGTCGTAGGTGCGGTGGACACTGGGGATAACTCGTCTTTGCGCTGCTCAGCGGGCTTGCGGGCGTCCACCGGGGCTGTGGGCGCGGTTGGGGGCACCTGGGGGAGCCCGGTGGACCGCGGAGTTCTGTCCCACCCGATCCACAGTTCTTCCCCGACCAGGTCGGGATTGATCCACAGAGTTGTCCCCAGGGTGTGAGCACTGCGCGAACGGCGTGCGGCGGCCGGCGCGGTATCGACGTTCAGGACGACCGCGCCTGTTGCTTGATGCGGTTCGTGAGCTCGGTCACCTGGTTGTAGACGCTGCGGCGCTCCGCCATCAACTGACGGATCTTCCGGTCCGCGTGCATCACCGTGGTGTGGTCCCGTCCGCCGAACTGCTGGCCGATCTTCGGCAGCGACAGGTCGGTGAGCTCGCGGCAGAGGTACATCGCGATCTGCCGGGCCGTCACCAGGACGCGGCTGCGGCTGGACCCGCACAGGTCGTCCATCGACAGGCCGAAGTACGACGACGTCTGCGCCATGATCTGGCCGGCGGTGATCTCCGGCTCTCCACCTGTCGGGATGAGGTCCTTCAGCACGATCTCGGCCAGGGCGAGGTCGACGGCCTGCCGGTTGAGGCTGGCGAACGCCGTCACCCGGATCAGCGCACCCTCAAGTTCACGGATGTTGGTCTGGATCTTGCTGGCGATGAACTCCAGCACCTCCGGCGGAGCGGTGAGGCGTTCCTGAGCCGCCTTCTTGCGCAGGATCGCGATCCGGGTCTCCAGGTCGGGCGGCTGGATGTCGGTGATCAGCCCCCACTCGAACCGGTTGCGCAGCCGGTCCTCCAGCGTCTCCAGGCGCTTCGGCGGCCGGTCGGAGGAGATCACGATCTGCTTGTTCGCGTTGTGGAGCGCGTTGAAGGTGTGGAAGAACTCCTCCTGGGTGCGCTCCTTGTTCTCCAGAAACTGGATGTCGTCGACCAGGAGCACGTCGACGTCGCGGTAGCGGCGCTGGAACGTCGGTGCCTTGTCGTCCCGGATCGAGTTGATGAAGTCGTTGGTGAACTCCTCGCTGGACACGTAGCGGATCCGTGCGTTCGCGAAGAGGTTCCGGACGTAGTGACCGATCGCGTGCAGCAGGTGGGTCTTGCCGAGCCCGGAGTCGCCGTAGATCAACAGCGGGTTGTACGCCTTCCCCGGCGCCTCCGACACCGCCACCGCCGCCGCGTGGGCGAACCTGTTGGACGAGCCGATGACGAACGTGTCGAAGAGGTACTTCGGGTTCAGCCGCGGCGGCTCACTGTCGGCGCGTACGGGTTGACCGGGGGGCGCGGACGACAGCGTGAAGGCATCGGTCCCGCTCACGCCGCCGTTCAGCCCGGACCGAGGCAGGTCGGGTACGCCGGCCTGGCCGGGCGCGCCCGAGCCCTGGGAGCCGGGCGAACCGGACATCCCGGGCGATCCCTGGGCGAGCGGTCCGGCGGACGCCCCGCCCCGCTCGTGCCCCTGGTCGTACTCGTCGCGGTCGGCCGCGGCCGCGTTCCCCGCGCCGTCAGGGTCGTGGAGGTCGTCGTGATCGTCGAGGGAGAGCGAGGGCTCGACGGTGACGGCCAGCCGGACCGACTGGCCGAGCGCCGTGGACAGAGCGTCCTCGAGTCGCGGACGGAGCTTGGTCTCGAGCTGGGTGCGGGTGAAGTCGTCGCGGACGGCGATGATCGCGGTGTTGCCGTGCAGGGTGACCGGGCGACTCTGGGCGAGCCACACCCGGTGCGTGGCCGGCAGGTCCTGGTCGAGGCCTTCGCGGACCAGTCGCCAGGTGGCGCTGAGTGGGTCAGGTTCGCCGGCCACTAGGTCACTCCCGTCTCGACATACCTTCGGTCTTGCGCCCACGTCCTGTGGATTACCACTCTCGAGGCGGCTGTGGACGGACTTCGGTCGACCACAATCCCAGGCGCTCGCAGGCGTCCACAGATCCTTCCACAGGCTGTGTAAAGCGACTGTGGACGACCCTAAGGGTGAAGGACGGTAACAAGCGCACAATCCGGCCAACAAGCTACGGGTCATTCCCGGCGAAACCGGCGCACGGGAGTGCTCCGTAGTTCCCGGCCGGTGACACGGAGTCGCCGGGTGCCCCGGTCGCGGGGCGTTCCGGCGAACATGAGACGGTCGCCACGACCGAGCAGGGCCCGCGCGGACCCGGTTGGACCCGGTTGGGCAGAGCCCAGTTTGACCGGCCGAGCGGCTGACCCGTACCGTAAGTCGGTCACGGTGCTGTCTTCTTCGGCGCTCGCCGTATGCTCACGGATCAGACCCCACACCGCACTCGGTGCGTGTGCTGGGCCGCGGGTGGACGGTGACGTCGAGTTGACGGTGCCCGCGATCATCGTCACTGACCAGGAGACTCCCTGTGAAGCGCACCTTCCAGCCCAACAACCGGCGCCGGCACAAGACGCACGGCTTCCGGCTGCGGATGCGGACCCGAGCCGGCCGCGCCATCCTCTCTGCCCGGCGGCGCAAGGGCCGCCAGCGCCTCGCCGTCTGACGGCCGAGGTCGCCCAGGTCCCACTCGATGTCGTGGTCCCGGCCCGCCACCGCATGCGTCGTCCGGCCGACTTCGCGACGGCCATCCGACGCGGACAACGGTCGGGCCGGTCGACGCTTGTCGTCCATCTCGCACTCACCACGGACTCTGCCCCCGCGAGGGTCGGGTTCGTGGTGAGCCGCGCCGTGGGCAACGCGGTCGTCCGCAACACCGTGCGGCGACGTCTCCGGCACCTGCTGCGAGACCAGGTCTCCGGACTGTCCCCAGGAACCCTCCTCGTCGTCCGCGCGTTACCGTCGGCAGCGGAGGCGTCCGGCCAGCGGCTCGGACGTGACCTCGACGCGGCGCTCGATGTCGTCCTGACACGGGCGCGACGGGCCGAGGCGGAGGGTGTGCGGTGAAGGTCGTTCTTGTCCTGCTTCTCAAGGGTTATCGCCTGGTGGTGAGCCCCTTGTACGGCCAGGTGTGCCGCTATCACCCTTCGTGTTCGGCCTATGCCCTGGAAGCAGTGGAGACACACGGGGCACTGCGCGGTAGCTGGCTTGCCATACGCCGGCTGGCGCGGTGCCACCCCTGGACCCCCGGTGGGTACGACCCGGTCCCGCCACCCCGACCGCGCGCCGGTGTGGGCGCGCACACCCACACCTGAGGTGCATGAAGCGTGAGTTGGTACGACACGATCCTTACGCCGCTCTACGACGTCGTGTCGTGGATCATTCGAGCGTTCTACACCGTCTTCTCCCCGATCCTCGGTCCGGACTCGGGGTGGACGTGGGTTCTGTCGATCGTTGGCCTCGTGGTCTTCATCCGGATCCTGCTCATCCCGCTGTTCGTCCGGCAGATTCGGGCCAGCCGCAACATGGCGCTGCTGCAGCCGAAGGTGCGCGAGCTGCAGAAGAAGTACGGGCACGACCGGGAGCGGATGGGCCAGGAGCTCATGAAGCTCTACAAGGAGAGCGGCACCAACCCGTTCTCCTCCTGCCTGCCGATCCTGTTGCAGTCACCGATCTTCATCGCGTTGTTCCGGGTGCTCGACGGTGCGGCGAACGGCATGGTCCGTGGTTCGGGTCTGAACCAGACGTTGGTCGACTCCCTGCGCCACGCCTCGATCTTCGGCGCGCACATCTCGGACAAGTTCATCGGCTCGACCAGCCTGTCCGTGCGGATCGTGACGATCGTGCTCATCCTTCTGATGACGGCCACGACGTTCACCACCCAGCGCCAACTGATGCGCAAGAACATGCCGCCCGAGGCGCTGACCGGCCAGTTCGCCCAGCAACAGAAGCTTCTGCTCTACGTTCTGCCGCTCGTGTTCGCGGTCGGCGGCGTCAACTTCCCGGTCGGTGTCCTCATCTACTGGTTCACCACGAACCTCTGGACGATGGGACAGCAGTTCTGGGTGATTCGCCGTAATCCGGCGCCGGGTACGCCTGCCTTCGACGCCTACCAGGCGCGTAAGACCAAGAAGACGGGACTTCGCTCCGGTCTTGGTGCGATCCTGCCGGGTGGCGCCAAGGAGACGGCCAAGGAGACGCCGAACGGCTCTGCCCCTGCCGCCGGTGGTCAGCAGGCGGAGGCCGCGGAGACGGTCAAGCGGGTACAACCGCAGCGCCTGCCGCGTAGCAAGCGGAAGGGTCGTTGACGACGGACGGCATGGCCGTCCCTGAAGTGTGAAGCGCCACCGACGGCGCGGGAACGAAGGAGAAGTCGTGACTGAAGGCGCTACGTCGTTCGTCGAAGGTGGCGATGCGGAGAAGTCCGGTGGGTCGAGTGAACAGGACGAGCGGTCCGGTCAGGACACTGCGACCGGCGCGGCGGAGTCTCCCGAGTCTGCTGACCAGGTAGCTGAGACTGAAACGTCCGAGGAGGCCGGCCTGCCCGACGACGGAGAGGAATCCGGCGAGGCGGCCGGGGATCGGGTCGCCCGGCTGGAGGCCGAGGGCGACGTCGCTGCCGACTATCTCGAGGAGTTGCTCGACATCGCCGATATCGATGGTGACATCGACCTCGACGTCGAGGGTGACCGAGCGATGGTCGCGATCGTCGGCGGCGACCTGAAGCTCCTGGTCGGCCAGGATGGCGAGGTCCTCGAGGCGCTGCAGGAGCTGACCCGTCTGGCGGTCTACCGGGAGACCGGGGAACGCAGCAGGTTGATGCTCGACGTCGGCGGTTACCGCGCTCAGCGCCGCACTGACCTGGTCGCGCTGGCGGAGAAGGTCGTCGAAGAAGTCCGTACGAGTGGTGAACCGGTCCGGATGGCGCCGATGACGCCGTTCGAACGGAAGATCGTCCACGACGCTGTTGCTGCGAAGGGGCTGACGAGTGAGTCGGAGGGCGAAGAACCGGACCGGCGAGTCGTCGTCCAGCAAGCCTGAGTCCAAGGCGTCCGCCTCCGACGTTTCACGTGAAACGACGCCCACCGCGGTAGCCCCCGACAGTCCACCTTCTGCTGAGCAGGTGTTCGGTGAGCGCCTGCCTGTTGTTCGTCGGTATGCCGAACTGCTGGCCGGCCCGGGAACCGAGAGAGGTCTCCTCGGTCCGCGCGAGGTTCCCCGGCTGTGGGATCGGCATCTCCTGAACTGCGGTGTGCTCGCGGGGATGGTCCCGATGAACGCCACCGTGTGCGACATCGGCTCCGGAGCAGGGCTGCCCGGCATCGTGCTCGCCATCACCAGACCCGATCTCCGCATCACGTTGCTGGAGCCGTTGTTGCGGCGAGCGGCGTTCCTGTCAGAGGTCGCGGAGGAGCTCGATCTGGCCGGCGTCACAGTGGTTCGCGAGCGAGCGGAGGATCACCGTGGCAGCTACGACGTGGTCACGGCCAGAGCGGTCGCGCCACTTTCCCGTCTGGCCCGTGTCGCGCTTGGTCTGTGTCGGCCCGGTGGGTCAGTCTTGGCCATGAAGGGAGATCGCGCGGGCACCGAACTGGAAGAGGCGCGCCCTGAACTCGACGCGGCGGGTGCCGCGGAGTACTCCATCGAGCGCCTGGGTGCAGATCTTCTGTCGGTGCCGACCACTGTGGTGCGCGTGGTCGCAGGGACAGCGCGAGGTGGTGCAAGCTCGGCGAAGCAGAGGCGGAATCGCCGGGACGGGTCCGGTTCGGCAAGGGGAGTGTGACGGTGACCGACGTGCAGGTGACAACCGGACTCGGCTGGCCCGGGGAACCGTCGCGTACGGATGAACCAGAGTTCCAGCGGGTTGGCCCTACACGTCATCGGTCCGGCCTCGGCTGGCCGGGGACCATGCCGTCGGCCAGGCAAGGCCAGACCGGAGAACGCGAGTCCCCGAGTCCGACGGCGTCGGTTCGGTCGGATGTGACGGAGGGGACGGCCGCAGCCGGTTCCTCAGCGGAACCTTCGCCGACCGGGACGCAGGAGACCGGGCAGGCTGCCACTGGAAACCCACGGCCGTCTGGCGACATCGACTTGTCAGACACGAACTCGTTGTCGTCGACGCCCTCGGAAGATGAGTCACCTCGATCCGAGCCGGCTGAGGTCGCTTCCCTACCGGGCGCGGGTGAGCGCAACGACCGTGGGACGACTTCGTCGGCTTACGGGTCGCCGGAGGCGAGCCGGCCGAGCACCCCGCTCGAGGCTCCTACGGGGGCGGCCTTTCCCGAACGCGGCGATGATCACCTGTCCACCGAGCAGCGTCCGGTACAGCTGGGCAGCACGGATGACGGGCCCGCGGTCGAGGACTCGGTCTCGTCCGGAGAGCGCGTGAAGGGCGACAGTGAGGCCGACGACCTGGCCGCGCACCGGCCTATGGCCCAGGCAGGCACCGTCGCCGGACTGGCCGACCAGCATCCTGAGGTCGAGGGAACTGTGGTGCCGCTCACCGTGGACGAGCAGGTCCATGAGCTTCGTGAAACCGAGGGTGATGAAGCTGCGTTTCACGTGAAACCAGCCGGCCCGAGCGAGTCACCGTGGAGTGCATCGACCGACCGGTCCGACAGACCCGATGACGTTGACTCTGCAGCTGAGTTCCGGCCCGGGACGGCGTCGGACGGGGACGTGCACCGTGCGGACGTCCGGCCAGACGCGGCTGACAGGCCAGGGAGCGCTTTCGCCGACAGGTCGGCGGACGTCGACACCGACTCTGAAGCCCTTGCGTCGCACGACACCTCCAGTTTCGCGATTCGACGTGAGGACACCAACCTCGGTGGTCCGCTCCTGGTCGGCACCCACGGGGCACGAGAGACCGACGGCCCCGCCGGTGACGGTGACGACGATCGGTCCGTGACCTCCCTCTGGCTGCCACCCGGTGTTCGGGAGGTTCCGTCGGACGGCGTTGGGTCGTCGACGGACGAAGCGGAGGCTGGGCGTACGGATTCCCATGAGGCGGTAGGCGGAGGCGGCGAGCCGGTGGCAGGTACAGAGGAACCGAGCTCGGCCTCCAGGAGTGAGCACCGTTCTGCGACCTCGCCGGAGTACGACCATGACCGGGCCGCGAGTGACACCTGGGTTCGCAGCGCGGTCGATCGTGCCCGCGGGCGCGTGAGTCAGATCTTCAGTACGTGGAGGCCCACGATCGAGCCTGGCGAGAGCAGCCTGCCGCGCGAGCGGCAGGCGTACGGTCTGGACGTGCTGGTCCCCAAACATCTGGGGTCGCCGGCGCGGGACGAGTCGGCTCCGACCACTCCGGCGCTGACCGCGCGCCATGTGGACCGTCCGGCAAACGACGAGGATCTGCCTCGCTCCACCGAGGCTGCCGCGACTGATGACGCCCAGGGTGAAGCTGCCATCGGTGGCGACCAGATGGCGTCGGACGATCCTGTGGGGTCGGGTGGCTCAGAATCTGCTGTCTTCCCAACGGAGACCGAGACGGACACCACCGAGTCCGCTCCAGCCGACGTAACGGCGCACGAAGGAGTTCGGGAAACGCCGTTCGCCAGCGCGGGTCCGTCGGGTGACGGCCCGGCGCCGTCTGGACCGCCCACCGTGACCGGGCCATTCGGCGAGATGGTGGGGTCGACCGAGGGATCGACCGCGACCGGCGCCGACTCCGGACCGTCAGTGGTGTCACCGGACGAGGGTGAGGGCCCCGAAGGTGTGAAGGCGGGAGACGAAGACGCATCCCGCAGAGCTGCGCAGCACTACGACGGGCCTCAGGCTGAAAGTGCGGAGACCTCCGACGACCGGGGTGGGCAGGTGTCCGACACTGACCTGGCGCCAGCAGGGTCGGGAGTACCGGCAGACACCGAAACCCCTGAGACCGCCACGGCCGCGCACAGGCCACCCCCCTCTGTCGGCGAGGTGGCGACCAATGGGCGGGAAGCCGGCGCTGAGTTGACAGGTTCGGACACGCGGGACGATGCAGACCTTGGCGTTCCACGTGAAACATTTACGTCCCACGAACTCGGTACCGAGGCGGCCCCGACAGCGCTGGGCGCGGATGATCGGTCGGCTGGCGCCACGGGTGACCATCGGGTCGGGAGCGACTCGGACGAAGGTCGATCCGCCTCTGTCGCCATCGCGCCGGGTGCCGGCCGCGACCGGTTGGTCGGGAGCTCTGCGCGACCCCTGGGCCCGCTGCAGGTTGCGAGTGGCGAGGGTGTTTCCGACCCAGACCAGGTAGACATCAGCGACGCGTCTGCGCCGATCCAGGACGGATCGAGGTCCGAGCGGACGCCAGCCGAAGAGGTTGACGCTGAGCAGGTCCCTGGGCAGGGCGACCAGACGTTGGCATCCGAGCCAGTCGAAGGTCGGCAAGACGCCGACCCTGTGTCGACGGACGCCGCCTCTGACACCGAAGGCCGGCCGTCGTGGACCGGGCAACGTAATGAACTCTCCGATACTGAGGGCGATGCCCAGGAAGTTGTCGGATCAGTGGGATCACGGTCCGACGCAACGGGCGGTGCTCCTGCCACTCATTCCTACAACGCAGAACCACCCTCTGAGCCGAGCGAGAAGGCTGATGACGGCCGCCAGCCGTTCGAGCGAGACAGCACCGCCTCGGAGTCGACGGACAGTGCGATGGACCATGATTGGTCGAACCACGAGGTTGAGAGCAGCGCGGTCGATCAGGCTGCGCCCTCGGCTGTGGCGCAGCGAACCTCTTCAGCCTGCGGTACATCGGTTGCGGGTGCGGAAGAGGATCCTCGTGGGACCAGTGAAGAGCAGGCGCCCTCGTTGGCAGGCCCCCAATCAGCGCTACGCCCTGGAGCCGATGCTGGCACGTCGGTTTCACGTGAAACCGATCATCCCGGTGCGTCCAACGGCCTTGGGGAAGACGGCCCGCCCGCCTCGGCAGCCTCGGCGACTGACGCTCGGACATTGGACCGGGAGGTCGTAGCGGACGAACGTGCCGCGTCGACGTCACCAGCGAGGTCCGGGGTCGAGTCGGATGCAGTCGAAGCCGACATGCGAACAAACCAGGTCAAGGCACCTGTGGAGGAGTTCGACTCAGCGCCGGAAAGAGTCGAAGAGGCTCCGTCGGTCGATGAGCCCGCGATGGATGGCGCCGAGAGCACCTACCCGCCCTCGACGCACGTCCCGGCGATGCCGGGTTCGACGGCCGACGACGAGGACGTACGCAGCCAGGAGGAGAAGCTTCCGTCGGGATCTGAGGCCGCCGCACGGCATGAGGGTGAGTTCGGATTGTCGGCCACGAGCCGCGACGCTTCCACCAGCGACTCAACTGGTTCCGAGGCATCCGCCGGGGGTTCGAACGTGCCGGTGACCGGTACGCGGGAGCCCACGACTGGAGTGCCGGGCGAGCCGCCGATGGGTTCCCAGGGGCCCACCTCCGAGGTGCCGGGCGTGCCGGTGATGAGTTCGCAGGAGCCCATCGTCACGGCGTCAAGCGACCGGCCGGGTCACCGTGAGGAAGCCACGACGACCGAAGAGGCGCGTGCCCAGGATCCCCACGACGTTTCAACTGTCGGCTCCGGCAAGGGCGCCCCTCCCGTCGGGGACGCTGTTGGTGAGCAGTCGGGGGACGTACGGCCAAGCCACGTGGTCGCGGCACCCGAGGATGGCTCAGGCTCTTCTCTTTCCGATGCTGGCGACCCAGCATCAATGCCGCAGCCTGACGACGAGGACATCCTCGTTTCACGTGAAACGACTGAGCTTCCTCCAGCGGCTTCACTTCCTCCGAACGTGAATCTGCCCATGGTGTTTCGCCCGACCCTGCCGAAGCCGGTGAAGACCCGGATCTTCGTCGTGGCGAACCAGAAGGGTGGCGTCGGTAAGACGACCACGGCTGTGAACATGGCCGCGGCATTGGCGGGATCGGGCGCGCGGGTCTTGGTGATCGACCTCGACCCCCAGGGAAATGCGTCGACTGCGCTGGGAATCGAGCACGGTGAGGGCGCGCCAGGAATCTATGACGTGGTGGTCGACCGTCAGCCGATGGAGAAGTTCGTTCACGGCGTCCCGCGCTTCCCGACGTTGTGGGCAGTCCCCGCGACGATCGACCTGTCCGGCGCGGAACTCGAACTCGCCAGCGTGGTGGCGCGCGAAAGTCGGCTCAAGCGTGCGCTCGACACCTATCTACGGGAGCAGGACGCGGCGGGCGACAGGTTCGACTACGTGCTGATCGACTGTCCGCCGTCACTTGGACTGCTCACCATGAACGCATTGGTGGCCGGCCAGGAGGTGCTGGTGCCGATTCAGTGCGAGTACTACGCACTGGAAGGCGTCGAGACACTCTTCAAGATCGTCGACCTGGTGCGTGAGCTCAACCCGGACCTCACGGTGTCGACGGTGCTCCTGACGATGTACGACGCACGTACCCGGCTGTCTGCGCAGGTCGCCGAGAATGCGCGGGAGAACCTCGGCCCCGCGGTGTTGCGTACGTCGGTGCCGCGCTCGGTGCGGATCTCGGAGGCGCCCAGCTTCGGGCAGACGGCGATGACATGGGATCCGAATTCGTCCGGCGCGTTGTCCTATCTCGAGGCTGCTCGGGAAGTTGCGTACCGCGATCCGGCGGCCCCGGCACCGAGTCGACCGCCGCAGGACAGTGAACCGGGCGATAGTGACAAGCCAGACGTACTAGGCTCGACCACCGCAGAAGCTACCAAGCGAGGGGACGTTCGATGACGGTTCGACGTGGTTTGGGTCGTGGGCTCGGCGCGCTCATTCCGCCGGCTCCGCCGCAGGGGGCCGGCCAGGCGGCCCCGCAGACCGACCACGACGGCACGGCCGCGACGCCGACCACCGAGCTCCTCGGAAACCAGGGCGCCGCAGCGGCGGCAGAGGTCGCTCCCCCCGCTGTTGCTGGTGCGCACTTCGCCGAGGTGCCGGTCGACGCGATCAGGCCGAACGCCCGGCAGCCCCGTCAGGTCTTCGACGAGGAGGCCATGGCCGAACTCGTCCACTCGATCAAGGAGATCGGCCTGCTCCAGCCGATCGTCGTACGTCGTCTGAACGCCGACTCCTACGAACTGGTGATGGGTGAACGCCGCTGGCGGGCCACCCAGGAAGCCGGCCTGGAGAAGATTCCTGCGATCGTTCGGGACACCGGCGACGATGCGATGCTGCGCGACGCCTTGCTGGAGAATTTGCATCGGGCCCAGCTCAACCCGCTCGAGGAGGCAGCCGCCTATGAGCAACTACTCGACGACTTCGGTTGCACCCACGACGATCTGGCGCAGCGGATCGGACGTTCTCGTCCGCAGATCAGCAACACGCTGCGGCTGCTGAAGCTCCCGCCGACCGTGCAGCGCCGGCTCGCGGCCGGCGTGCTGACCGCCGGCCACGCGAGAGCTCTGCTCGCTGTGGACGACGAGGAGACCCAGGATCGGCTCGCGCACCGCGTCATCGCGGAAGGGCTGTCCGTCCGGGCTCTCGAGGAGATCATCGCCGTCGGGCTCGGTGAGGGCGAGAAGGTGAAGCCCCGGCGCTCCTCCAAGCCGGTCGCACCTCGGCTCGCCGACCTCGAAGGCCGGCTTGGTGAGCGTTTCGAGACCCGGGTGAAGGTGGCCCTTGGGCGTTCGAAGGGGCGGATCACGGTCGAGTTCGCCTCACTCGACGACCTGGAGCGCATCATCGGGCTGATGGACCCGCCGGCGGCGGAGATCCTCGAGAGTCACGAACAGGTCTGACACCTGGGAGCACGATGATCCCCAGGTTTTTCCACATCGCTTTCCACACAGCGTCACCTGCCAATCCGGGTGTTGGGCGCGGTAAACCTGCAGGTCGGAGCGTTGTCGGCAGGAGTTGTACGAAGCGTCGGCCGGGTGGAGATCCACCGCGAGTGCCGTAACTCACAGGTACATCCCCAGGTCACCCGGCGCCGTATGCATGCGTTGGACACAATTCATGCCGCGAGCCAGGACATTCGGCTCGTCGCCCAGAACGACCACGCAGGCGGGCCACACGGCAGGGACAAGCACGTGGTCCGGGCCAGCCCGCGGGACACCCTGGACCCGCGGGTGGACACGGGGTCAGCCAAGCACGCCGAACGAAGAGCTAGGCGTTCGGCGTTGGTGCGGCGCGCCGTACGGCGGCGTCGAGCAGTTCGCGACAGACGACACCCAGGTCCAGACCAGCCGACTCGAACGCCAGAGGCACCAGCGAGGTTTCGGTCATACCGGGTGCGACGTTGACCTCCAGGAACCACGGCAGTCCGTCGGCGTCGACGATCAGGTCGCTGCGGGACAGGTCACGCAGCCCCAGCGCGTTGTGTGCGGCCAGCGCCATCTCCGCGCACGCTGCCGCGGAGTCGTCGCCGAGCCGGGCAGGTGCGATGAACTCCGTCGCGCCGGCGTTGTAGCGCGCCGCGTAGTCGTAGACACCGCTGTCGGGCACGATCTCCACCGCAGGCAGCGCCTGGGGGCCGTCGCCCACGTCGACCACCGTGATGCTCACCTCGGTGCCACGGACATGGCGTTCGAGCAGACTGACGTCGCCGTACGCGAAACAGCTGACCATCGCCGCGGGCAGGTCGGACACCTCGTGGACGACGCTGCAGCCGAGGGCCGAGCCACCACGGGTCGGCTTCACCACCAGCGGCAGCCCCAACCGGTCGACGATCCGGTCGAGAACCGTCTGCGCACCCAGTTCGCGGAACGTCTCGTGCGGGAGTACGACCGACTCCGGCGTCCGGACACCGGCCGCCGACACCACGGTCTTGGCCACCGGCTTGTCGAACGCGGACCGGCACGCGGCCGGCGTGGAGCCCGCGTACGGCACCTGGAGCAGGTCCAGCACCTCCCGCAGCGCCCCGTCCTCACCCGCGACGCCGTGCAGCAGCGGGAACACCGCCGCGGGCGGATCTGCCTGCAGGGACGGGATCAGGCCGGCGTCCGCGTCACGTTCCTCGACCTCCACACCGACGTCCCGAAGCGCCTCACTCACCCGGCGTCCCGACCGAAGGGAGACCTCGCGTTCGTGGGAGAGTCCGCCCGCGAGAACCACCACGCGGCCAAGATCGCTCATCTGCCGTCCCTTCGTCACCAACCGGCTCGCTTGCTCGTCTCGCTGAGGCGCACTTGTCAGCGCACTTCCGGGCCAGGGGACTCGATACCTCGGTCGCGACCACCGCGTACGGGCCCGAAGGTCTCCCGAAGCTCTAGTTCCCGCTCCACCACCGCCGCCAATCGGCGGACACCTTCCCGAATCCGGTCCGGTGGGGGCAGACAGTACGAGAGCCGCATGTTCTGGGAGCCGAACCCGTCGGCGTAGAAGGCCGTACCAGGCACGTACGCCACCCGTGATGTCACCGCACGCGGCGACATCGCCTTCGCGTCGATGCCCTCGGGGAGAGTGACCCACACGAAGAAGCCACCTCGAGGTGTGGTCCAGGTGGTGGTCGCCGGCATCAGGTCGGCCAGCGACTCCAGCATCGCGTCCCGGCGCTCGCGGTACATCTCCCGGAAGGACTTGATCTGGCCCTTCCAGTCGTGGTTGGCGAGGTAGGTCGCGACGGCGTACTGGCTGAACGTCGGCGGGCACAGCGTCGCGGACTCCTGGGCCAGCACCAGCTTGTCCCGGATCGCGTGCGGGGCCAGCGCCCAGCCCACCCGGAACCCGGGCGCGAACGTCTTGGAGAACGACCCGAGGTAGACCACCCGGGCCGGGTCGTCGGCGCGGAGCGCGCGATAGGGCTCACCTTCGAAGCCGAGCAGGCCGTACGGGTCGTCCTCGACCACCAGGACGTCGTGCCGATGACAGATCTCCAGCACCCGTTGCCGGCGGTCCAGGCTGAGCGAGACGCCCATCGGATTGTGGTAGCTCGGGATGGTGTAGAGCAGCTTCACTCGCCGGCCCTGTGCGGCCAGGGAGGTGAGCGCGTTGTCGAGGTGCTCGGGCACCAGCCCCTGGTCGTCCATCGCGACGTGCACCACGTCGCACTGGTAGGCGGCGAAGACGCCGAGCGCGCCGACGTAGCTCGGGGCCTCGCACACCACGGTGTCGCCGGGGTCGCAGAAGATCCTGGTCACCAGGTCGAGCGCCTGCTGACTACCGACAGTGACCACCACGTCGTCCGGGTTGGCGTCGATGCCGACTTCCGCCATCACCTCGGTGATCTGCTCGCGCAGCCGCGGGTCCCCCTGGGCGGGGGAGTACTGCATCGCGGTCGCACCGTGGTCGACCACGAGCTCGTTGAGCAGGGAGCCGACTACGTCGAGGGGAAGCCCGGAGATGTTGGGGGAGCCGCCGGCAAGGGAGACGACCTCCGGCCGGTTGGCGACGGAGAACAACGCGCGGATCTCGGAGGCGACCATGCCCTTGGCCCGGGCGGCGTACCGGGTGAAGTCGGCGTCGAACCTCGTCTCACGGTGTACTGGCCGGTGGTCCGGACTGCCCTCCATAGCGGCGTACGCTCCTCTCTTCGCGGAAGCGCGCAGCCACATACCCCCTGGGCTGCCCACTCGCTACTACGATGCCCTATGGAGCGGCCTCGCGGGGACCTGGGTCAGCACCAGAAGGGTAGTCATGCGGATCGTCACCTGGATGCTGATGGGCATCGGTGCGGGAGCGCTCGCCGGTTTTGTGAGCGCGCTACTGAGGCGACGACACCATCGCGTCGGTGATTCCGTGGCAGAGTACGCCGGTGGCTACGCCGCGCCGGTGGCCTCAGAGGACCAGACGGCCAGTCGTCCTGTGACCGTCGGCGCCTCGGACAGTTCCAACGTTTCGAACTTTTCGGACATTGCTTCGCCATCCGTCGCCGGCCCGGCCGCCCACGCCAACGGCGCGGGCCAGGCGCACCGGTTCGAACCCGAGGGCCCTGCCGCCACCGGCGGCAGGACCGACCGGGCCGAGCATGTCGGTCGGGGTGGGCGCGGGTAGCAGCATCATGAGTACGACACGCCGTATCGTCAACATCACCCTCGACAATCTCGACGATCTGCCGTGGCCGTGCCGGCAGTGCGTCTTCTGGGAGCTCGATCCGGTCGCGCGCCAGCGTGCGGAGGAGGCGGGCGACCCGGGGCTGGAGAAGGAGGCGTGGATCTCCGCCGCTCTGCTGGAGTGGGGGTCGTGCGGGAAGGTCTGCTACGTCAATGACGTGCCGGCGGCGTTCGCGATGTACGCCCCTCCTTCGTACGTGCCCCACTCGGTCGCGTTTCCCACCTCGCCGGTGAGCGCCGACGCGGTGCTGCTGATGACGGCGCGGGTGCTCCCCGACTTCGCGGGAGCCGGCCTCGGCCGGGTGATGATCCAGAGCGTGGTGAAGGACCTGCTCCGACGGGGTGTGCGCGCGGTGGAGGTCTTCGGTGACGCCACCTGGCATCGACCCGAGTGCGTGCTGCCCGCGGACTTCCTGCTGTCGGTGGGATTCAAGACCGTACGTCCGCACCATCGGTATCCCCGGCTGCGGATCGAGCTTCGCAATGTCCTTACCTGGAAGGAGGATGTCGAGGCGGCGTTGGAGAAGCTGATCGACTCGATGAGTCCCGAGGGCGTTCCGAACCCCGCCTGACCGCCGCTCCGGATCGCCCTGCGCACGGAGGAAGCGCGTCGCGGCCGTCAGCTGTCAAGCCGGCCTTGTCATCCGCAGGGCGGAGTTGACAACCGGCCCTGGGGAGATCGAAGCCGCAACCAGTACAGCGAAACCGAGGGCGTCAAGTGATCGTTGACGGCCCGTGCGGCGACACCCCGATGCACCCGACGGTCAGGCAGTACGGCGGGAAGGCAGTACGACGGGAACAGGCGCGCGGGCGAGCACCTGGCTGTGGTCAGCGGATGAGCTCGCCGAGCTGGAGCACTCCGGTCGGTGCGTCCATCTCCGGCGGAAGGTAGACCCGCTGCACCGCGACCACGATCGCCTCGGCGACGACGTCACGGAAGCCAGGATCGGAGATCCGGGCCGCGTCGCTGGGGTTGGTGACGTAGCCGAGTTCGATCCGGACCGCCGGCATCCGCGTGTAGCGGAGGAGGTCCCAGGTCTTGGCGTGGGTGTGACAGTCACGCAGGTCGGTCCTTGCGACAATCTCGCGCTGCACCAGACCGGCGAAGCGTTCGCCCAGCGTCGACGGGATGTCGTCCTCGTGGCCGGCGGTGCCGTAGTAGTACGTCGCGACCCCGCTGGCGTGTGGGTTGGGGTGCTCGTCGACGTGCAGCGACACCACCAGGTCGGCGCTGGTCTCGTTGGCGAACCGTGCCCGGGTGGCCTCGTCCGGGCTCGCGTCGCGACCGCGCGAGAGGTAGACGCGGACGCCGGTCGCCTCCAGCCGGCCCTCGATCCGGCAGGCGAGGTCGAAGGCGATCTCGGCCTCGGACAGCCCGTTGGCCGAGCAACCCCGGTCGGCGCCCCCGTGTCCGGGGTCGATGACGACCACCTTGCCGGGCAGCCGGGGCCCGGAGCGGTGGATGCGCTCGGACTCGCGGAGCGCGTCGGCCCGTCCTCCGGTGACGATCGGCGACAGCCGGGCGAGCGCCTTGAACGTCGCCGGGCCACAGGTCCCGTCGGCCGGCGCGCCCACGCTGTGCTGGAACTCTCGTACGGCGTGTTCGGTGCTGGGGCCGTACATCCCGTCGACCCGGTCGACCTCGAACCCCAGCTCCATCAGCCGGCGCTGCAGGGTGGCGACGTCGTCCCCGGTGAGGAGGTGGCCGGCGGTGTACGACAGCAGCCGGTCACCGAGCCGCCACCGTGCCTCGTCGAGGACGCGGTAGGTCTCGGCGTCGACCACGCCGTTGGCCGTCAGGCCCCGCCGCTGCTGGAACTGGCGTACGGCCTGGTCGACGCTCTCGTCGAACGGCGCGTCGACGTGCCCTGCCGCCTCGGCGATTGCCGGCAGTATGCCCAGCTGGACCAGCTTCGTACGGATCTCGGCCACCGCGGGACCGCGGTCACCCAGCCCGTATCGGTGCTCGGTCATGGGCGCCTCCGAAGTCGCTGCGTACGCACGGGCCCCGGCCTGGGCCCGGATCGGCGTCGCCATGCTATCCATGCCCGCTGGTAGGGCCCATCCCTCGGTGCGGCCACCGGCGAACGAGCCGAGCGTGGCGGATGTACTCCGGCCGGGGCAGGACGGGACCAGCGCGGTGTCGGCGGGGTCGGCCATCGTGGGTGGCCGGACCCCTACCACCGGGCCCCTACCGCCGGGCCGTACGGATGGGGGAGGCAGTCAGGGGCAGTCAGGGGCAGTCAGAGAGGCCGATATGCAAAGGCCCCGGCCGCGGCACCCACCACCTCGTCCCGCCTCTTCGGCGGGACGAAGCGATCGGTGCGCGCGGCCGGGGCCTGCACGGAACCCGAGGGCATCCCTCAGCCGGTACGGCTCGCCGTGTGCTCGCCGCCGCGACCAGGTGGGACAGCCAGGGCGGTTGGGACGTACGGGAGAGTTGTGACCCTTGCGACCCGGTCGGTCAGGCCGGGACCAGGTCGGACAGCTCGGCCTTGATCGCCGCCTTCGGACGCGCGCCGACCAGCGACTTCACGACCTGACCGCCCTTGTAGACGTTGATGGTCGGGATGCCGGTCACGCGGTACTCGAGCGGCGTCTGCGGGTTCTCGTCCACGTTCAGCTTGAGGAACGTGATCTTGTCGGCGTACTCCTTGGCGAGCTCCTCCAGCACGGGCGCCACCTGACGGCAGGGACCGCACCATTCCGCCCAGAAGTCGACGACGACCGGCTTGTCGCTCTGCAGGACCGTGGTCGGGAACTCGGCATCGGTCACCGGCTTGATATCGCCCACTGGTGTCTCCTCTCGAAGGGTTTTCGTCTCAGGCTTCCACGGTCTGTGCGGTCTGCACGTCCGTGTCGTCTTCCAGTGCCGCCAGGTAACGCTCGGCGTCCAGGGCGGCGGCCACACCGGTCCCGGCGGCGGTGGCGGCCTGCCGGTAGGTGCTGTCCACGAGGTCGCCGGCGGCGAACACTCCTGGCAGGTTGGTACGGGTGCTGGGGTGGTCGACCAGGACGTAGCCTTCCGCGTCGACGTCGACCTGCCCCCGGACGAGCTCACTGCGCGGGTCGTGCCCGATCGCCTCGAAGAACCCGGTCACCGGCAACGTCGACTGCTCACCAGTTCGGGTGTCCCGCACCAGCAGGCCTTCCAGCTTCTCGGTGCCCTCGGCCGCGAGCACCTCGGTGTTCCACAGGAACCGGACCTTGGGGTTGGCCAGCGCGCGGTCCTGCATGATCTTGCTGGCCCGCAGCGTGTCGCGACGGTGCACCACGGTCACCGACCTGGCGAACTTCGTCAGGAACTGCGCCTCCTCCATCGCGGAGTCACCGCCGCCGACGACGGCGATGTCCTGCTCGCGGAAGAAGAAGCCGTCACAGGTGGCACACCAGGAGACGCCGTGCCCGGAAAGGAGTTCCTCGCCCGGGATGCCGAGCTTGCGGTAGGCCGAGCCCATCGCGAGGATGACCGCGAACGCGCGGTGCTCGACCCCGGCTGAGTCGCGGACGACCTTGACCTCGTTGGTCAGGTCGACACTGTGCACCTCGTCGGTGACGAGTTCGGCGTCGAAGCGTTCGGCCTGCTTGCGGAAGTTGTCCATCAGGTCCGGGCCCATGATGCCGTCCGGGAAGCCGGGGAAGTTCTCCACCTCGGTGGTGTTCATCAGGGCACCACCGGCTTCGACCGATCCCTCGAACACCAGCGGTTGCAGCCGTGCGCGTCCGGCGTACAGCGCCGCGGAGTATCCCGCGGGACCGGAGCCGATCACGATCACATTGCGGACATCGGACACGGACTACCTCGCTCTCCAAAGCAACTGACGCTGCCCATCCGTAACCGATCCTAGGCGTCGGGCATTCCGGCGCCATCCGGTCGCCGGGCGTCCACACGCGCGGTGACGCCCCGGGTGACATCAGTGAGAAAACGGTCGACGCCGACCATGGGCGCGGGGCGCGGAGTGCAGGCCGCGGCGCGGCGATCAGCGCACCGGCACCTGCGCGGAGTGGACGACGCGTGCCTGTGCCGACGGGCAGTCGGAGACGGCGTACGCCCGGACCCTGGGCTGGCCCGACGAGCCACCGCTGGTCCTGATGAGCGCCACGATCACGGGTGCACCGCCGAAACGTGCCGCGACGGTGTCGAGCAGCGTCCCACCCGCCCCCGCGTCGTCCAGGACTCGGGAGACGCAGCGGCTCGGGTCGCCGGCGATGCCGTTGTTGCTCTGCGGACCGATCGGTTTGCCCGCGGGCTTCGGCGCCGCCGCCTCGAGGACGGTGCCCACCTCGCTGCCGAAGCCGGCCGCGGAGAAGTCGGTCTCCGCGGCTTTCGCGCTGAAGCTGTAGGTCTTCGGGCGCACAGGTCGTAGAGACGGGGACGCCGTCGAAGGCGACGGCGTGCGCGGCGCCGTGGAGTGTGAACCACCGGCGACCGGGACGTCGTTGCGCTCGTCGAGGATGTTGCCGGCCACGCCGGCACCGGCGGCGAGCACGGCCACACCGGCGGCGACGGCGAGGAGCCGGGACGGACGAAGCCGTCCGGAGCGCCGGTGGACGCGGGTGCGGGTAGCTCCACGGGCAGCGGCGAGCGAGGTCACTTCGGAGTGGTCGGTGGCCTGGCCGGCGGCGCGGATGCGTGCCTCCGCCGCGAGTGCGGACTCCATCCGGTCGGCGACCGCCGAGGGCATCTGGGTGGGGACGGCCGCGCTCTCCCGGAGCAGATGTGCGAGCTCGGCGTGCGCGTCCGCGGCGGCCGAGCACTCCGCGCAGCCGGCCAGGTGGGCGTCGATCCGGGTGCTCTCGGCGTCGGACAGGAGCCCGGCGTACGCATCGGCCAGGGTGTCGTCGTCGACGTGCGGGCCGGCCGTCACTTCGCCTCACCTCCACGTCGTCGCGCGCCACCTCGGCGGTGGGGAGCCGCCGACCAGGTGTGGTCCGGGTCCTGCTCGCTTCGGGCCCCTCGAACGCGTTGGACGTCAGGTGGCGCCGGGTGGTTCCCCCCGGCTTCGGCAGGCTCGGAGACGCTGGTTTCGGAAACGGCGCCGGCGGTCGGCCGGAGGTGGGCCAGCAGCGGGACGAGTCTGGCCCGGCCGCGCGCGCACCGGCTCTTGATCGTCCCGGGTGCGCAGTCGAGGATCTGTGCCGCCTCCTCCACGGAGTAGCCCTCCATGTCGACCAGCACGATCGCGGCCCGCTGGTCCGGGTTGAGCGAGTCGAGTGCGGTGAGCACGTCGATCCGAAGCTCCTGCGCCTCCGCCGGGTCCGGTGCCCGGTCGGCGGCGAGTTCGGCCGCCCTGTCGTCCTCGGGCAGCGGGTCGGCCGCCCGGACGGCGCGCCGCCGGATGCGGTCCAGGCAGGCGTTCACGACGACGCGGTGCAGCCAGGTGGTCACAGCCGAGTCGCCGCGGAACTGACCGGCGTTGCGGAACGCCGAGATCAGCGCGTCCTGCAGGGCGTCGGCCGCTTCGTCCGGGTCGGACATCGTACGCAGGGCCACCGCCCACAGCCGGTCGCGATGCCGGCGGAACAATGTGGCGAACGCCTCCGGGTCGCCGGCCACGTGTGCCGCGATGAGTTCCCGGTCGGTCGGCGCACCGCCGCCCTCGGTGAGGGTGTCCGGGGTGCTGGTGGTCATCGGCGTACGACGATCTCCGCAATCCCGCCGCGGTACTCGGAGCCGTCGGGCGGCAGCTTGGTCAGCCAGACCAGCAGGAACCGGGTGCGCACCGGCTTGTCCGGACGCAGCGTCACCTCGCCGCCGGCGCCGTCCTGCTTGGCGATCTCCTGCCAGTCGTCGATGGAGGTCGGTGCGCTCGACGCCCCCTCGGGCGCCGCGCGGAGCTGGACGTCGGTGCCGCCGCTGCGCAGGCTGAGCTCGACCCGGCCCACGTCGACCGGTTTGCCGAGGTCGAACCACATGCCCACGCCCGGCTTGAGGCCGCCGAGCTGGGGGTTGTTGCGGTAACTCATCGTCGTCCACAACGTGGACTGGTCGCCGTCGTGGGCCTTGCCGACGTCCTCTGGGTGTTCCTCGCCGTTGCCCCCCGGCGGTGGGTCGAAGTCCCCGGCGCCGGTGATCCGAACGGGTGAGCCCGCCGCGGCCGTCTTGGTCTTGGTGGGGGTGGGGCTGCCGCCGGCCGAGGGTGTCGTCGTGGGGCCCGGGTTGTCGAAGGCCGCGCTCATCAGCTGGTAGCCCAGCAACCCGGCGCCGGCCAGCACCAGCAGCGCCACCAGGGCCGCGGCGATCCGCCACCAGCGTGGCCGCTGCCCGTCCTCGTGCTCGGGATAGTCGGGGTAGTGGTGCGGCGCCTGCGACGGCGGGGGTGTCGGGGCGTAGTTGCCACGCGGGCGCATGGGGGTGTGGGAGGTGTGGCCCAGGTCGGCGGCCGCGACCCGCTGGGTCTGGTCACCCAGCCCGCCGCCGTCACCGCTGTTCCCGACGTGCTGGGTGTGGGTCGGGGCGCGGCCGTTGAGGTCGCCGCGGCTGGCCCGGACCGGCGGCGCTCCCACCTGGGTGGGCGCGTCGGCGTAGTTGAGGGAGCTGTGCCCGCCCGCGTGGTGGCCGGAGTCGTGCCCGTCGCCCGCCGCCGGGGCAGGTGGGAGCACCCCCTCGATCGGGGTCATGCCGACGACCTCGGTGAGCGCGGCGGCGATCTGCTGGGGGGTGGTCAGCGGGTCGCCGTGCCGGGGATGCTCGTCGAGGATCCGCTCGGTGATCTCGTCCAGGGCGCGCGGGACGCCGGCCCGGCACTGACGCGGCGACAACAGCGTGCCGTCGGCCGCTCGGGGTGCGGCGTTCAGTCCGCTGCGCGGACCGGCCGGCCAGCGCGCGGTCAGCCCGGCGTAGAGAAGCCGGCCGAGACCGACCGCGTCCTCGCGCTGTGGATCGGTGCCGGTCTCCTCGTCGGTGCGAGCGCCGCTGAGCGCGGCCTGGGTCGCCAGTCCGACGATCTTGATGGACCCGGTGTCGGTGACCACCACGGTGTCCGGGTCGAGCCGCTCGTGGGCCAGTCCCTGGTCGTGGGCGCGGGCGATCGCCTCGCTCACCTCGCGGACCAGCAGTCCGGCCTGCTGGGGTGGCAGCGGCCCGTCGGCCAGCAGCGCACCGAGGCTGCGGCCGGCCACCCACTCGCGGACGACGTAGGCGACACCGTCGTCACGTAGCGCGTCGAGCACCCGGATGAACCGTACGTCGGCGGCGGTCGCGGCCCTCCGGGAAGCCTCCAGCAGATGGTCGACCCGCGGGTCGTCCGCGGCCAGCACGTGCACGACCACGGAACGTGAGAGGACCTCGTCGATGGCCCGCCAGGTCTGCGCCACCCCGCCGTCGCCGGGCGTCTCCGCGAGAAGCTCGGCGACACGGTAACGACCGGCGAGCGTCACGCCCGGGTCGACATCGGTCGGATGCACGGCCCTCCTGCTCGCCGAGGGACGCGGATCCGTCCCGGACTGTCTCACTGGCGCTTACATGCTAATGCCCGAATGCTACGAGCGCTCGCCCGGCGACGAGCGCCGGAGGGCCCGTCAGGCCGCGGACCGGCCCAGGCGGCCTCGGAGCAGGCCGAGGAGTTCGGCGATCTCCCGGACCGCGAACACCCTGGCCAGCACAAGGTAACCCCCGAGCAGGACCACGCCGCCCACGGCCACCGCCAGCAGCTCAACCAGCGGGGACTCGCCGAGCCCCGCGGTCACGAGCCGGGCGAGGACGTACGCGAGAACACCGGGGATCAGGGCCGCCCCGCCTGATCGGGCGTACGTGCTGAACAGTCGGCGGCCGTCGACCCCGCCCATCCGGCGGCGCAGCACGACCAGGCTGCCGAGGAACCCGATCCAGTAGCCGAGGCCGTACGACGCGGCGATGCCCACCGTCTTCCACTGCACCGGGAGGACGGTGTAGGCGATCACCGAGCACACGATGCCCACCGCGACAACGCCGATCTGGACGAAGACCGGCGTGCGGGTGTCCTCGTAGGCGTAGAAGCCGCGCAGCACGATGTGGTGGCTGGAGAACCCGATCAGGCCGAGCGCGAAACCCATCAGGACGTACCCCATGAACCGCGCGCTGGTGTCCCCGCCGCCGTGCAGGAAGAAGAACAGCGCGGTCGTCAGGTCGGCACCGAGGGCGAGGAAGGCGACCGACGCCGGGATGATCGCCACGGCCGTGAGACGCAGGCCGTACGACAGGTCGTCGCGGACGGCGCCGTTGTCGCCCTCCGCCGCCGACCGGCTCATCCGCGGCAGCAGGGCGGCCACGATCGAGACCGTGATCACCGCGTGCGGGAGCATCAGGATGAGGTAGGCGTTGAGGTACGGCGTGAGGCCGTACCCGCTGTCGTGCCCGAACTGCGCCAGCGCCTGCGCACTCACCGACGTGGTCAGCCTGGTGGCCACGATGAACCACACCTGGTTGACCAGGACGAAGCCGATGGTCCAGATCGCCAGCCGGCCGGACTTGCCGATGCCGCCGCCCCGGAAGTCGAACCTCGGGCGGAGCCGGAAACCGGCGCTGCGCAGGACGGGCAGCAGGCACAGCGCCTGCACGGCGATGCCGAGGGTCGAGCCGAGGCCCAGCAACAGGATCTGCGCGGTGGTGATCTCCTGCGGGCTGTCCGCGTCGGAGATCACGATGAACGCCACGAAGACCACGATCGAGACGATGTTGTTGAGAATCGGCGACCACATCATCGGCCCGAACCGCCCGCGGGCGTTCAGCATCTGGCCGAGGATGACGTACAGGCCGTAGAAGAAGATCTGTGGCAGGCAGTACCACGCGAACGCCACCGCGAGGTCGAAGTACGGCCGGTTGGCCGGTGAGTTCATCGCCGCGCCGGAGTAGGCACGCACCAGCAGCGGTGCGCACACCACGGCCACCACGCTCATGCCGGCCAGGACGAGGGCCGCCAGCGTGAGCAGCCGCTGCGCGAACGCCACGCCGCCGTCCGGGTCGTTCTTCATCGCCCGGACGAGCTGGGGCACGAAGACCGCGTTGAGCGCGCCTCCGGCGATCAGGATGTAGAGCGAGTTCGGGATCGTGTTGGCGAGGTTGAACGTGTCCGCGAAGAACGCCGTGCCGAGTGCCCAGACGAGGACCAGGCTGCGGACGAAGCCGGTGACGCGGGAGACCACGGTGCCGGCAGCCATGACAGCGCTGGCGCGCAGCAGGCTGGACTGCTGCGCGCTTCGTGGTTCCTTCTTCTGGGGGACAGCGACGTCACCGTTCAACGCTTCGCCTTCGTCATGTCGGGGCCGAGAGGGCCGGGCTGGGAGCCGGGCGGGGTGCCGGAATGCTTGTCGGGTGGCTGCGCGGCCTGGCCGTTGGGCCGGGCCGGGTCGCCCGGCGCCTGCTCCTGCGGAGCGGACTCGTCGCCCTCGGTGGTCGCCCGGCCTTCACCGCCGGCGGTGGCCCTTCGTGCCGCCGCGGCCGCCCGCAGTCGCCGGACGATACGCGTACCGGCGGCCAGCAGCAACAGCCCCAGGCCGACGAAGATGACCACCCAGCCGACCTGACCGTAGCCGGTGACCCGGACGAAGAACGGCTGGGTCGCCCCGAACGACGTACCGGAGCGGGTCGTCACCCGCGCTTCCATCTGCACCGCGGAGCGCACCGCGTTGTCCGAAGGCGCCTGCGCCGTCACGCTCACCGTCGCCTTGCGGTTGGGATCGACGCGCACCGGGTCGATCGGGGCCACCTCGAGGAGCTCGGGGTCGCGGGGTCGCACCTCGAGGCGTACCTCGACCGGTTGGCTGCCGCGGTTCCAGATCGTCACCGGGAACCGGCCGGTCTGGCTGGACAGGGTCACCAGGCGGGGCGGGACGACCTCGACCTGGCCGATGGCCGTACGGATCCGGGAGGTCATGGTGTCGATGAGATCGATCGCGTCGGCGTCGTCGCGCCGCCACGACGTGGAGGCTCCGCGCAGGAACTCCCGGTCCAGCGCCGGGCGGGACCGCTCCGGCTCGGCCAGCATGTCCAGGAGGACGGACGAGGCGGCCGCGAGGTCGCGCAGGTGCTGGATGTGGCGCGGGCTGAGCTCCGCGCGGGTGTCGGTGGGGGACTTCCGCAGCGGACCGCCGTAGGCCGTCGGCGCCTGGGACAGCAGCGCGCCGACCGAGAGGGGGCGCAGCCAGGAGACGGACTCGACGGTGCGGAACAACGTGTCACCGGAGGAGCCGGGGTTCCAGTCGCGCGGCATCGCGGCGACCATCCGCCGCAGCGTGGTGGCCGGGTCGCCGCCCTGCATCGCGGCCAGCGCGGTCTCGCTGAGGAAACGCTGCTGGATGCTCGCCGGCGAGGACTGCCCGCCCGGCCCGCCCGCGGTCAGGGACGGGTCGGCGACGAGCGCGGTCACCGCGCCTTCGGGAGTGGCCAGCGACGCCACCGGGCTGGAGCCGTCCTTGGGCAGGGCGGGCAGGGCGCGCTGGGACAGCAGCACCGTGTGGGCCTTGCTGGCGGCGATCGTCTCCAGGGTGCCCGCGTCGGCGTAGCCCGCGCCGGGCCAGACCAGCGTGCCGCCGGTCTGGTACGCGTCGGAGGCCTGGTCGGCGGCCCGGACCGCCTGGGGGAAGCGGTCGGTGAGGTGGTAGCGCTGCAGGGCGGGCAGGTCGGGGTCGGCGTACGGCAGCATCTTCGCGTCACCGGAGGCGAGCACGCCGCGGGCACGGTTGAGCCAGCGGCGTACGTCGGCGGTCTGGGCGGGACCGACCCTGGTGCCCGACGAGGTGGTGAACCCGTCGGACATCCGCCGCGCCTCGTCCAGCAGGGACGGGTCGACGAGGAAGCTCAGGTCGTGGTCGGCGCCGAGATCGATCAGCCGGCTCAGCCGCCCGCCGGGCGCGAACTCCCCAAGCGCCGGGGTCTCACCGGTGTCGTTGTTCGTGGCCGAGCCGCGCACGACGTCGCCGTCGACCAGGCGCGGCTGGTCGGTGACGGGCAGCACGAACGCCACCTCGACCGGGGTCAGCTTGGTGCCCGCCGGGAGGTACGGCAGGAAGGTACGAGCCCGCCAGGTTTCCCGCAGACTGGAATTCGGCGTGGTGGCCCTGATGTCGACGCCCACGACGTACACGCCCGCCTCGCTCAGGCCCAGCTGCGCCAGCGGCACCTTCACGTCGAACCGTGCGGACGCGTGCGGCCGCAGTCGCGGCGCCACCTGGTCCACGAGGTTCCACGGCTGGTCCAGCCGGGTGCCGAGACGCTCGCCCGGCTGCTCGGAGGCCGCGGTGGCGAGCTCGTCACGGGACGTGAGGGGCGACTGGTCGAACCACAGCATCGCGTTGACGGTGGACAGCGCGACGTCCCCGGAGTTGACCACCCGGCCGGTGACGCGGAGGGTTTTCGTACCTTTGGTGGCGTACGGCGTCACGGAGTCGATCTGGATGCGTACTCCCGGCACCTGGGCCGAGGCAGGCGTGGCCATACCCGTGACCAGGCCGCCGACGCAGGCCAGCAATGCCAGCACCGCCACGACGGCGGTCGCCAACCTTGCTCGACCCGCCAACACGCCTCGATGCTAGGGCATGGCCCTGTGCGGGGTGCCCGACTCGGTCCGTGCCCGCCAGGGCGTACGCCAGCGTCCGAGGCCGTACGCTTGCCTCCCGTGTCGACCGACCACCTGAGCGAAGCCCAGCAGCGCGGAGTACGAGAACTCCTGCGAATCGCCCCCGTGATCGACGAGCTCGGCGGCCGGTTCCAGGCCGCCGGAGCGCAGCTCGCACTCGTCGGCGGCTCCGTCCGCGACGCGCTCCTCGGCCGGCTCGGCCTCGACCTGGACTTCACCACCAGCGCCCGGCCCGTCGAGGTCGAACGCCTGCTCACCGGCTGGGCCGACGCGGTATGGGACATCGGCCGCGAGTTCGGGACGATCGGCGCCCGCAAGGGCGACTGGACGATCGAGATCACCACCTTCCGTGCGGAGGCGTACGACCCCGACAGCCGCAAGCCCGCGGTCACCTTCGGCGACACGCTGGAGGGCGACCTCGGCCGGCGCGACTTCACCGTCAACGCGCTCGCGGTCACCCTCCCCGACCGGGGGTTCGTGGACCCGGTCGGCGGGCTGAGCGACCTCGCCGCGGGACAGCTGCGCACCCCCGGCCGGCCGGAGGACTCCTTCACCGACGACCCGCTGCGGATGATGCGGGCGGCGAGGTTCGCCAGCCAGCTCGGCTTCTCGGTGGCGCCGGAGGTGGTGGCGGCGATCCACGCGATGGCCGACCGGATCACGATCGTGTCCGCGGAGCGGGTCCGGGACGAGCTGGTGAAGCTGGTCCTGGGCGGCGACCCCCGCGCCGGGCTGGAGCTCCTCGTCGGCACCGGACTGGCCGACCAGGTCCTGCCCGAGCTGCCCGCGCTGCGGCTGGAGCTGGACGAGCACCACCGGCACAAGGACGTGTACGAACACAGCCTCACCGTGCTCGACCAGGCGATCGCCATGGAGGGGCGGGTCGGCACCGGCGGCCCCGACTTCGTGACCAGGTTCGCCGCGCTGATGCACGACGTGGGCAAGCCGGCGACCCGGCGGTTCGAGGACGGCGGCCGGGTGACGTTCCACCACCACGAGGTCAAGGGCGCCCGGCTGACCGCCAAGCGGATGCGGGCGCTGCGGTTCTCCGGTGACCAGACCGACGCGGTGTCCCGGCTGGTGGAGCTGCACCTGCGGTTCCACGGGTACGGCGGCGGGGAGTGGACCGACTCCGCCGTACGCCGCTACGTCCGCGACGCCGGCCCGCTCCTGGACCGGCTGCACGTGCTCACCCGCGCCGACTGCACCACCCGCAACCGGCGCAAGGCGACCGCCCTGCAGCGCACGTACGACCAGCTGGAGGAGCGGATCGCGGTGCTGGCCGAGGAGGAGGAGCTGGCAAGCATCCGGCCCGACCTCGACGGCAACGAGATCATGCGGACGCTGGAGATCCCTCCCGGCCCCGTGGTCGGGCGGGCGTACAAGCACCTGCTGGAGGTCCGCCTGGACCAGGGCCGGCTGGACAAGGACGCCGTCCGCGCCGAGCTGTTGCGCTGGTGGTCGGAGCAGCCGGAAGCCCGGGCCTGAGCGGCCCCGGCCGTCGGGGTGATCACTCCGCGGCCGACTCGGAGGAGGCCGGGGTGCGCGGGCGCGGGCGTACGCCGGTGAGCCGGGCGTAGCCGGCCGCGGCACCGACGTAGGCCACCGAGGTGACGGCGAGGACGGCGTAGGAACGGCCGGTCGGCGGCAGCGCCAGCGCGGCGCAGGCGGCGGCGAGCACGACGACGACGTTGAACAGCACGTCGTACAACGAGAAGACCCGGCCGCGGTAGACGTCGGCGACGTTCTCCTGCACCAGCGTGTCCACGCAGATCTTCACGCCCTGGGCGCACAGGCCGAGGACGAACGCGGTCGCCAGGACCGCGGGCACGGTGAAGAAGGTGCCCGGCACGAGCACCACCAGGGCCCCGACGAGGAACAGCACCACGATCCAGGCCTCCTTCCGGATCCGCCGCACCGCGAGCGGCGTGAGCAGCGCCGCCGAGCCGAACCCCAGGCCGGACACCAGCACCGCGGTGCCCAGCCCCGCGATCCCGGCCGCCGCGTCGCCCGCGGCGAAGTAGTTGCGGTAGAGCAGGATGATCGCCACCGTGCACAGGGTGAAGAAGAACCGCTGGACCGCGATCGCCGCCAGGCCGAACGCCGCGGGCCGGCACTCCACCACGTGCCGCGCCCCGTCGGCCAGGCCGCTCAGCACGTGCCGGACCGTCGCGGCGACCTCGGCCCGCGCCGCCGCCAGGTCCGGCCCCAGCATCGGTCGCGGAATGCGCAGCACCAGCAGCGCACTGGCCGCGTAGCCCAGGCTGGCGACGACCAGCACGACGTACTCCGCTGTCGCCGGGGCGCCCCACCCCAGCGCGGCCACCGCCGAGCCCGCACCCAGGCCGACGAGGTAGGCGAGCGTCCCACAGGTCGGTGTGACCGCGTTGGCGAGCACCAGGCGATCGGTGGGGACCACGTGCGGCAGGGACGCCGACAGCGCCGCGAGCAAGAAGCGGTTGACAGACAGGCAGGCGAGGACGGCGAGGAAGAACAACGGCCCCTCGCCGCCCCCGCGCGTCACCGCCAGGACGAGCAGCACCAGCACCGCCCGCACTGCGTTGCACCACAGCATCGTCTGCCGCCGCGACCAGCGGTCCAGCAACACACCACAGAACGGGCCGAGCAGGGAGAACGGCAACAACAACACCGCGAACCCGACCGCGATCGCGCCGGCGGTCGGCTGGCGTTCGGGAGAGAACAGGACGTACGACGCGATCGCGACCTGGAAAACCCCGTCGGAGAACTGCGAGACCAACCGGACGGCGAACAGCCGCCGGAAGAAGCCGAGCCCCAGCAGAGTGGCGAGGTCACGCAGAAACCGCACCCCAGCAGGGTAGGCGGCTCAGCGCTCGACCTCCGTACCTATGGTCGAGGTCTCGGCTTCGCTCAGCGCTCGACCTCTCCGCGGATGAACTTCTCCACCAGTTCCCGCGCCACGTCGTCGGAGTACTGCTCCGGCGGGCTCTTCATGAAGTACGACGACGCGGACAGGATCGGCCCACCGATGCCGCGGTCCTTGGCGATCTTCGCCGCCCGGATCGCGTCGATGATGATGCCGGCGGAGTTGGGCGAGTCCCAGACCTCCAGCTTGTACTCCAGGCTGAGCGGAACGTCCCCGAACGCGCGTCCCTCCAGTCGTACGTACGCCCACTTGCGGTCGTCCAGCCAGGGCACGTGATCGCTCGGGCCCACGTGCACGTTGCGCTTCTCCAGGTGGTGCGGGATCTGCGACGTGACCGACTGGGTCTTCGAGATCTTCTTCGACTCCAGCCGGTCCCGCTCCAGCATGTTCATGAAGTCCATGTTGCCGCCGAAGTTGAGCTGGTACGTGCGCTCCACCACGACACCGCGGTCCTCGAACAGCTTGGACAGCACGCGGTGCGTGATCGTCGCACCGACCTGGCTCTTGATGTCGTCGCCGACGATCGGCACCCCGGCCTCGGTGAACTTCGCCGCCCACTCCGGGTCGGTGGCGATGAACACCGGCAGGGCGTTGACGAACGCCACGCCCGCGTCAATCGCGCATTGCGCGTAGAACTTGCCCGCCGCCTCCGAACCCACCGGCAGGTAGGAGACCAGCACGTCCGCCTCGGTCTCGCGCAGCACCGCCACGATGTCAACCGGCTCTTGCTCGGACTCGCTGATCGTTTCCCGGTAGTACTTCCCGAGCCCGTCCAGCGTGGGACCGCGCTGCACCGTGATCCCGGTCGGGGGTACGTCACAGATCCTGATCGTGTTGTTCTCGCTGGCCCTGGTGGCGTCGGCGAGGTCGATACCCACCTTCTTGGCGTCGACGTCGAACGCGGCCACGAACTCCACGTCCCGTACGTGGTAGTCGCCGAACCGCACGTGCATCAGCCCCGGCACCTTCTGGGTCGGGTCGGCGTCGCGGTAGTAGTTGACTCCCTGGATCAGTGACGTCGCGCAGTTTCCCACGCCGACGACGGCAACCCGGATGGACTGCGGGCTCATGGACCTCTCCTCGGTTCGGTCAGTGCTCTTCGGGGTGGCGCTCTCGGGGGTGCTGGTCTTCGGGGCGCTGGTCTTCGGGCTGGTCGGCGGCGGCCGGATGCCCCACGCGTTCGGAGGCGATCAGGTCGCTGAGCCAGTGCACCTCGCGCTCGACGGACTCCACGCCGTGCCGCTGGAGTTCGAGGGCGTAGGTGTCCAGGCGTTCCTGCGTACGGTGAAGTTGCGCGCGGGTGCGGTCCAGGCGCTCCTCCAGCCGCCGCCGGCGGCCCTCGAGGATGCGCAGCCGCACCGTCGCGTCCGTACGCGCGAAGAACGCCAGCCGGACACCGAAGTTGTCGTCGTCCCAGGCGGACGGCCCGCCCTCGGCCAGGAGTTCGGTGAGGAGCTGCTCACCGGCGGGGGTGAGGCGGTAGACGATCCGGGCCCGGCGCCGGGCGGTGTTGCCGGCCGAGGTGCGGTCGGTGTCGTCGGCGGAGGAGTCCTCGCGGACGCAGTCCCGGGCGAGCAGGGACTTCAGGCAGGGGTAGAGCGATCCGTAGGACAGCGCACGTCCCCAGCCGAACCTCGCGTTGAGGCGCTTGCGCAGCTCGTAGCCGTGCATCGGCGCCTCGTGCAGGAGGCCCAGGACCGCGAGCTCGAGTACGCCGCCGCGGCGTGCCATGCGCCTCACCGTCCCTTCCGGGCCGCACCGCGCACCGTGCTGCCCGTCCTGCCCTGAATCGGGGAACTAGTACGAAACTCGATGTATCGGACTGATACATCGTGCCGAGATGTTCGGACGATAGAGCCAGCCCGCGTACACGCGCAAGGGGTGACTCTCGGTGGGCGACGACCGTCGGGCCGATCGTCAGGTTTGATCGCCCTGCCCGCGCCGTGGGACTCGACGCTCCGGCCGAAGGCCGTACTCTCGTTGGCATGTGGTCGCAACGGTCGGTGGTCGATTACAGCCTGCAGCGCAAGGCGACGCTGCGGGCGCTGCGTGGTGGCCACGCGACCGTGATGGAGGACGTGTGCGACGCCGACCCCTACCTCCTCCGGGCGGCGAAGTTTCACGGGGAACCAACCGACCGGCCCTGTCCCATCTGCCGGAGGGAGAAGCTGACCCACGTCACCTACGTCTTCGGCGACGAGCTCGGTCAGTACTCCGGCCGGATCCGGCAGACGCCCGAGCTGGAGATGATGGCCCGCGAGCACGGCGAGTTCCGGGTCTACGTCATCGAGGTCTGCCAGGGTTGCTCGTGGAATCACCTCACGCTCTCGTACGTCCTCGGTGACGGTGTGCCACGACGGCCGCCTCGCCGGCAGCGCACGGTCGAGGACGAGTACTCCTAGCCGGGACATCTGCCGTACCCTCAGCAGCCAATCCGCTGCCGGGCAACCCCCTGGAACTACACCGTGACACGCAGACATGACGACAGGTATGCCGACGACCACACGTCCGTGGACGTCTACGGCGATCCACGTGAGGATCGGGGACCTCGCGGGCATCGCCAACCCCGCAGGAGACCCAGGCGACGCCTCCGGCGTTTCCTGCTCGGCTGCCTGCTCTTCTTCCTCGGGCTGGGCATCCTGAGCATCGCGGCGTTCGTGATCGGCTACGCGCGCACGTCCGTCCCGGACCCGAACGCGATGCTGGACTCCAACACCACGACGATCTACTACCACGACGGCAAGAGCGTCCTGGGGTCCTTCCACGCCCAGAACCGCATCTCGGTGCCGTTGGACCAGGTGCCCAAGAACACCCAGGACGCGGTGATCGCGGCGGAGAACCGCAGCTTCTGGACCGACCGCGGCGTGTCGCCGACCGGTATCGTCCGCGCCGCGTGGAACACCGCGCGGGGCCAGGACGTCCAGGGTGGTTCGACGATCACCCAGCAGTACGTCAAGAACTACTACCTGACCCAGGAACAGACCTGGACCCGCAAGGTCAAGGAACTCTTCATCACCTTGAAGGTCCAGCGGCAGCTGTCCAAGCAGGAGATCCTGCAGAACTACCTCAACACCAGCTACTTCGGCCGCGGCGCGTGGGGCATCGAGACCGCCTCGCAGGCGTACTTCGGCAAGCACGTCCAGGAGCTCAGCCCCCAGGAGTCGGCGGTGCTGGCGTCCCTGCTGCGGGCGCCGTCGATCTACGACCCGGCGGTCGACCCGACCAACCGGCCACGGCTCGAGTCCCGCTACCACTACGTGCTCGACGGGATGGCGAAGCTCGGGCACCTGTCCACCGGACAGGCCGCGCAGGAGCCGCTGCCGAAGATCAAGCCGATCAGCAAGAGCAGCAACTCCGCCGGACCGGGCGGCTACCTCGTCAGCCAGGTGCGCAAGGAGCTGGTCAAGCTCGGCTACAGCGAGGCGCAGATCGAGACCGGCGGCCTGCAGGTCACCACGACGATCGACGCCAAGGCCCAGCGTGCGATGCAGGACGCGTTTGCGAAGCACTTCCCGACCAAGAACGCCAAGGGTGTGTACGCGGGCGGCGCCGCTGTGCGCCCGGGCACCGGCGAGGTGGTCGCGATGTACGGCGGGAAGGACTACATCAAGCGCCAGTTCAACGACGCCACCCAGGCCAAGCTCCAGCCGGGCTCGACGTTCAAGTCGTTCGCCCTGGCCGCGGCGTTGGAGGACGGCGTCTCCCTGCGCAGCAGGTTCGCCGGCAACTCGCCGTTCATGCTCGACAACGGCGACCAGGTACGCAACGAGTTCAACCGCGACTACGGGCGCTACGTCGACCTGAGGCAGGCCACCCGGGACTCGATCAACACCGCCTACGTCGACCTCACCGTCAACAAGATCGGCCCGAACGCGGTGTACGACGCGGCCCTGCGCGCGGGCGTGCCGAAGAACTCGCCCGGCCTGGACAAGCACGCGAAGATCGCCCTCGGTTTCGCGTCGGTGTCCCCGATGGACATGGCCAACTCCTACGCCACGTTCGCGGCCGAGGGCAGGCGCGCCCCGTGGCACCTCGTGGACAAGGTCACCGCCCCGGGCGGCAACGTCCTGCACGAGACGAAGGTGGAGAGCAAGCGGGAGTTCGGCAAGCCGGTGGTCCGCGACCTCGACAGCGCGCTGGAGGACGTCGTGAAGCACGGCAGCGCGGAGCAGGCGGCAAAGGACCTCGGCCGCCCGGCCGCCGGCAAGACCGGCACCCACGAGGACCAGACGGCGTGGTTCGTGGGCTACACCCCGCAACTGGCCGCGTCGGTGGCGTTCTACAAGGACGCGAACGGCGACGGGAAGAAGGAGTCGCTGGACAACGTGGGCGGGATGAACACCTTCTTCGGCGGCGGCTACCCCGCGCGGATCTGGACGGAGTTCATGAAGGAGGCGCTGGCCGGCCAGCCGGTGCGGCAGTTCCCGCCGCCGGCCAACCTCGGGAAGGTCGTCAACCCCAAGCCGACCTTCACGCCGAGGCCCAAGCCCACCTTCACGCCGACGCCGACGCCGACCCCGACGCCGACGCCGACGGTTACCCCAACTCCCACGGACACGCCCACGCCGACGCCGACCTTCACCCGGAAGCCGCCGGGCCCGAGGCCCAAGCCGACCAACACCCTCCCCATCCCCACGCCCACCTCGTCGCCCAGCCCGACCAGGACCAAGGGACCCCACCGGCCGTTTCCGTAGGCCCGGCACCGGCGGCGACCGCCGGCAGAACGGAGCCGCCGACAGGGCGTCCCAACCTGCTGACGCGGGGTAGGTCGTCCGGCGTGGCGCCGGGAGGGTACCCACCCCGTCAGCGCGATAGGGCACGATGGGCTCCGACGTGACGCCGGAACGGACGGAGGCGCGGGTGAGCAGGAGTCCCTCCCGGGAGGATCCCCTGGCCCGCCTGGCCACCACCTGGCTCGGCGGACCGGTCGGTCTGCACGCGCGCCTGGGTGGCGCCCGGTGGACACCGCTGGCGGTGGCGTTCGCGGTGACGACGGGGATGTTCGTCCTCGGCGTTCTGCAGAAGGTGCCGTGTCACGGCGTGGGCTGGCCGCGTGAGTCGGGGTACGCCTTCAGCCATCTCTGCTACACCGACGTGCCGTACCTCTACCGCGAACGCGGCTTCGCCCAGGGCAACCTCGCCTACCTCGACACCGGCAACTACCCGCCGCTGGAATACCCCGTCCTCACCGGCGCGGTGATGCAGGTGACCGCCTGGCTCACCCGGGCGTTCGGGTCCGGGGACGCCGTGCGCGACAGCGTTCTGTACTTCGACCTCGCCGTCGTGTTCCTCTTCGGCTGCGCGCTGGTGACCGTGTGGGCCCTCGCCCGGCTGTGCCTGCGCCGCCCGTACGACGTGTTGTTCTTCGCCGCGGCACCGGTGCTCGCGCTGGCCGGCACCATCAACTGGGACCTCGCCGCGGTGGCCCTCACCACCTGCGCACTGCTGGCCTGGTCGCGGTCGCGCCCGTACCTCGCCGGCATCCTGATCGGCCTCGGCGTGGCGACGAAGTTCTACCCCCTGCTGCTGCTGGGACCGCTGCTTGTGCTCGCGCTGCGCACCGGCCGGATGCGGATGTGGGCGACGACCGCGCTGTCTGCGCTGGCCGCGTGGCTGGTCGTCAACCTGCCGGTGCTGCTGCTCGCGGAGAGCAGTTGGGCGGTCTTCTGGTCGTTCAACACGGCGCGGATGGGCGACTTCGGATCGATCTGGTACGTCCTCGGGCTGGCCGGACACCCGCTCAGGGCGGTCAACACGGTCTCCCTCGGGCTGTTCGGACTGGCCTGCGCCGGAGTGGCGGCACTGGGACTGTTCGCGCCCAGGCGTCCCCGGCTGGCCCAGCTCGCGTTCCTGACGGTCGCGGCGTTCCTGCTGGTGAACAAGGTCTACTCGCCGCAGTACGTCCTCTGGCTGCTGCCGCTGGTGGCACTGGCCCGGCCGCGGTGGCGGGACTGGGCGATCTGGCAGGCCGGTGAACTCCTGTACTGGCTGGCGATCTGGCTGCACCTGTCCGGCACTCTGGCCGCCGGCGGCGCGGGGCGGCTCTACTGGCTCGCCGTGGTGGTCCGGATGGCGACGACCGGCTACCTGTGCGTGCTGGTGGTCCGCGACATCCTGCGGCCCTCCGCCGACGTCGTACGGGCCGGTGGCCAGGTCGACGACCCGACCGGGGGGCCCTTCGACGGAGCGGCCGACGCGGCGGGGTGGCGAAGAGGGCGCTTACGGAGTCCGGAGCCGATCGAACGGGCCCTGCAGGAAGAGGGTGTGGCACGGTGAGCAACCGACGCAGGTGGACCGAGGACTCCCCGGACGGCCCCGGCCCCGGCCGCGGTGACGGCGGTCCCGGTGGAGGTCCCGGTGGAGGCCGTGGCGGAGGACCGGGCGGAGGTCGTGGCGGAGGTCCGGGCGGAGGTCGTGACGGCTCCGGCGACCCGGCCGGACCCGACCTCTGGGACGAACGTTCCTGGTCCGGGGACCCGTTTCCGAGCCGGCCGGCGCGGCGGCGTGCCGACACCGGCCCGGACTGGCGGGAGACGCTGGCGTCACCGCGTCCCGACGAGCCGGCGGACGACCTGACGCCCCGGTCGGGTGCGCCGGCGGCACGTCCTCCCGGCCGTCGCCGCCGGGAGGACGTGCCGCCCGAACCCGTGACGGACACCGGCTGGTACGGCGCCTCGGACGTGGATGCCGCCGCGCCGCCGTGGGAGACCCCTGGCTGGGACTCACCGGAGTGGACCATGCCGGAGCGGAGTACGCCGGAGCAGGCGCTCGACGTCACCGGTCCCGGCGACCGGTCCGCCGGCGAACGGACCACCGGCGACCGGGCGACCGGCGACTGGGCGACCGGCGACAGCGGCCGGGACGAGGGATTCGACGACCACCGGGGCGAGGGCGAGCGGCGTCGTGCCGACCGGCCGCGTCCGTGGTGGTCGGACGAGTTGGATGACCCCGGCAGCGACGCGTACGGCGAACCGCCCGCGCCGCTGACGCCGATGGGCGGCACCCCGGCACCGGAACGCGGTCAGGACGAGCGCGGGGCGGGCCGGCCGGCGCGGCCGAGCGAGCCGGGGCAGCCGGACCGGTCCCGGCCGGAGCGGTCCGAGCCGGCGACGGCCCGTTCCGCTCCTCAGGAGCCGGCCCCGGCAACCCCCGCCTCCACAGACCCCGCTTCCACAGACTCCGGGTCCCCGGACCCCGGGTCCGCGACGTCGCCCGCGCCGGCGGCGGCCGAGCGTGAACCGCGGAGTTCCTCCCGGCTCCGGTGGCTGCCCGAACGTCTTCGGCCGACGCCCGGTGACCTGCAGGTGCTGGCCTGGTGGGCGCTGACCCGCGTCGCCATCCTGCTGATCGCGGTGACCGGTCCGTGGCTGTTCCACGGCACCGGCAAGATCCCGAGCTTCTGGGACTCCTGGAAGCAGTGGGACTTCTGGCACTTCGACCGGATCGCGACGTTCGGCTACTTCACGCCCGGCTGGAGCACACCGATCGAGGCGTTCTTCCCCGGCTTCCCGATGGCGTTGCGGCTCGGCATCCTGGTCGGGATTCCCACCGTGGTGGGCGGCCTGCTGGTGTCGTTCGTCGCCGGGGGCGTCGCCGCGGTCGCGCTGGCCCGGCTCGCCGACCGCGAGTGGGGACCGGGCGCGGGGAGGTACGCCGCGGCGATGTGGATGCTGGCGCCGCCCGCGATCTTCCTCGCCGCGCCGTACACCGAGGCGCTGTTCCTCGCCCTGGCGATCCCCGCCTGGCTGTCCGCCCGCCGGGGCACCTGGTGGCTCGCCGCCGTGCTCGCCGCCGGCGCGTGCACGGTCCGGGTGTCGGGCATCTTCCTGGTCGTCGCGCTGGCCGTGGAGTTCCTCACCTCCGGGCGCCGGCAGCGGTGGCAGGACGGGCTGTGGCTGGCCCTGCCGACGGTCCCGGTGCTCGGCTACATGGCGTACCTCAAGGCGAACACCGGCGACTGGCTGCGGTGGTACCACGCCCAGTCGGACGAGTGGTACCGCGGCTTCACCCCGCCCTGGACCGCGTTCCTCAACACCTGGAACGCCGCGACCGGGCACACCGCGTTCGGCGACGTGAGCGACGCGCTGCGGGCCAACTTCGAGTGGATGTTCCGGGCCGAGCTGGTGGCGATGCTGCTCGGCCTGGTGGTCACGGTCGTCCTGCTGACGCTGCGCCGGTGGGGCGAGGCCACCTGGGTGGGCGTGCAGGTGGCCGCGTTCGCGACGTCGTACTGGTTCTTCTCCGTCCCCCGCGCGACGCTGCTGTGGTTCCCGCTGTGGATCGGACTGGGTGCGCTGGCGGTACGCCGGCCGTGGGTGTGGCGGGCGTACGTGATTCTCGCGGTGCCGTTGTTCGGGATCTGGGCGGCCGCGTACCTCACCGGCCGCTGGTCGGGCTGACCCACCGGCCGGGGCAGCCCAGGCCGACCCCGACCGGTCAGGCCGACCCCGCGTCCCAGGTGAGCCGGAACCACCGCCGCCGGCCGATCCGGAGCAGGGCGCCCTCCACGGCGCCGGCGGGCAGCACCTCGTCGGCTTCGGCCAGCACCCGGTCGTCCAGGCGTACGCCGCCCTGGTCGACCAGCCGCCGGGCGGCGCTGCGGCTCAGGTCCGGCTGGGCCAGGCAGACCAGGTCCCAGACGGTGAGCCCGCCGGTCTCGGCGGGGGTGACGGTCAGCACCGGCACGTCGGTGGGTTCGCGCCGGGCGGAGAACGTCGACCGGAACCACTCCCGCTCGGCGGCGGCCCGCTCGGGCCCGTGGTAGCGCGTGACGACCGCCTCGGCGAGGCCGAGCTTGGCGTCCCGGACCTCCCGGCCGCCGTGCTCCACCGCCTGCCGTGCCTGCTCGACCACCGCTTCGGGCACGGTCGTGTAGACCTCGAGGTAACCCGGGACGAGCGCGTCCGGGATGCTCATCAGCTTCCCGAACTTCTCCCGCGGCGGGTCGGTCAGCGCGACGTAGTTGCCGAGGCTCTTGGACTGCTTGGCCCGGCCGTCGATGCCCGGTGTGATGCGGGTGGTGATCACCACCTGCGGCGTGCCGCCGAGCCGCTGCTGGTAGTGCCGGCCGAGCATCTCGTTGAAGAGCTGGTCGCTGCCCACGATGGTGAGGTCGGAGCGCATCGCCCACGAGTCGTAGCCCTGCAGGACGGGGTAGACGAGTTCGTGCATCGCGATGTCGCGGCCCTCGGCGACGCGGCGGCGGAACATGTCCCGCGCCATCAGCTGGCCGTGGGTGACGTGGGACAGCAGGGTCAGCCAGTCCCGGGTGGTGAGGGTGTCGTACCACTCGGAGTTGCGGCGTACCTCGAACACCTCCGGCTCGGTCCGCAGCACCATGCCGGCCTGCTCCAGGAACGCCGCGGCGTTCGCCTCGATCGCGGCCCGGGGCAGTACCGGCCGGGTCTCCGTGCGGCCGGTCGGGTCACCGACCTGGGTGGTCACGTCGCCCAGCAGGAACACCACGGTGTGGCCGGCATCCTGCAGGCGGCGCATCATCCACAGGTTGACCGCGTGGCCCAGATGGAGGAACGGAGCGGTGCAGTCGACGCCGTACTTGATCCGCAACGGGCGGCCGGAGTCGAGCAGGGCCGCCAGCTCGGGACGGCTCACCACCTCGTCGGTGGTGCGGGCGAGGTCGGCGAGCAGGGCGGAGTAGTCGGCGGCAGCAGGGTTGGCCGCAGCTGGGTTGACGGCAGCCGGGTTGGCGGCAGCAGGGTTGGCGGCAGAGCCGCCCGGGGTGACAGACACGGGTCGGGATCCTTCGAGGTCAGCAGCGGAGGGCGCACCCAGACGAGGGCGGCCCGGGGACGGCGCGTCAGCGCCGATATCGCTGCTGGGTCCCGATCACGTGGTGAGCCTAGCCGATCAGCCGAGAACGACCCGGTCGAACTTCGTGATCGCCATCCCGACGTTGACGGGGAGTTCGGTGCCGACCTCGGGTGGGCGGACCGAGGTCGGCAGGAACAGCACGCTCACCTGCATGTGCGGCGGCTCGGCGAACCACCGCCGCTTCCCGGCCACGGTGTACGGCGACAGCGCCCGGCCGGTCGCCTCCAGTCCGCTGGCGGCCAGCACCCGGGCGCGGGTGCGCAGGTCGGCGACGTGACTCGGCGCCTCCAGCGCGATGCCGTGCGCGGTGCCGCCGCTGGCGACGACGAGGTGCCCGGCGCCGGGCACGCGGCGTTGGCGATATCCGAACCGGTCGCTCTTGCCGACCGGGTGCACGTCCAGCACATGCGCGCGCGCCGTGTAGGCCTCGCGGTCGGCCAGCCACAGCCGGGTGCCGATCCGCGACCGGATCTCCAGGCCGGGGTGGGCGGCGGCCAGCGTGCCGAGCTCCTCCGCCGTCACGTGGGAGACGAACAGCCGGTCGTACGCCACGCCGGTGTCGTTCAGTCGTTCGACCCAGCCGGTGACCTCCGGCCCGTGCCGCCCGGCCGAGGGCAGCGGCAGGTGGAGCGCGAATCCCTCGCAGCGCACGCCCTCCAGCAGCTTCACCACGTCGGCCAGCTCGTCGGCGGGTACGCCGTGCCGGCGCATCGAGGTGAGGAGTTCGACCACCACGCGCGGGCGTCCGGGACCTTCGGCCAGGGAGCGCAGGTCGGCCACCCGGCTCACCGTGGAGATCACCCGCGGGTCGTCCGGCACCTGGTCGAAGGGCCGGATCGGGGTCAGCACCAGCAGGTCGCCGGTGAACTTGTCGCGAACCGCGGCCAGCTCCTCGTACGTCCCGACGGCCAGCGTCTCGACGCCCAGCCGGCCCGCCTCGGCGGCCAGCAGCGCGTGCCCGAAGCCGTAGCCGGTCCCCTTCACCACCGGGACCAGCCGGGGGTACGCCTCGGCGACGGAGTCCAGGTGGCCCCGCCAGCGGGCGGAGTCGACGTGCAGCGTCAGCGACATCGCAGGGCTACCCCCGTCGGCGCATGTAGAGGTCGAAGGCGGTGTACAGCAGCCGGGAGATCGGCAGGTCCCACTCGCCGAGGTACTCCGCGGCCTCACCGCCGGTGCCGAGCTTGAACTGCAGCAGTCCGAAGTGGGAGTCGGACTCGTCCATCGTGTCGGTGATCCCGCGCAGGTCGTAGACCCGGGCGCCGGAGGACAGCGCGTCCCGGATCATCTCCCACTGCAGCGCGTTGGACGGGCGGACGTCGCGCTTGGCCGTCGACGACGCGCCGTAGGAGTACCACGCGTGGGTGCCCACCTGGACGCCGATGGTGGCCGCCGCCAGCTCGCCCTCGTGGTGGGCGAGGAACAGCTTGGCGCGGTCGGGGTTCTCGGCGTTGAGGGCGCGGAACATCGTGACGAAGTACGCCAGCGGACGCGGGGTGAAGTGGTCGCGCCGGGCGGTCTCGACGTACAGCTCGTGGAAGGCGGGCAGGTCGTCGGCCGAGCCCCGGCTGACCTCGACACCCGCCTTGGCGGCCTTCTTGATGTTGCGCCGCCACAGCTGGTTCATCCCGGAGAGGACGGCCTTCTCGTCGCGGTCCTCCAGCGGCAGCTGGAAGACGTACCGCGGCTGGCCCGCGGCGAAGCCGGAGGCGTTCTCGGCCGGCGGGCGCCAGCCCAGGGACCGCAGCTGGTCGGCCACGGCGAGCGCGGTGTGGTCGCTGCTGTCGGGGGTCACGTCACCGAGGGTGCGCGGCCCCGAACTCTCCTCCGCCAGGGCGGCCTTGACGGTGGCGGCGGACCAGCGGCGGGCGATCACCGGCGGGCCCATCCGGATCCCGAAGGCGCCCTGCGCGCTCACGTGCGCGGTCAGCGGCGTCAGCCACCGGCCGAGGTCGCCGTCGGCCCAGTCGATCACCGGGCCCTCGGGGAGGTAGGCGAGCGAACGCCGCATCCGGGGCAGCCGGCGGTAGAGGACCAGGCCCGCGCCGATCACCTTCTCACCGTCGTCGCCGGCGTCCACCCAGCCGACCGACTCCGCTCGCCACTCGCGCTTCACCTCACCCCAGGCAGGGGTCTGGAGGAAGCTGGCCGACTCCCGGGACTCCAGGAAGGCCAGGTGCTCGGCAGGGGTGAGAGTTCGTACGCGCAGGACCACGCAGGCGAGGCTACCGGTCCCGGGGCGCCCGCGCGCCCGGGCGACCCGGCTTCCCGGTAAGCAGGAATCCGGCCACTCGCCCTGGCCGCTACCGACCGTCCAGGTGCCGACGCAGCCAGTTGATGTCGGCGCCCTGGCCGTCGGCGCCGCCGGGCGTCTCCACGATCACCGGTGCCCCGGCCGCCCGGACCACGGCCAGCAGGTCGTCGCCGGCGATCTTGCCCGAGCCGAAGTTGGCGTGCCGGTCGCGTCCGGAGTCGAAGGCGTCCTGGGAGTCGTTGGCGTGCACCAGGTCGATCCGCCCGGTGATCGCCTTCACCCGGTCGACGACCGTGTCCAGCTCCTCACCACCCGCGTGGAAGTGGCAGGTGTCCAGGCAGAAGCCGACAGTGTCCCCGCCCTCGGCATCGGTGACCGCCGCCCACAGCCGCTCGATCCGGTCCAGGTGGCGGGCCATCGCGTTGTCGCCGCCGGCGGTGTTCTCGATCAGCACCGGGCACGGCATGTCCATCCGCTCGATGCACTTGCGCCAGTTGTCGAAGCCGACCTCGGGGTCGTCGCTCCCGGAGACGTGCCCGCCGTGCACGATCACCCCGCGCGCACCGATCTGCGCCGCCGCGGTCACCGTCTGCTGGAGCAGCTTGCGGGACGGGATGCGGATGCGGTTGTTGGTGGTGGCGACGTTGATGACGTAGGGCGCGTGGACGTAGAGCCCCACTCCGGCGTCGTCAGCGGCGGCCACCAGGGCTTCGGCGCCGCCCTCGTAGGCGAACTTCGGGCCCTTCCACCCCTGTGGATCACCGAGGAAGAACTGCGAGATGTCGGCCGCACGGGCCCGCGCCTCGGCGATCGGGTCCTCCTGGTCGACGTGCGCTCCGAGCGGCAGGCTGGTCATGCACGGCACCCTACGAGGGACCACCGACACAGCCCGCGACGCCCCGCCGCCGGACCCGGCCGTACACGGCAGGGCTCCGCCCGCGGTCCGGCGTACGGAAAGGCAGGCTCGATGAACGCGGCGCCCCGCACCCTCCGCGAACTCCGGCGCGGCATCGAGGCCGGCCGGCACACCGGTGCCCAGGTGTACGCCTCGGTGCGTGGACCGGGGAACGGCCGGACGGTCCTCGACCTCGCCCTCGGCGAGGCCCGCCCCGGCGTACCCATGCGGACCTCCACCGTCGTGGAGTGGGCCTCGGCCACCAAACCGGTGACCTGCGTGGCGCTGATGCGGCTGGTGGACGCCGGCCTGCTCGGCCTGGACGATCCGGTGCACGAGCACCTCCCCGACTTCGCCGCCGCCGGCAAGGAAGAGGTGACGGTGCGCCACCTGCTCACCCACACCGCGGGGCTCACCAGCACGGTCACCGGGGTGGTGAGCCCGGAGCGGATGGTCGCCGACATCTGTGCGTCGCCGCTCGCGCCGGACTGGGAGCCCGGGCGGCGCAGCGCCTACAACTCGGTCGCCATGTGGATCGTCGCCGCGCTGGTCGCCCGGCTGTCCGGCCGGCGGTTCGGGGACTTCGTGCGGACGGAGGTGTTCGGCCCGGCCGGCGTCGAGGAGGCGTGGATCGGCCTGCCGGAGGAGGAGTACGACGCGCGGCGGGACGACCTCGCGGTGATCGCCGGCTTCCCGCCCTCGGGCACCCGGGAGTGGGTCACCTGGGAACGCCCCACCGGAGGCGGCCACGGACCGATCCGGGAGCTCGGGCGGTTCTACGAGGCGTTCCTCGCCGGACGGCTGTGCTCGGCCGGGGCCGTCGCGGAGATGACCCGGCCCCAGGTCGCGGGCGCGTACGACGAGTACCTGCACGCGACGGTCGACCGCGGGCTCGGCTTCCTCCTCCGCACCTCCTACGCCGGGCACAGCTACGGCCCGCACGCGTCACCGGACACTTATGGACACGGCGGGCGAAACTGGTGCGTCGGCCTGGCCGATCCCGCCCACGGCCTGGCCGCCGCGATCTACTGGAACGGCCGGGCCGACAGCGACCTCGAGGCCCTGCGGCAGCCGGCGACCCTGGCCGCGCTGTACGCCGACCTGCGCCTGGTAACCTGAGCGGCTGGTCCGCTGGGAAGATCCCGCTCCATGGCGGAAGGCACCCGGACCTGACGCAAGCCCTCCTGTCACGGAAAGACCGTGACCGCCCGAGTCCAGAGGAGGTGGAGTTCCGCATGCGTCGTTACGAAGTCATGGTGATCCTCGATGCCGATCTTGAGGAACGCACCGTAGGCCCGTCCCTCGACCAGTACCTCACTCTCGTCCGCCAGAGCGGCGGGAGCGTGGAGAAGGTCGACATCTGGGGCCGTCGCCGGTTGGCGTACGACATCAACAAGAAGTCCGAGGGCATCTACTCGGTGATCGACCTCACCGCCGAGCCCTCGGTCGTCCTGGAGCTGGACCGTCAGCTGACCCTGAACGAGTCGGTGCTGCGGACTAAGGTCATCCGCCCCGACACCCGCTGATTCACGGGAGGCGTTCATGGCAGGCGACACAGTCATCACACTCGTCGGCAACCTCGTCGACGACCCCGAGTTGCGTTTCACCCCGTCCGGGGCGGCAGTGGCAAACTTCCGCATCGCGTCGACCCCTCGCACCTTCGACCGGCAGAGCAACGAGTGGAAGGACGGCGAGTCGCTGTTCCTGACCTGCAACGTGTGGCGGCAGGCGGCGGAGAACGTCGCCGAGTCGCTGCAGCGCGGCATGCGGGTCGTCGTCCACGGCCGGCTGAAGTCCCGTTCGTACGAAACCCGCGAGGGTGAGCGGCGAACGGTCTTCGAGGTCGAGGTCGACGAGGTGGGACCCAGCCTCCGCAACGCGACTGCCAAGGTCACCAAGACCAGCCGTGCACAGGGCGGCTTCGGTGGCGACGACCCGTGGCAGACGCAGCAAGGTGGCGGCGGTGGCGGCGGCGCCCGACAGGGCGGCGGCCAGCAGTCCGGCGGGAACGACCCCTGGGGTGGCGGCGGACAGCAGTCCGGCGGATCCCAGGACGAGCCGCCCTTCTGATCCACCGACGTCATCCCGTTCTTTCCCCATCCGCGACCATTCCCGCGTGAAGCGGGGCTTCCTGGAGGAGCACCACGATGGCCAAGCCCCCTGTACGCAAGCCCAAGAAGAAGGTTTGCGTGTTCTGCAAGGAGAAGATCTCCTACGTCGACTACAAGGACACGACTCTGCTGCGGAAGTTCATTTCCGACCGCGGCAAGATCCGTGCCCGCCGCGTGAGCGGCAACTGCACCCAGCACCAGCGGGACGTCGCGGTTGCCATCAAGAACTCGCGCGAAGTCGCCCTGCTGCCCTACACCAGCACCGCGCGCTGACGAGGAGGTTGACACGCTATGAAGCTCATCCTCACCCAGGAAGTGTCCGGTCTGGGCACTCCGGGCGACATCGTCGAGGTCAAGGACGGCTACGGCCGTAACTTCCTCATCCCGCGCGGTCTCGGCATGCGCTGGACCAAGGGCGGCGAGAAGCAGGTCGCCTCGATCCGCAAGGCACGCGAGGTCCGCGAGATCCGCGACCTCGGGCACGCCGAGCAGGTCAAGAGCCAGCTCGAGGGCCTGTCGGTGAAGCTGCCGGCGCGGTCCGGCGAGAGCGGTCGGCTGTTCGGCTCGGTCACCGTCGCCGACATCGTGGCGGCGGTCAAGAAGTCCGGCGGCCCCGACATCGACAAGCGGCGGATCGAGATCGGCACGCCGATCAAGACGCTCGGCTCGCACCAGGTGTCGGTTCGCCTGCACCAGGAGCTGGCCGCCACGCTGTCGCTCGAGGTCGTCTCGGCCTGAGCACCGCGGGGTGCGCCTCGGCGCACCCGAGCGCATTGCTGCCCGGAGGGGCGGTCCCGAGTCCGGGGCCGCCCCTCCGGTCGTTCTCCGGGTCGTTCTCCGGCCCGTCAGCGGCGGGCGGCGCCCGCCCCGGTCACCAGCCAGGCGTCGCCGCGGGCACGCACCGCCAGGGTCACCAGCCGGGCCACCATGAACCCGCCGAACGCCCACCACAGCGCGAGTAGGCCCGCGTGCGTGGCGTACACCAGCACCGCGAGCGGCAGGAACGCGACCAGCGTCATCAGCCCGGCGTACGCGAGGTACTTCCCGTCGCCCGCGCCGATGAGCACGCCGTCCAGGACGAACACGATCCCCGCGACCGGTTCGAAGCAGGCGAACACGAGGACCGCCTGGGCGAGCAGCGCCTGGACGGCGGGATCGGCGCTGAACAACGGCACGTACACCGGCCGCGCCAGCACCACCACCGCGCCGAACACCACTCCCGCGCCGATGCCCCACTCCACCATCCGGCGGGTCGCCGCCCGCGTGCCCGCCACGTCCGACCCGCCGAGGTAGCGGCCCACGATGGCCTGGCCGGCGATCGCGATCGCGTCCAGGGCGATGGCGAGGGTGTTCCACAGCGTGAACGCCACCTGGTTGGCGGCCAGGGACACGTCGCCGAACGACGTGGCGACGTACGCGGTGACCAGCAGCGCGGCCCGCAGCGTCAGCGTGCGGATGATCAGTGGTACGCCCGCGTGCGCGCTCGCCCGGATGCCGGGCAGGTCCGGCTTCAGCGGCGCACCGTGCCGGCGGGCTGCTCGGACCACGACCACGACCAGCGCCACCGCGCCGGCGGTCTGGGCGAGCACCGTGCCCCACGCCGAGCCCGCGATCCCCAGGTGCAGGCCGTAGACGAAGAGCACGTTGAGCACGACGTTCCCGACGTACGACGCGCCGGCGATCCACAGCGGCGTCCGGGTGTCCTGCAGCCCGCGCAGCACGCCCGTCCCGGCGAACGTCAGCAACAGCGCGGGCATGCCGAGCACCGCCACCCGCAGATAGGTGACCGCGAACTCGTGCACCTGCGGTGAGGGCCCGAACGCGCCGACGACGGCCGGGGCCGCCAGGGTGCCGACGAGCGCGAGCAGCACCCCGAGCCCGAGCGCCAGCCACAGCCCGTCGATGCCGTACGCCAGCGCCGACCGGCGATCGCCCGCGCCCAGGTGACGGGCGACGGACGCGGTGGTGGCGTAGGCGAGGAAGACGAACACGCCTACCAGGGTCTGCAGTGCCGTGCCGGCCAGGCCGAGGGCGGCGAGCTGGGGGGTGCCCAGGTGGCCGACGATCGCGGAGTCGGCCAGCAGGTAGACGGGTTCGGCGATCAGCGCGCCGAACGCCGGGATCGCCAGCCGAAGGATGTCCCGGTCGTACGGGCTCCGGAGCCGGGTGAGGGACACGGGCGGGGTACCTCCGGGGACGCCGCGGCACGGTGCGGGTGGGGGGCTGTGGGGGTGGCCGTCCCTATGATGCGGCCACCACGGTGCGCGGCCGGTCGTCGGCCCCAGGTGGGCCGGGCGGACGCGGCGCGCCCGGCGTGACCGACACGCCCGGGCAAGCAATTGCCGGGCACTTTCTCCGGACACATCCCGTGTCCACAGCGTGGGGACGCCGAATCCGCAGGCGAAGCGCCTGATCGCCGGGCGGGCGAGATCTTCTCCACAGAGAAATCCCCAGGCTGTGCACAGCGAATCCCCAGGCAATCCACCGGCTACCCACAGCCCCTGTGTACGACAGAGTTGCCGCTCACCGGCCCGCACGGCGTACGGTCGCCTCTCACGTCGAACCCTGTCCGGTCGGGTTCACCGCCTTGTCGGTGGTCGCCGCTAGAACTGTCGCACAGGTGTTCGTCACGGGTGGAGCGTCGGAGGTAGTGCGGCAGTGAGTGTCAGTGAGTTCCCTGTCCCCCGCGCGGTCGAAGGTGCACCCGACCGGATGCCGCCACAGGACCTCGCCGCGGAGCAGTGCGTGCTCGGCAGCATGCTGCTGTCCAAGGACGCCATCGCCGACGTGGTGGAGGAGATCCGCGGGCCCGACTTCTACCGGCCCGCGCACGAGATGGTCTACGAGGCGGTGCTCGACCTCTACGGCCGGGGCGAGCCCGCCGACGCGGTGACCGTGGCGGCGGAGCTGCAGCGCAAGGGCGAGCTGCCCCGGATCGGCGGCGCGCCCTATCTCCACACCCTGATCGCCTCGGTGCCGTCGGCGGCCAACGCCGGCTACTACGCCGTGATCGTGCGGGAGAAGGCGATCCTGCGCCGGCTGGTCGAGGCGGGCACCAAGATCACCCAGATCGGGTACGCCGGCGACGGTGACGTCGACGACGTGGTCGACCGGGCGCAGGCGGAGATCTACAGCGTCACCGACAAGCGCAGCAGCGAGGACTACGCCGTCCTCGGCGAGATCATGGAGTCCGCGCTCGACGAGATCGAGGCGATCGGCTCCCGCGGCGGGCAGATGGTCGGCGTGCCCACCGGGTTCACCGACCTGGACGCGCTGACCAACGGCCTGCACCCCGGCCAGCTGATCGTCGTGGCCGCCCGGCCCGGTGTCGGCAAGAGCGCGCTGGCCCTCGACTTCGCCCGGGCGGCGTCGGTCAAGCACGGCCTGGCGTCGGTGATCTTCTCGCTGGAGATGAGCCGTACCGAGATCACCATGCGGCTGCTGTCGGCGGAGGCCCGGGTCCCGCTGCACCACATGCGGCAGGGCAGCATGAGCGACGACGACTGGGCGCGGATGGCGCGGCGGATGGGCGAGGTCTCCGGCGCCCCGCTCTTCATCGACGACTCGCCCAACATGACGCTGATGGAGATCCGGGCCAAGTGCCGGCGGCTGCGCCAGCGCAACGACCTGCGGCTGATCGTCCTCGACTACATCCAGCTGATGACGTCCGGCAAGCGGGTGGAGAGCCGGCAGGTGGAGGTCGCGGAGTTCTCCCGAAACCTCAAGCTGCTGGCCAAGGAGCTCGGCGTCCCCGTCGTCGCGCTGTCCCAGCTCAACCGCGGTCCCGAGCAGCGCACCGACAAGCGCCCGATGCTCTCCGACCTTCGCGAATCGGGCAGCATTGAACAGGATGCGGACATGGTGATCCTGCTGCACCGCGAGGACGCCTACGAACGCGAGTCGTCCCGGCCCGGCGAGGCCGACTTCATCGTCGCCAAGCACCGCAACGGGCCCACCGCCAACATCACCGTCGCCTTCCAGGGCCACTACTCCCGCTTCGTCGACATGGCCCAGGGCTGATCTGTCAAGAGTGCGTTGACAAGGGCGGCCTCGGGGATCGACGACGTACGCGTGCCCACGCCGCGGCTGCGGCGACCGCCACCGCGAACACTGCGGCACTGCCCGCGATGTCGAGGACGTAGTGGTTCCCGGTGGCGATGACCACGACGACCATCAGAACGGGAAACAGCCAGGCCGGCAGCGCTGCCCGGGGGTGGGTTCGGCGCAGCGCCGACCAGACGGCGAACGCACACCAGGCCGCCAGCGCGACGTGCATGCTCGGCATCGCCGAGAAGTGGTTCTGACCGTTGTCCATCGTGGTGGACGCCCTGCTGCCCAGCAGGTCGTTCTCGCCGATGATGTCGACGACCCCACTGAGGGCGAACCGCGGCGGAGACATCGGCAGGGCCCACCAGACGAGCAGGGCCAACACGGTCATCGCCACCAGCACCCGCCGCAGCCGCACGTAGAGGTCGCCGTGCCGCAGGGCGGCCCACACCAGCACCCCGATGAGCGCGACGTAGTACAACCGGTAGAAGTACACCGACGGCTGGATCAGGACCGGCGCCTGGGCGAGCCACTGGTTCGCTGCCAGCTCGATGTCCAGATGGGCGGCCCGCTCCAGCGACTGCAGGCCGACGGCGTTGCGGGTCGCGGCGGAGACGTCCTGGCCGGTGAGTGCATGCAGGCGCGTGAAGACGACGAACCAGGCAGCGAGACCGACGAGTTCGACGACGGCCCACCGCGATGACCGAGGACCACCCCGTGCTCCTCGTGCCCACGCAGATCCGCGGCCACCGGAGGCCCCGTTGTTTCGCACGTCACAGTGAACAACCAGCGCATGCTGACAGTCCACATCTCACGGGAGCCACATCTCGCGGGAGCCGGCCTCCCGAGCTGGGACAGGCCCGCCGGGTTCGGCGATGAAATCCGGACTGACAGGACGAAACCGTCGCTGCCAGGATGAACCGGTGCAGAAACTGCTCGGCACCGTCTTCTTCCTGCCAACCCTCTTCGTCGTCGGCCTCGGTTTCGCCGTGGCCATCCGCCGGCTGCTCGGCGTCCGGATCGGCCTGGTCCGGACGGTGCTCGCCGCCGCTCTCGCCCTGGTGGTCTGCGGTCCGCTGCTGGCCGCGATGGTGCCCGGGCCCGAGGCCATCGACACGGGCTCCGGGATCCTGCTCATCGTCCTCGCCGCCTGTTGCGCCAGCCTGGTGGCGATGATCGTCCTGGTCATCGCCGAGGTGCTCGTACCCGACGGCTCGCTGCCCGGGCCGATCGAACTCTGGCGTGGCTGGCGCTCACGGCTGGTCCGGGCACGGCGCTACTCCCAGATCGTGCGCATCGCCGCGCGGCACGGACTCGGCCGGTTCCTGCGCGGGCACCGGCACCGCGGTCTGGAGTCGGCCGTCTCCCGGCGCGACCTGGCCAGGTCGGTGCGCCGGGCGCTGGACGAGGGCGGGGTCACGTTCGTCAAGCTGGGCCAGCAACTGTCGACCCGGCGCGACCTGCTGCCGCCGGAGTTCGTGGCCGAGCTGACCCAACTGCAGGACAACGCCGCGCCCATCGCCTGGCCGCTGGTCGAGGAGGTGCTGGTCTCGGAGTTCGGGCGTCCCGTCGGTGAGGTGTTCGCGGAGTTCGACCACGCCCCGCTCGCGGCGGCCTCGGTCGCGCAGGTGCACAGCGCCCGGCTGCCCGACGGCCGACCGGTCGTGGTGAAGGTCCAGCGTCCCGGCATCGAGCGGACCGTCGAGCGTGACCTCGACATCCTGCTCCGGCTGGCCCGCACGCTGGAGTTCCGTACCGACTGGGGGCGGTCCCTGCGGGTCGCCGACCTCGCCGGTGGGTTCGCCGAGGCGCTGCGCGAGGAGCTCGACTTCACCGTCGAACGCGACAACCTGCAGGCGATGGCCGCGGCTCTCGCCGACGGACCGGACCGGGAGATCCGGGTGCCCGCACCCCACGCCGGGCTCGCCTCCGAACGCGTCCTGGTGATGGAACGCCTGCACGGCACGCCGCTCGGCGCGGCCGAGGAAACCCTCGCCGCCCTCGGTGCCGGTCGCCGGCGGCAGGTGGCGAACGCTCTGCTGGAGACGGTCTTCGACCAGGTGCTGGTACGCGGGATGTTTCACGTGGATCTTCATCCGGGCAACGTGCTGGTCGCCGCCGACGGCTCCCTCGGGATGCTGGACCTCGGGTCGGTGGGCCGGTTGGACGGGACGACCAGGTTGGCGGTCGGCCGGTTGCTGGCCGCGCTGGGGCGGGCCGACTCGATGGCCGCCAGCGACGCGCTGCTGGAGCTGGTCGACCGTCCGGACGAGATCGACGAACGCACTCTCGAACGCGCGCTCGGCGTGCTGATCGTCCGGTACGCCTCACCCGGCGCGAGCGCCGGTGCCGCCGCGTTCGCCGAGCTGTTCCGCCTGGTCACCACCCACCGGCTCGGTATCCCGCCGCAGGTGGCGGCGATCTTCCGTACGTTCGCCACGCTGGAGGGCACGCTCACCGTGGTGGACCCGGACTTCGACCTGGTGGCCGGTGCCCGCGAGGTCGGGCGTGCGCAGTTCGCCGAGGCGGTGGAGCCGATACGCCTGCGGCAGGCGCTCGAGGACGAGCTCGTGACCCTGCTGCCGATGCTGCGCCGGCTGCCGCGCCGGGTGGACCGAATCGCCGACGCCGTCGAGCACGGCAGGTTCACGGTCAACGTCCGGCTGTTCGCCGACGCCCGGGACCGCCGGGTGGTGACCGGCCTCGTGCACCAGGCGCTGCTGGCGTTCGTCGGGGCGGCGGCCGGGGTGCTCGCGGTGATGCTGCTGGGCACCGAGGGTGGACCCCGGGTCACCGAGACCTTCGGCCTGTTCGGCGTGCTGGGGTACGCGTTGCTGATCGTGGCCGTCGTGTTGGTGCTGCGGGTCCTGGTGGTGGTGTTCCGGCGGGACCCGGCCTGAGTCGGGACGTACTGTCAATCCGCACTTGACGTGGCGTGCGCCAACCACGGGTCGGTGCACGCCGGGAGCCGGTGTGATCAGGAGGTCGTGGCGCGCTCGGCCTCGCTGCGCAGAACGCAGAACTCGTTGCCCTCCGGGTCGGCGAAGACCACCCAGCCGGTGCCGTCGGTGTTGCGCCGGTCGTCGAAGATCGTGGCGCCGAGTTCGAGGACGCGTTCGACCTCGACGTCGCGGGTGGTCCCCGGCTCGAGGCACATGTGCAGGCGGTTCTTCACCGTCTTCGGCTCGGGCACCTGCAGGAACAGCAACGGCGGCCCTTCGGGCAGCTGCACGAGCACCTCGGGGTCGCCGGGGAAGTCGTCCTCGCCGAGCGGGGCGTCGAGGAGCTTGCTCCAGAACTGAGCGAGTGTGTACGGGTCGGCGCAGTCGATCGAGAACGTGCGGACACGAGTGGTCAAAGGAACTCCGGGGGGTCGGGTCGTCGAGGTGTGGTGTCGGAAGCTACCAGCCGAGTCCGACGGCGCGTAGAGGTTTTGCGTACCGGCCTGTCAGCGCTTGGTGAACGCCATCGGGTCGTCGACGTCCACGATCTCCTTGCCCATCGGGAACAGCGAGATCGGGACCAGTTTGAAGTTCGCCAGCCCGAGCGGAATGCCGATGATCGTCAGGCACTGCGTGACGCCGGTGACGATGTGGGCGAGGGCCAGCCACCAGCCGGCGAGGATCAGCCAGAGCACGTTGCCGATCAGCGACCCGGCGCCGGCGTCCGGCTTGTCCGCGAGGGTGCGGCCGAACGGCCAGAGCGTGTAGTTCGCCATCCGGAACGCCGCGACGCCGAACGGAATGGTGATGATCAGGACGCACAGCACGACTCCGGCGACGGCATACCCGAGTGCCAGCCACAGCCCGCCGAAGATCAGCCAGATGACGTTCAGGATCAGCCGCACGGCTCCAGTGTCCCGCCGGTGTTCCGGTTGCCGGTAATCACCGGATCCGGGGCAGGAGCGATCTAAGCCGAGGCGTACCGCTGCTTGCGGCGCAGCAGCGGACGCTCGACGAACCGGTACGACAGGCCGGCCATCGCGAACGCCCCACCGACGACCAGCATCACCTCGACCTGCGGCACCAGGTGCAGCGTGCCGACGTAGGCGAGGATCGGGTAGTGCCACAGGTAGAGGCCGTAGCTGAGCCGCTGCCCCACCCAGGCCAGTGGCGGCAACGCCAGCAGCCGGCTCAACGGATGGCGCCGGTCCAGCACCAGGACCGCCAGCACCGTGGCGGTGAGCACCGCGACCGCGAGGAACCCGAACGTGTACCACGCCGGGGTCCACCCGTCGACCCAGCCGGTGATCCGCAGCCGCCACGCGACCAGGCCGAGCGCGGCCGCGGCCACCCAGGCCAGCCGGCCGGCCCAGGTGCGGATCCGGGCGACCGCCGTCTCGTCGTCGCGCAGGTGCCACAGGACCAGGGCGAGCAGGCATCCGACCAGGAGCTGGTCGGCGCGGGTGTCGAAACCGTTGTAGATGCGGTGCGCGGCGTCGTCCTCCCAGATCAGCAGCCGGAGAACCGTCGGCGCGAGGCACAGGCCGCCGACGACGGCGAGGACGGTCCGGGATCTCAGCCTGCCCAGCAACGCGCGGAGCACGATCGGCCAGGCGAGGTAGAACTGCTCCTCCACGGCCAGCGACCAGGTGTGCGGCAACGCTCCCATCGTGTCGCCGTACGGACCCGGCTGCCCGGCCCGGACGAGGTTGGCGACGTAGGTCGCGGCCAGCAGCGCTGCCAGCCACTGTCCCTCGAACGCCCGCAGCGGGGTGGCCAGCGCGAGCACCGCGACCAGCCCGCACAGCACCATCAGCGCGGGCGCCAGCCGCAGGAACCGCCGGGTGTAGAAGCGCCGCAGCCCGATCCGGCCGGTCCGCTCGTACTCGGTGACCAGCAGCGTGGTGATGACGAACCCGCTGATGCCGAAGAACACGTCCACACCGACCGATCCGCCGGGCAGCAGATCCGGGCGCAGGTGACCGGTGACGACCGCCCCGGCCGCGACCGCGCGCAGCCCGTCCACGCCGGCGCTGCGGACGTCCAGCGGACGAGCGGGCCGCGCCGGGAGAGTCGGGGGAGCCGACGGAGCCGACGGGCCGGTCCGTACGCCTCCACCGGTCGTGGGGCGCGCGTCCGTCGGCGCGACGTCGGTGGCCTGGGCGGGTGGCGGCGCTGCGGAGGTCATCACCGCCACGCTTCCGTCCGCACCTGAACGGACACCCAGACGAACCTGAACGACACCTGTGACCCGAAGTGATCCTTTTCACCGGTCTCGACTTGAATAGACCAGTTGGACCAATTAGGGTCCGAGCGGCGAACCGAGAACGTGGCAAGTACGAGACACCGACACACCGAGACACCGAAACACCGAAACACCGAGAAGCCCAGACGAGCCGGGAGGTGGTGGGCCGTGCGGATCAGGCCGACCCTGTTCACCGATGCCGACGCACTCGGCCGGGCACTTGCGGCCGAGATCGCCGACGGCATCGAGGCGGCCAACTCACGCGGCCGGCGTTATCTCCTCGGCTGCCCGGGCGGGCGCAGCGCGATGACGACCTACGCGGCACTCGCCGACCAGGTGCGCATCCGCCGGGTGGACCTGTCCGGCCTGGTGATCGTGATGATGGACGAGTACGTCGAGGCCGGGCCCACGTCCGGGACCTTCGGGTGCGTCGCCGACCACCTCGCGCACAGCTGTCGCGGCTTCGGCCGGGACCTGATCGCGGCGCCGCTGTCCGCCGCCGCGGGCCCGGAAAGAGGCGTGCGCGAGGACCACCTGTGGGTGCCCGACCCGGCCGACCCCGCCGCGTACGACCGGCAACTCACCGCCGCCGGAGGCATCGACCTGTTCATCCTCGCCTCCGGCGCCTCCGACGGGCACGTGGCGTTCAACCCGCCCGGAACCCCCACCGACGCGGAGACCCGGATCGTGCCGCTCGCGCCGAGCACCCGCCAGGACAACCTGGTGACGTTCCCGCATCTGCGCACCCTCGACCGGGTCCCGACGCACGGCGTCGGCGTCGGCGTGGCCACCATCCGCACGCAGTCCCGCCGGGCGGTCATGGTGGTGCACGGCGCGGACAAGGCGCGGGCCGCCGCACAGGTGGCCGCCGCCGACGGCTACGACCCGGCGTGGCCGGCGACGATCGTCAGCGAGTGCGCCCGCCCCGGCCTGTACGTCGACCAGGCGGCCGCCGTCGGGCTCGGTCGCGGTGATCCCACCCATCCGCTGATCAGCCGCGGCGAATGACGAGGCCACGACAGCCACGACAGAGCCACGGCGGACCCACGTCCGTTTCACGAGAAACCCTGACAGTACGAAGCTCGGAGGACCACTGATGGCCCGGATCAAACTTGCCTACCTCGGTGGCGGCTCGACACGTGCCGCCGGGACGATGGCGTCGTTCGTGCACCACGGCGCGGAGTTCGACGGGTCGGAGGTCGTCCTCATCGACCTGGACGCGGACCGGCTGGCCCTGGTCAAGCAGTTGGCCGAGCGGATGGCACGCAACGCCGGCCTCGACCTCACCATCACCGCCACCACCGACCGGCGCGAGGGCCTGCGCGACTGCGACGCCGTACTCTCCAGCTTCCGGCCCGGCGGTTTCGAGGCCCGCGCCCTCGACGAGCGCATCCCCCTCAAGCACGGGGTGATCGGCCAGGAGACGCAGGGGCCCGGCGGCTTCTTCATGGCCCTGCGGTCGATCGCGGTGATGAAGGGCGTCGCCGACGACCTCGCCGCCGTCGCGCCGAACGCCCGGATCTTCAACTACACCAACCCGGTCAACATCGTCGCCCAGGCGATGACCAGCTACACCGACATCCCGATCGTGTCGCTGTGCGAGGGGCCGATCATCTTCCCGCGCGGGGTCGCCGAGGCAGCGGGCCTGGACCCCGACCTGTTGAAGACGACCATGGTGGGGATCAACCACAACTGCTGGAGCACCGAGCACACCTACGAGGGCAAGGACCTGATCCCGCTGCTGCGCGACGCCTACGAGGCACGCCGGGACGACCCGGCCGTGCCCGCGGACACGAAGCGGCTGCTGCAGCTCGCGGTCACGATGGAGTCGGTGCCGTCGTACTACTTCCTCAACTACTACTTCCGCGACGAGGTGCTGCGGCACCTGCGGGGCAAGCCGACCACCCGCGCGGAGGACATCGTGGCGGCGGTGCCGGGTTACTGGCAGCACTACACCGAGCAGGCGACCTCGGAGGCGCCCGAGCTCGACCCGGCACGTTCGCGTGGCGGCATCCACGAGCTCGAGCTCGCCATCGACGCGATGAACGCCTTCTACAACGACACCGGCGAGGTGCTCCCGGTCAACCTGCCCAACACCGGCGGCGTCCTGCCCGGCTTCGACGAGGAGGTCGTGGTGGAAGTGCCGACCCACGTGGACGCGAGCGGTTTCCGGGCGCTGCCGCAGAAGCCGTTGCCGCACGCGGTCCGCGGACTGGTCCAGGCCCTGGCCGAACACCAGGTGCTGGCCGCCAAGGCGGGCTGGGAAGGCGACGCGACCGCCGGGGTCCGTGCGCTGGCGGCGCACCCGCTGGTGCCCACGCTGCCGGTGGCCGAGGAGCTGTACGCCGAGATGGCCCACGCCCACGCCGCACACCTGCCCGAGCGGCTGCTGCCGTAGATGGAGCCACTGCACCTCGGCGTGGACGCCGGGAACAGCAAGACGGTCGCCCTGCTCTGCGACGAGGACGGTCGCGTCGTCGGGTACGCCCGCTCCGGCAACGGTGACATCTACGGCGCGGAGTCAGCGGCGGCCGCCGTGGACGCGGTCGTCGCCGCCGTCAAGGACGCGTTGACAACGGCCGGTGCCCGGGAGGGCGACGTACGTGCGTCGGCGTTCCGGCTGGCCGGGGTGGACTGGCCCGAGGACCACGCGTACTGGATGGACGCCCTCGCCCGTCGGCTGCCCGCCCTGCGCACGCCGTCGGTGCTCAACGACGGGTTCGCCGCCATTCGGTGCGGGGGGCCGGGCGGAGCGGGTGTCGCCGGGGACGCCGTCGGCGCCATCGGTGCCGGGGTCGCCGTGATCGGTGGTACCGGCTCGGCGGTGGCCGGGCGCGGCCCGACGGGTACGGAATGGAGCATGAGCTTCTGGATCCAGGACGCGCACGGCGCCTCCGGCCTGGTGGGGAGCGCGTTGCGCGCGGTCTACCGCGCCGAGCTCGACCTCGGCCCGGCAACGGCGCTGACCGCGCGGCTGCTGGCGTTCTTCGGCGCCACCGACGTCGAGGCCCTGCTGCACTCGTTCACCGGCCGGGAGACCGGCCACGGCTGGGCCCGGCAGGCCGCCGCCGCGCGGGAGGTGGTCGCGGCCGCCGTCGAAGGGGACGAGGTGGCCGCGGCGCTGGTCCTCGACCAGGGCCGGCACCTGGCCGACTACGCCCGGGTCACCGCCCGGCGGGTCGGCTTCGCCGTCGACGCGGTGCCCGCGGACGGTGTGGATGATGCTGACGGTGTGGATGCCGGACCGGGCGTTCCGGTCGTCCTCGCCGGACCGGTCCTGTGTGCGGCGGGTTCGCCGGTGACGGCCGCGCTGCTGGACGCCCTGCCGCGGGTCTTCCCGGCGGCCCGTCCGCGTCTGGCCACCCTGCCCCCGGTGTCCGGCGCGGTCCTGGACGCGCTGGCCGATGCCGGCGTCGGTCTCGTACCCGCCGTGTATGAACGGCTGCGGGACACCGCGCCGCCCCCGGCGTTCCTGGCCACCTGAGCGGGTCCAGATGGGTACGAACGACCCGGCCCGGGCGGCTGCCGCACCCACCGCCGACCTCACCGCCGGCACCGACTCCGACGGCGCCGGCGTCGGCAGCGCGGCGGCACTGGCGTACGCCCGCCTGGCCGGCGCGCTGCGCCGCGGCGTCTACCCGGAAGGGACCCGGCTGCCCGGTGAACGCGACCTTGCGGGCCAGGTCGGCGTCAGCCGGATGACGCTGCGCCAGGCGCTGGCCCGCCTGGCCGGGGAGGGGCACCTCGAACGCTCCGCGCAGCGCGGCTGGTTCGTTCCCCGGCGGATGGTCGGCGAACCTCCGAGCGTCCTGCAGAGCTTCACCGAGATGGCCAGGTCGCGCGGCCTGCGCCCGACGTCGCGGGTGCTGAGCACGCAGTCGCGTCCGGCCACGCCGGAGGAGGCGCGGCGCCTCGGCCTGGCCGGGGCGTCGACGGTGCTGGAGATCCGCCGGCTGCGCGGGCTGGACGACGCACCCGTCTGCCTGGACACGACGGTCCTCGCCGGTGACCGGTCCGGTGGGTTGGACGGCGCGGACCTGACCGATCGGTCGCTGTACGAGGCGCTGCACACCCTGTGCGGGGTGGCGGTGGCCCGTAGTTCCTACACGGTCCAGGCGCACGCGGCCGCGCCGGAGCCGGCCCGGCTGCTCGACCTGGCCGTCGGTGCGCCCGTGCTGGTCGGTTCGGAGGTCGCCTACGACACCGACGACCTGCCGGTGCTGTGCGGCACGACGCTCTACCGCGGGGACGCCTACCGCTTCCAGGCCGACCTCTACCGCCCGTTGTCCTGACGCGGTGCCAGGCCGTCGTGGTGTACGCCCGATCCCGGCCATTTACGCAACCGAAGCGTCTCAGCCCGTGACCTTCCCGGCCGCACCTCGTTGTTGCTGATGCCTGCCGCGTGGTTTGGCCACGTGGCCAGTTCGGGTCACCGGGCAACCTGACCGGGCCGCTCGCGCGAATCTGCGTTTGGGAGGCCCGGCGAACTACCATCATCTAGCGAAAAAGAGAACGGTACCTATCGGGCAGAACCGCAACGGACCGGAGCTGCATCGTCTGCGCCATGGGGGTGGCATGGGGACAGGCCTGCTGGACAGCGGGGACGTCGGACTCGACCGGATCGAGGTGCGCCTGCTCGGGCCACTGCGGGTCCGCCGGCCCGACGGCTCCATCGTCGCCAGCGGCGCGTGGCGTACCGGCAAGACCACCGACCTGCTCCGGCTGCTCGCGCTGAACGCGGGCGAGCCGGTCCCGGCGATGACGTTGACCGAGACCCTGTGGCCCACGGTCGACGAGTCCCGGGCCCGGGCGAGCCTACGTACCGCCGCGTCCCAGATCCGCAAGGCGATGGGCGTCGACTGCGTGGGCCGCCGCTCCGGCGGACTGGTGCTGCTGGACGCCTGGGTGGACTCCGTCGCGTTCACCGGGCTGGCCGCCGACGCCGCCCGGGCCTACCGCGAGGGACGGCACGCCGACTGCCTGACCGTCACCCGCGAGGCGGAGGCGCTCTACGTCGACGACTTCCGGGCGTACGACGTCGACTCGGTGTGGGCGAGCGAGCACCGCGAGCGGCTCGCGGTGACCTACCTGTCGCTGCTGTCCGACGCCGCCGACGCCGCGGTCGCGCTGGGCTGGATGCACGACGCGGTGGAGTTCGCGTCCCGGGTGCTCGCCACCGACAGCTGGTCCGAGCGGGCGTACCGCGCACTGATGTACGGCTACGGCGGCCTCGGGCAGACTGCGCAGGCGCTGCGCGCGTTCGAGCGCTGCCGGGCCGTCCTCGCCGAGGAACTCGGCGCCGACCCCTCGCCGCAGACCCGGGCGGTGCATCTCCACCTGCTGTCGGCCGACCCGGTGACCCACACCGAGTGCCCGTTCGTCGGACGTACGGCGGAGTCGCGGTGGCTGGGCGACATCGTGCGGTCCACCGTCGGCAATGGCCTGCCGAGCATCGTGCACCTCGGAGGGGAGCCGGGTGTGGGCCGGTCCGCGCTGGTCGCGGAGGTGTGCCGGGCGCTCGACGTGCGGTTGATCCGCGCGGACGGCGACGGCCCGAACCCCGGCCGCGCCGGCCGCGCAGACCGCGCAGACCTTGTGGACCGCGTCCTCATGAGTCTCGACCAGCGGCCGGACGGCGGCGAGCCACCCGAACGCCTCGCCGCCACGATGTCCCGTTCGGCGCCCACCGTCGTCCTCGTCCGGGAGAGCGAGGACACACCGCCGGTGTACCGGAACGCCCTGTGCCGGGCCGTGCTCCGGGCGACCGGGCCGGTCGTCGTCGTACTCGTCTCCGGCACCGGCAAGGACACCTGCGAGCTGCTCTACGTGCACCGGGGCGGCACCGAGGTCGACCGCGTGCACCGGCTGGACCTGCCGCCCCTGGACGCGACCGAGCTCACCGAACTCGCCGAGGGCCTGCTCGCGGGTACGCCGACCGAGCCGCTGGTCGCGGAGTTGCTGGCGGTCAGTGGCGGCCTGCCCGGCCGGGCGATGGCCACCCTGAACACCTGGTCGCGGCGGGGACGCATCGTCTCCACCCCGGACGGCCTGGCGCTGATGCCCGTGCGTGAGCGCGGTGCGTCCACCATGCCGGACCTCGACGACGTCGCCGTCCGGACCGACGACGGGCAGGGGGACATCGGGTCGGCTCCGCAGTCGGTCCTCGCCCGTGCGTTCGACCAGCTCGACGCGGAGTCGCTGACGGTTCTGCAGTACGCCGCACTGCTGGAGCGCCCGCTGACCCCGGAACTGCTCGTACCGCTGCTCCGGCCCGACGACCAGGCCACCGATACCACCATCGCCGCGGGAATCGCCGCGGGCACCACGGCGGGAACCTCCGCGTACCCCTCCGGCGGACGAGCAGCCACCGACGTCGGCCACGCCACCGACGCAGCCGTGGAACGCGGGCGGATGCAGGCCCGCCTCGACCGGCTCGTCGACCTGGGCCTGCTGGTCCGTGACTACCGGGGCGCGGTGGCGTTCCGGGACCCGCTGCGACGGTCGGCGGTCCGTTACTGGCTGCGCCCCACCGTCCGGCGGCGGCTGCACGGCCGGATCGCCGCGCACGCCCCGATCCCGACCGGCGACCGGGTGCACCACTGGCTGGCGGCGGGTGAGCCGCAGCTGGCGTACCTCGCCGCCGTCGACGCGGCCAACGAGGCCGTGGCCGAGGACCTGCCCGACCAGGCGCGGGACTTCCTGCTGCGGGCCCGCGCGCTCGGCCCCGCCGACTCCGACGCCCTCGACCGCGCCGACCTGGACGAGCGGATCGCCGACGCCGAGGCGGCCATCGGCCGGCGGGAGGAGGCCCGGGAGACCTACGCCAGTGCGCTGCGGATCGCCCGTGCGCACGACCTGCCGGTGGAGAGCCGGCTCGTCCGCAAGCTGCGCACCCTGGACGACGCGCCCGGCCGCGACGCCGGTATGTCGGGTGGCTCCGGCCTGATCGCCCCTGGCGGCCCGGGTGGCGCCGACCGGTCCGTCCAGCACCTTCCGGCGCCGCCACCGGCCGGCGGCAACGGCGAGTTCGGTGTCGAGCCCGGCTCGCCGCCCACCGCCGACGCCGAACGCGTCCTGCGGGCGGCCGTCGAGGACGCCGACCAGGCAGCCGCCGCCGACGCCGGCGCGCACGCGCGATTGCTGTTCGCCCGCATCGTCGCCTTCCCCAGGCGCCGCCTCCACCAGGGCCGGCACCTGGCGCGGGAGGCACTCGCGCTGGCCACCCGCCCCGACCTGCGGGCGCAGGCCCTGCTGATCGCCAACCTTCCGGACGTCGTGCTGGGCAGTCCGAGCATCGTTGAACGCCCGCTGGCGGAGGCGGCCGAGCTGGCAGCGGGCGAGGGCATCCACCCGTCCCTGCTCGGCCGGATCAACCTGCTGCGCTGCCTGGCCGCGCACGACGCGGGCTCCCCGGCGTTCGAGCCGATGTGGGCCGAGTACCTCACCGCGTACCCGCGGCCCGAGGACGACCCGTCGTTCGGATGGGCGCGGGTCCGGATCCACACCGAGCGCGGCGACCTCGAGGCCGCGCAGGTGGCCGACCGGGTGGACCTGCCGGCGGCGTCCGGGCCGCTGATCACGCAGTTGCACGCGAGCGCCCGGGCCGACCTGCTGATCGCTCTCGGCCACCTCGACGAGGCCGCCGCGATCACGCAGACGCTGCTGGACCGGGCGACCGAGGACGGGTGCATCCTGATGGTGCCCGAGGCCGCCGCCCGGCTGGTGGTGCTGCGGTCGCCGACCGACCTGCGGGCCGCGCACCAGTACTTCGACCTGCTCGACTGGGCGATCGGGTCCGAGGGCGACCTGGCGCGGGAGAGTTGCTGGCGGCTGCTCGCCAGGGCCGCGATCCGCTCGGCTGACGGACGGCCCGCCGCGGCCGCCGGCGCCAGCGCGCTCGCCGCGCACGTCGCGGAATCAGCCGGGTTGGTGATGCTCGCCGCGCGGGCCCAACTCGACCGGGCGCGCCACCTCGCCGCCGCGGGTTCCTGGGTGGACGCCCGGCTCGCGGCCGCGGCCGCCGGGCGCGCGTTCCGCTCGGCCGGGCTGGAACACCTGGCCCGGGCGGCGGACTCGGCCACGTCGTCCGCGCCGCGGACCAGTGCCGCCGGCGAACGTCCCGTCGGCTGAACCTTCGACTCAGCTACTGCCGTGCCCAGCCGGTGTCGGTTCGGGAGCCCTAGGAGCGACCCGCACCAGGTTCGGCCGGATGATGCCCAGGTTGCGGTCCTGCCAGGCCATCCGCGCGTACCACAGCACGCCCAGCAGCGGCATCACCAGACTGACGAACAGCATGTAGAACGGGAGGACCAACAACGCCGGCCCGCGGTGCTTCCAGTGCAGGCACGCCACCAGCGCGGCGTACAGCACCAGCGCCACCGTGAGCGACGACACCAGTGCCACGCCACCGGCCACGTCGTCCACCGCGAGCCAGCGCAGGGGCGCCAGCGCGATGGTGACCACCCCGCCGTACACCCAGAACCACGGATGCCGGCCCACGAACCGCGCGTTCACCACGAACAGCCGGAACTCCCCACCGGCCCAGGCCAGCCGTTGCCGGAACCACCCCCGGGGTGTGCCGGGCACCGTCGTCGGCACCTCGAACGGAATGTGCGCCACCCGGTAGCCCAGTGCGCGCGCGATCAGGCCCACCTCCACGTCGTTGCCCTGGAAGAACAGCGAGTGGCGGCTCATCACGTCGGCGAGGACCTCGGTTCGGGCCACGTGGCACGCGCCCGAGACCAGCCACGAGGCGAGGAACCGGAACTGCATCGCCAGCCGGTACTCGTAGTGCTGGAGTCTCGCGAGCAGGGTGTCGGAGTTGAGTGGAACGAGCCGTACCGACGCGAGGTCGGCACCCTGGCGTACGAGTTCGCCGACCAGGAGGTCGAGCGGCCGCACCGTCGTGGTGTCGGCGTCGAGCGGAACGACGTACTTCGCCCGCACCATTTCCAGCGCGTCCCTGATCAGCCGGTCCCGCACGGTGCCGGAGGTGGCCCGGCGCCCGCCGGTCCGGGGAGCCGTGAACGACGCGACGAACACGCGGAACCCGTGCCGGCGGGCAAGCGCGTACAGGTCGGAGTAAAAGTCGTCGCTCTCGCCGGCGGGCGTGCACAGCACCACCCGGTCGCCGTGTGCCGAGAGATAGTCGGCGTTCTCCAGGTACCTGATGCTGCCCCAGATCGGGACCAGCACCTCGAAGTCGGAGTTCGCCCGGGTTCCCGCGAACGCGTAGACCCGTCCGCGGGCCCGCAGACTCGCCAGTGCGTCCACGGCCACGGCGACGGCCGGCACGCCGACCACCGCGAGGACGACCAGCGCGGCCGTCAGAGCTGACGTTGCTGCCATGGGTGTCACGGCTACCGGCCCTCAGCTCGCCAGGACGGCGAGGTCGGCGCCCGCCAGCAGTTCGGCCATCGCCCGGCGTACCTCGTCCGGGCGCGCGGTGGCGGCCCGGGAGCACAGCGTCCTGATCGCCGCCCAGGACGCGGCACCGTTCTCGGCCACGTCGACCTCCCGGATCCGCGGATGCGCCGTGGGCCGCTGCGCCTCGGAGGGGTCGAACAGCTCCTCGTGCAACTTCTCGCCCGGACGCAGACCAGTGACCACGATCTGCGGTTCGGGGCCGCCGGACAGGGCGGCGAACCGCTGGATGAGGTCGAGGATGCGCACCGGCTCACCCATGTCCAGCACGTACGTCTCACCCGCCTGGGCCAGCACGGACGCCTCGATCACCAGCGCGGCCGCCTCCGGGATGGTCATGAAGTACCGCGAAGCCGCCGGATGGGTGAGGGTGACCGGCCGACCGGCGGCGAGCTGCCAGCGCAGGGTCTCCACGAAGGAGCCGCGGCTGCCGAGCACGTTCCCGAAGCGCACCGAGGCGACCGTGGTGGCCGAGCCGGCCCGGCCCGCCACCGCCATCTCCGCCAGCCGCTTGGACATCCCGAGCACCGACGTGGGCCGGGCCGCCTTGTCGGTGGAGATGTTGATGAACCGCTCCACCCCGTGGGTGATCGACGCCTGCAGGACGACCGCGGTGCCGAGGACGTTCGTCCGGACGGCCGCCTCGGGGGAGTTCTCCAGAAGTGGCAGGTGCTTGTGTGCGGCCGCGTGGTAGACGATGCTCGGCCGGGCCCAGGCGAACACCCGGTTCAGCTTCGCCTCGTCGGAGACGTCCGCCAGCACGAAGTGCGAGTCGTCCAGCAGCGCGTTGCCGGACAGTTCCCGTTGCAGGGAGTACAACGCGTACTCATCGTTGTCGACGAAGAACATCTCGCCTACTCCCAGTCGCGACAGCTGCCGGACGATCTCGCCGCCGATCGATCCGCCGGCGCCGGTGACGAGGACGCGGCGCCCGGCAACGAGCCGCCTGGCTTCCTCGCCGTAGACCGGTTCAGCCGGTCGACCAAGGATGTGGGTGGGCGAAACTCCCAACATGGGGACGTACTCCTCCTGACGTCGGCCGGCCGATCGGCCGGAAACGAGGGGAAGCCTCGCGCCCGGCCGTGACGGTGACGTCAAGTCATCGAGTTGACGGAGTCGCCCTGACGCTCCGTACCTTGTTCACGCTCCGTTGACGCTGAGCCCGCATGCTCATCCACAGCAACTGGGGGGGCGGCGCGGCCGAGCTGGGGGCTCGGCCACGCCAGCGTGGGGGGACGGTGCGGCCGAGCTGGGGGGCTCGGCCACGCCAGCGTCGGGGGGACGGCGCGGCCGGGATCGGGAGGCCCGACCGCGCCACTCTTTGGGGGGACGTGGCGACGCGGCCGGATTCCGCACGGACTCCGGCCGCGTCGCCGCGGACAAGCGGTGACGGGGGACGTACCGGCGAGACGCTGGAGGGGAGCGTCTCGCCGGTACGCCGTTAGCCCAACTCCCGCGGATCTCCTGCGGATCTCCCGCGGATCGTGGCCGGTTCTCGCGGCCCCCGCATCCATCCCGGCCCGCTCGCGGACAGGCCGATCACAGGTGTCGGAACGACGGCATAGGCTCGGAAATCCCACGCCGCGTCGACGGCGCGGGCCCGAGGACCACGGTCGTTCGACAGGGGGTCATCCAGGTATGGGCGAGACCGGCAACGCCGATTACGCAGCCAACGCAGACGACTCAGCCAACACCGGCAACAGCGGCAACACGGGCTACCTCCGGTTTCCGACGATCAGCGGTGACACGGTGGTGTTCTGCGCCGACGACGACCTGTGGAGCGTGCCGGCGACCGGCGGCCGGGCCTTCCGGCTGACTGCCGGCGTTGCCGAGGCCGGTCGCCCCCGGATGTCACCCGACGGCTCCCGGATCGCGTTCGTCGGCCAGGAGGAAGGTCCCGGCGAGGTCTACGTCATGCCCGCGGCAGGCGGTGAGTCCCGGCGGCTCACCTTCGAGGCGGCGCGGGTCGGCGTCGCCGGCTGGCTGGATGCTGACACGATCGTCTACGCCAGCACCACCGGCCGGCCGGTGGACGAATACCGGCTGCGCGGCGTGTCCGCGGACGGTGGCCCGTCCGCGGAGCTTCCCTACGGCCAGGCCCAGTCGATCGCGTTCGGCCCGGCGGGCGGGGTGGTGCTCGGCCGCAACACCGCCGACCCGGCCCGATGGAAGCGCTACCGCGGCGGCACCGCCGGGCGGTTGTGGACCGACCCCGAGGGCAGTGGGGAGTTCCGCCCGCTGGTCGCCCTGCCCGGCAACCTCGCCAGCCCGTGCTGGGTCGGCGACCGCGTCTGGTTCCTGTCCGACCACGAGGGCATCGGCAACGTCTACTCCTGTACGCCGGACGGCGACGACCTGCGCCGCCACTCCGACCACGGCGACTACTACGCCCGCAACCTCTCCTCCGACGGCGCCCGGCTGGTCTACCACCACGCGGGCGACCTCTACCTCCTCGATCCCGCGCAGGATGAGCCGCGGCAGGTCCCGGTGGAGTTCGGGAGTTCCCGTACGCAACGCAACCGGCAGTTCGTCCCGGCGGGTGACCACCTCGACTCGGTCGGCCTCGGGCCCGACGGCAGTGACCTGGCCATCACCACCCGGGGCAAGGCGTTCTCGTTCGCCCACTGGGAGGGCGCGGTCCGCCAGCACGGCGAGCCGGACGGCGTTCGGCACCGGCTGCTGACCTGGCTGAACGACCACGCCAGGCTGGTCGCACTGGCCAGCGACGACCGCCCGGAGGAACGACTGGTCGTCCTCACCGCCGACGGCAGCGCGCTGCCACGGTGGCTGGACGACCTCGACCTCGGCCGGGTCGTGGAGCTGGCCGTGTCACCGCACGCGGACCAGGTGGCGGTGACCAACCACCGCAACGAGCTGCTGCTGGTCGACCTCGCCGCCGAGCCCCCGTCGGTACGCCCGATGGACCAGACGCCGCACGGCTCGATCACCGGGATCACCTGGGCGCCGGACGGCCGATGGCTGGCGTACTCCCGGCCCAGCAGCGCCAAGGTCCGCGCGATCACCCTGTGCCTCGTGGAGAGCGGGGAAACCTGGCCGGCGTCGCGTCCGGTGCTCGCCGACCACTCGCCGAGCTTCGACCCCGACGGCAGGTACCTCTACTTCCTCGGCCAGCGCGACTTCGTGCCGGTGTTCGACGCGCTGCAGTTCGAGGCGGGCTTCCCGCTCGGCACCCGTCCGTACGCCCTCGCGCTGCGCACCTCGGTCGGTTCGCCGTTCGTGCCGCAGCCCCGGCCGGTGGTCAGCGAGGCCGCCGCCACCCAGAAGAAGGCGGAGGAGGAACGCAAGGCGGAGGAGGACGTCTCCCACGACCACGTGCCTCCGGTCGAGATCGACGTGGACGGGCTGCCGGACCGGATCGTCGCGTTCCCCGTGCCGGAAGGGCGCTACGAACGGATCGCCGGGATCCGCGGCAAGGTGCTGTACTCCAGTTGGCCGCTGCAGAGCCCGCCCGAGGGACCCGGTCACCGCGAGGGCGGCGTTCTGGACGTCTACGACTTCGAGACGCAGAAGTCCGACCGGCTGATCGACGGACTGTCCGACTTCACCCTCGACCGCGGCGCGCACACGCTGCTCTACCACTCGGGCGACCGGCTGCGGGTGCTGCGCGCGGGAGAGAAGCCGCAGGACGACGGCGACGACCCGAGGCGGGCGACCGGCTGGGTCGACCTCGGCCGGGTGAAGGTGTCGGTGCGGCCCGGCGCGGAGTGGCGGCAGATGTTCCGGGAGACCTGGCGGCTGCAGCGCGACCACTTCTGGGTGGCCGACATGTCCGGGGTCGACTGGGACCGCATCTACGACCGCTACCTCCCGCTGGTCGACCGGGTGAGCACGCGGTCGGAGCTGTCGGACCTGATCTGGGAGCTGCAGGGCGAGCTCGGCACCTCCCACGCGTACGAGATGGGCGGCGCCTACCGGCCCGGCCCGCACTACGCGCAGGGCTTCCTCGGCGTCGACTGGGAGCTCGACCCCGACACCGGCCACTACCGGATCGGGCACCTGCTCGGCGGCGACCGGTGGAAGGACGACCTCACCTCCCCGCTCAACCGGCCCGGCGTCGACGTCGCCGCCGGCGACACCGTGCTCGCCGTCAACGGCCAGCCGATCGGCACCGCCGCCGACGGCACCCACCTGCCGCCGGGCGCTCCGCTGGTCAACCAGGCCGGCGAGGAGGTCCAGCTGACGGTCGTCCGCGGTGACGACGCGCCGCGCACCGTCACCGTGCGGGCCACCGGCTCCGAGCGAGCCGCCCGCTACCGCGACTGGGTGGAGGCCAACCGCGCCTACGTCGCCGAGCACACCGACGGCCGGGTCGGCTATCTGCACGTCCCCGACATGGGCAGCCGCGGGTTCGCGGAGTTCCACCGCGGGTTCCTGGGCGAGTACGACCGGGACGCGCTGCTGGTCGACGTGCGGTTCAACGGCGGCGGCTTCGTCTCCGGGCTGTTGCTGGAGAAGCTCGCCCGGCGCCGGCTGGGCTACGACTTCTCCCGCTGGCTGGAGCCGGAGCCCTATCCGTACGAGTCGCCGCGCGGGCCGCTGGTCACCCTCACCAACGAGTGGGCGGGGTCCGACGGCGACATCTTCTGCCACGCGTTCAAGATGCTCGGTCTGGGGCCGCTCGTCGGCAAGCGCACCTGGGGCGGTGTCATCGGCATCTCGCCCCGGCACTCACTCGCCGACGGTACGGTCACCACCCAGCCCGAGCACTCCTTCGCGTTCGACGACGTGGGCTGGCGGGTGGAGAACTACGGCACGGACCCCGACATCGAGGTCGACATCACGCCGCAGGACTACAGCGCCGGGCGGGACCCGCAGCTGGACCGGGCGATCGAGGCGGCGCTCGCCGAGCTGGAGGCCAAGCCGCCGCACACGCCGCGTCCCGCCGAACGCCCCCGCCTGGCCGCACCCACCCTCGCCCCTCGCGAACGCCGGTGACCACCGCCCATCTGCCGTACAAGCCGCGCTGGGGCGCCGCCGACCTGGCGGCGGCCGGATCTGGCGGTGGTCCGCGAGGAGAGCATCGACGTCAACCCGACGCCGCCGAGTGAGATCGCGATCATCGTCGAGGTCGTCTCGCCCGGATCCGAGCTGCCGGACCGCAAGGACAAGCCCGGGGAGTACGCCCAGGCGGGGATCCCGGTGTTCTGGCGGATCGAGACCCGAGGCGCGCTCGCGCTGGTCGCGCACGAACTCGTTGGTGCGGACTACCTCGAGCACGCCCCGGTGACCGACACGTTCGGCACCCGGCAGCCGTGGCCGCTGCAGATCGACGTACCTGATCTGGCGCGGGTCGGGCCCAGGCGCTGAGCTCCGACCGCCTGCTGCGGGGCGACCGGCCGCTCCGCAGCGCGCCGTGGCTCAGGGGTTCTCCTGCGCGTCGAAAGCGGCGCGGGCACGTTCGATGGCGGGCAGGTTGTCCGATGCCCAGGCCAGGAGTACGTCCACAGGGTGCCGAAGGGTCTTGCCCAGTGGCGTGATGCGGTACTGGATAGCGGTGGGACGCGTGGAGATGACGTCGCGTTCGATGACGCCGTTGCGCTCGAGGCGCCGAAGGGTGGCGGTCAGAGACTTCTGCGTGACCGCGGGAATCGAGCGCCGCAGCTCGTTGAAGCGACAGGGCCGCCCGCACAGCTCGTTGAGAACGCTCAGCGACCACTTGTCGAGCACCTGGTCGAGAAGCTCGCGGTGCGGCGCGTCGACGGTCAGCTCGCCATCGGTGTCCATGTCGTCGGTGTCGTCGGTGTCGTCGGTGCCGTCGGTATCCATGGGGAAACCTGGTCTCGTTGAAGTGTCCTGGAGGTACCAGGTATCAAGGGTATACCGCAGGATCCACGAGAACAGGAGCAGTCATGACCGTCCGCCACTTCACCCCGCCAGGCATGATGCAGCCGACCCCGTACCACCACGTGGCCGTGGGTACCGGAACGACCCAGGTGCACGTCAGCGGCCAGATCGCCCGCCAGGCCGACGGAACGCCGGTGGCGCCGGGAGGCCTTGCCGGCCAGGTCGCCCAGGCGCTGCGCAACACAGCTGCCGGCCTGGCCGGGGCAGGTGCGTCGTTCGCGGACGTTCTGCGCCTCACCTTCTACGTCACCCACTGGAGCCCGGAGCAGATCGACGACTTCATGGCAGGCGTGCAGTCCGTCGCCGAGGAGATCCGGCTGCCGATGCCGATGCCGCCGGCCTCACTCATCGGCGTCGACTACCTCTTCGAGCCGGACGTGCTCGTCGAGGTCGAGGCGACCGCGCTACTCGACTGATTCGCGGTCGGGCGGCGGGGCCGGGTCGGGGGCCGCGGAGCCGACGCCGAGGGCACGGGCGGCCAACTGGGCCAGGTGGGCGGGTTCACGCTCGCCTGCCTGGCGTACCTGCGTACGACAGCTGAAACCGTCGGCGAGCATCACCACGTCGGAGTCGGCCGCCCGCACCGCCGGCAGGAGCTTGCGTTCGGCGCAGTCCATCGACACCTCGTAGTGGCCCTTCTCGAAGCCGAAGTTGCCGGCCAGGCCGCAGCATCCGGAGTCGAGCACCTCCGCCTCCACCCCAAGCGCGCCGAGCACCTTGCGGTCCGCGACGAAGCCGAGCTCGGCGTGCTGGTGGCAGTGCACCTGGACGAGCGCGCGCTGACCGGGCCGGCGTACGTCCAGGTCGTCGGTGTGCTCGGCGAGCACCTCGGCGAGCGTGCGCGTCTGCCCCTTGAGCGTCGCCGCTGCGGGTTCGTCGGGCAGCAGGTCGGTCAGCTCGCCGCGGAACAACGCCGTGCAGCTCGGCTCCAGGCCCACCACCGGGACGCCGGCGTCAAGCCAGGGTTGCAGGGTGCGCAGCGTACGGCGCAACACCCGCTTGGCGGTGCCCAGCTGGCCGGTCGACACCCAGGTGAGCCCGCAGCACACCGGCTTGTCCGGGATCTCCACCCGGTAGCCCAGCGACTCCAGCACCGCCACCGCATCCATGCCGAGGTCGGGGTCGAACGCGTTGGTGAACGAGTCCGGCCACAGCAGCACCCGCGGCGCGTCCGCCGGCAGCGACGGCGCCGGACGGGAGCGGAAGCGGCGTACGAACGTCGTCGGCGCGAACTCCGGGATGTCGCGTTCGGGAGCGATGCCGCCGAGCCGCTTGGCCAGCGCGGCCAGCGGCCGGACCTTCGTCGCCGCGTTGGCCAGCCGGGCGAACGGCGCGGCCAGCCGCAGCCACAGCGGCAGGAACCCCATCGAGTAGTGCGACGCCGGCCGGACGCGTCCCTTGTAGTGCTGGCTGAGGAACTCCGCCTTGTAGCTCGCCATGTCCACGTTGACCGGGCAGTCGGTCTTGCAGCCCTTGCAGGACAGGCACAGGTCGAGTGCCTCGCGTACCTCTTCCGAACGCCAGCCGTCCTTGACCACCTCGCCGTTGGCCATCTCGAACAGCAGCCGGGCACGGCCGCGGGTGGAGTGCTTCTCCTCCCGGGTGGCGCGGTAGCTCGGGCACATCACGCCGCCGTCGGCGGACAGGCACTTGCCCACGCCCATGCAGCGCCGGGTCGCCCCGAAGAAGCCGTCCTCGTCGTGGGAGAACGCCAGCGTCGTGTCCGCCCGGATGGTGGGCGGCGCGACGAACACCCGCAGGTCCTCGTCCAGCTTCGCCGGTTGCACGATCCGCTTCGGGTTCATCAGCCCGGCCGGATCCCACGCGGACCGGAAGTCCTCGAACGCGCCCAGGATCGCCGGCGGATACATCCGGTCCAGGAGTTCGGCCCGGGCCTGGCCGTCGCCGTGCTCGCCGGACAGCGAGCCGCCGTGGGAGGTCACGAGGTCGGCCGCGTCCTCCATGAACCGCCGGAACCCGGCCACGCCCTCCGTCGAGAGCAGGTCGAAGTCGATCCGGACGTGGATGCAGCCGTCGCCGAAGTGGCCGTAGTAGATGCCCTGTCGCCCGTGCTCGGCGAGCAGCGCGTCGAAGCCGCGCAGGTAGCCGCCGAGCCGTTGCGGCGGGACCGCCGCGTCCTCCCAGCCGGGGTACGCCTCGCTGCCGTCGGGCAGCCGGGTGGTGCTGCCGGCGCCGTCCTCGCGTACCCGCCACAGCGCCTTCATCCGGCCGGGGTCGCTGACCACCACGCTGGTCGCTCCGTGGCCTGCCATCACCCGGGCCACCTCGCGGCCGCGGGCCTCGGCCTCGGGGACCGACTCGCCGCCGGTCTCGACGTACAGCCAGGCGCCGCCGTCCGGTAGCGCCTCCAGCGCGGGGTTGGAGGGGTTGCGGGCACGCACGATGGCGACGATCTTGGAGTCGACGCTCTCGATGGTGAGCGGGTGCAGGTCGAGCAGCGGTACGACATTGTCGGCGGCCACGAACTGGTCCGGGAACCCGAGCACGGTCAGCGCCCGCACCGGCGGCGACTCGACCAGGTCCACCTCCGCCTCGAGCAGCGTCGCGCAGGTGCCTTCGGTGCCGACCAGCGCCCGGGCGAGGTGGAAGCCCTGCTCGGGCAGCAGCTGGTCGAGGTTGTAGCCGGAGACCCGGCGGGTGAGGTCGGGAAACTCCGTACGCACCAGGTCGCCGTAGGTGTCCCGGACCGCGCGCAGGTCGCGGTAGAGGCGGCCCACCGCGCCGGGGTCGGCGCACAGCCGGGCCAGCTCGTCCTCACTGGTCGGCCCGGCGGTGAGCCGGGTGCCGTCGGTGAGGACCACGTCGAGCTCGGCCACGTTGTCGACCGTCTTGCCCCAGGCCACCGAGTGCGAGCCGCAGGCGTTGTTGCCGATCATGCCGCCGAGCGTGCAGCGGTTGTGGGTGGACGGGTCCGGTCCGAACGTCAGACCGTACGGCGCGGCCGCCTTGCGCAGGTCGTCCAGCACCACACCAGGCTGCACCCGCGCCCGCCGCCGGTCCGGGTCGACGGAGACGATCGCGTCGAGGTGCCGGCTGAAGTCCATCACCACCGCGGTGTTGACCGCCTGGCCGGCGATGCTGGTGCCGGCGCCGCGCGGAAGCAGCGGTACGCCGAGCCGGTGGCACGCGTCGACGGTGGCGAGTACGTCATCCACGTCGACCGGCTGCACGACCCCGACCGGCAGGTGACGGTAGTTGGAGGCGTCGGTGGAGAACATCGCGCGGGACCCCGCGTCGAACCGGACCGCGCCGCGGACGGCCTTCGCGAGTTCGCGGCGTACCGACTCGGTCAGGTCGGTGCCGATGCCGTCGGCGCCCGCCGACCTCGGCCGCGCTGCCGCGCTGTTCTGGGTCTGGGGGGGACTCTGCACGGATCCGAGCCTTCCACGCGCCGCCGGGCCGGGGGCGACGAGGGGTGGGACCCGGCCGGGCGCTTCGGACGCCGGGGTCGGTTCTGTGCCGGTTTCCGTACCGGATCCCGGCGGCGGTTCGGCCGGGGCGGTTCGGCCGGCGCCCTGTGGTGGACTTGCGCGGTGACCTTGCTGCTCGGCTGCTCCGACCTGGAACGACTGCTCGACGTGAACGCCTGCCTGGACGCGCTCCGGCAGGGGTTCGTGGCGGTCGGGTCCGATCAGCCGGACATCCCGCCGCGCAGGACGCGGACCGACCTGCCCGGCCCGGGGACGGCGACCGCGTTGCTGCCGGGCCTGGTGCCGGGCGTCCCGGCGTACACCGTGAAGGTCAACGCGAAGTTCCCCGGTGCGCGGCCCGCCCTGCGCGGGCTGGTGTGCCTGCACGACCTCGCCTCCGGTGAGCTGCTGGCCGTCCTGGACTCCGCGACCGTCACCGCGTGGCGGACCGGACTGGCGGCCGCGCTCGGCACGGACCTGCTGGCCCGGCCCGAGGCCGACCGGGTGGGCGTCGTCGGCGCGGGTGCGCAGGCCGACCTCGTGGTCCGCGGACTACTCGCTCTGCGGCCGGTGCGCGGGCTGGTCGTGCACGACCTCGATCCGGAGCGTGCCCGTGCTTTCGCCGCGGCGCACGGGGACCGCTGGGCGGTGGACGTCGACGTCGCGGCCGACCCTGCCGAGGTGGCCAGGCAGTGCGGCGTGGTCGTGCTGGCCACCTGGACTCGGGAGCCGCTGCTGTCGCGTACGGACGTACCACCCGGAACGCAGCTCACCTCCCTCGGCGCCGACGAACCAGGCAAGGTGGAGTTGACAGCGGACCTGCTCCGGCATGCCCGGGTGTTCGTCGACGACGTGGGCCTGGCCGCCGGCACCGGCGCGCTGGGCAACGTAGGACTCGGACCCGACCACGCGGCCGGAACCCTCGCGGAGGTGCTGACCGGCCGCCGGGCGGGGCGGACAGCGCCGGAGGAGGTCACGGTGTACGCGCCGGTCGGTCTGCCGTGGCAGGACCTCGCACTGAGTTGGCTCGCCTACGACGCCGTGCGCGCCACCGGACTCGGCACGTCGTACGACTGGCTGGCCTGAGCGATCTCGCGAACCCTCAGCGTCGTCCGTCCCTGTCAGGAGCGCGCGGCCCGGGCGTTCTCCCAGCTCGCGCTGGTTGCAAAGTAGGTGTCGTAGAGCTCCTGCACCTCGAGCAGGCTCTCCGGTGGCACCTTGCCGTAGGCGATGCGCTCGAGGTGGCGGAAGTACTCGAACCGCTCGACGCCCGGGGTGATGACGATCAGAATGTCGGCGTCCTCTCCCGGTGCGGCGGCGAAGGCGTGGGGGAGACCTGGTGGTACGACGACCAGATCGCCCCGCTCGGCGGTCACGACCTGCTCGCCGGACAGCAGCTGCGCCGTACCGTCCAGCAGGTAGAACAGCTCGGCCGAGTTGGCGTGGTGGTGCGGCCTGGCGCCGTCCGCGCCGTCGGTCAGGCTGACCCGCTGGGTGGACAACGCGCCACCGGTGGCACTGCTGTCCGCGAGCAACCGGATCGTGGTCGGGGCGCGGCCGACCACCTCCGCGTCCGCGGAGCGCACGATCACGGAACTGTCGAAGGTCGAAGCGATCAGCGACATGCGACTGGTCCTTTCGAGAAGTCTTACGGGAGTACGAGAAGCCTCACGGTGTACGAGAGGCCTTACGGGGTTGCGGATCGCAGCCCTCACACCGCGAACAGAAGTGCCGCGCTGACGACCATGACCACAGCCGTGGCGAGGTGGATGCCGTACGCGGTGGCCCGGCTCCCGCCGTGGCGGAGCACGATCAGCATGTCCGCGATCGGAGCAATGGTGACCACCAGCATGAACCAGGCCTCCGCCCGCGGGCCGGCGAACGCGAGCAGCGCGAGCCCGACAAGGCCGTACGTGCCGTCGCGCACTCCCTTGATGGTGAGGTACGCCGAGTCGCCGTCCTGTTTGGCGGGGACGCCGTAGCCGGCTGCTGCCGCGTGCGGAACCAGCAGGAACCGCGCGCCGATGAAGATGATGAACAGGCCGAGGACGATGGCGAGCCCGTAGGCGAGGTAGGTGAGCACAGGGGTTCCTTTGCTAGCGTCGCTAGATTCGAGAGTGACGCTAACATGCCATCGGCAGGATTACTAGCGGTGCTAGCCTGCGGGTATGCCGATCCAGAAGCGCCGGGAACGCGAGCGCGCCGAGCGGGAACGCCTGATCGTCACGGCCGCGCGCGAGTTGGCCGAGTCGGAGGGCTGGGACGCGGTGACGACGCGTCGGCTCGCCGACGAGATCGAGTACAGCCAGCCCGTTCTCTACAGCCACTTCAAGGGCAAGAACGCGATCATGGCCGCGGTGGCGCTGGAGGGTTTCGCCGAGCTCACGGCCGATCTCCGTGCCGCCCGGACGGCGGCGCCGAACCCTCGTGACGCCCTGACCGGGGTCGGAGCCGTGTACGCCGCCTTCGCCGAACGCCGCCCCGCCTTGTACGACGTGATGTTCACGCTCCCCGTCGACCTGCCGTTCGCCAGCCCGGAGTCGCCGGCTCCCCTGCAGGAGGGCTTCGCCGAACTCCGCGAGACGATGCGTCCGCTCGCGGGCGAGGAGAGTCCGGACGTGCTCGCCGAAACGTTCTGGAGCGCCCTGCACGGGCTGGTCACCCTGATGCGCAACGGCCGGCTCCGAGTGCAGGAGCACGACGTGCGGATGGCCGCCCTGATCAGCCGGTTCTCCGCCTAGTTACTCAGTTGGCCGGCCGCCGAAGCGCCAGAGATGCACCTCGGTGTGAGCGTCTCCGCGTGCGGGGAGCAGGGCTGCCGCGGCTTCGGGGTTCGGTGCCTCCACGGCAGCCGCCCGGCCGAGGACGGTTTCGCCGTCGAGGCTGCGCAGACCGCCGTACACGATCAGGTGTGGTGAGGTGAGCGGCTCGGGCTCGGAGCCGTCGAGAGCGACCAGAAGGTACCGGCCGTAGCCCTCGACAGCTCCGGTGAAGTCCCACATCGTGTGCCCGAGCACGTTGTCGAAGCGGCACAGCAGCACCGACTCGAAGGCGCCCGCACGGAAGTACGGCTCCTCGTAGGCGAACTCACGTGCAGCCCGCACATCCGGGAGGTCCACGATGTGCAGGCTGCCCGTGGACTCGGCGTCGTCGCCGTGCCCGGTCAGCGTGGGACCACGGGCGACCAGCCGATCGGCGTACCGGTCCATGAAGTCCCAGTGCTCGTTGCTCATCCGGACCTTGAGCGGGAACGCTCCAGGGCGGTCGCGGCCGTAGACGAAGTACTCCACGGCCGCTCAGCCTATGACCTCGAAGGCAGCGTCAGACGGCCGCGGCTCCCTGCGGGTGGCGGTCCGAGGATCGCGCGAGGCGCAGTACGTTGGCCACCAGGTGGTGTCCGGCACGTCCGGTCGCGCTGAGGATCGACTCCGGGTGGAACTGCACCGCCCAGCGTCGCCGTACGTCGTCCGCGAGCGCCATCGCCACCCGCACCTCGCCCGGATCGTCGGTCACCGCGAGGACGTCGAAGCCGGGAACGTTCTCCGGCGTGGCGTACAGCGAGTGGTATCGCCCGGCGGTGAACGACGAACCCAGTCCGGCGAGCAATCCGCTGTCCCTGTTGGCCTCTTCGTCCTCTGTCACGACCCGCACCGACCCCGGCTTGCCGTGCGCGGGCCGGGGAAGCAGGTCAAGCGACCCGCCGGCGTACTCCACCATCGCCTGCAGGCCGAGACACACCCCGAACACGGGAAGGCCACGAGCCTCCAGCGCGGCCAACAGGTGTGCGCAGCCGAAGTCCGCCGGCCGGCCAGGCCCCGGTGACAGCACCACGAGATCGGGTTCCAGGGTGTCGAGTCGCTCGACCGGGAAGCCGTACCGCAACGTCACCACCTCCGCGCCGTGCTGGCGGAAGTAGTCGCCGAGCGTGTGTACGAAGGAATCCTGGTGGTCCACCAGCAGCACCCGCAGGCCCGCACCGGCGGATTCGTCCGTGCTGGTGGAGATGTGGCGATCACCGCCGGACGGTCCACGATCGGGTGCGGACATGGTGTCAAGGAGAGCTTGCGCCTTGAGCAGGGTCTCGCGTTCCTCCTCGTCCGGGTCGGAGTCGTACAGCAGTGTCGCGCCCGCGCGCACGCTCGCGACCGAGTTCTCGACCTGGGCGGTACGCAACGTCAGCCCGGTGTTCATCGACCCGTCGAAGCCGACGAACCCGACCGCGCCGCCGTACCAGCGCCGCGGCGCGGACTCGGCGTCCTCGATGAACTGCATCGCCCACTGCTTCGGCGCGCCGGTCACGGTGACCGCCCACATGTGCGTCAGGAACGCGTCGAACGCGTCCATGCCCGGCCGTAGCCTGCCCTCGATGTGGTCCACGGTGTGGATCAGCCTGCTGTAAAGCTCGACTTGACGGCGGCCGATGACCCGCACGCTGCCGGGCACACAGACCCGTGCCTTGTCGTTGCGGTCCACGTCGGTGCACATGGTGAGTTCGCTCTCGTCCTTGGTGGAGTTGAGCAACGTCGCGATCTGGGCGGCGTCCTCCAGCGCGTCCCGGCCACGGCGGATCGTGCCCGCGATCGGGCAGGTCTCCACCCGGTCCCCCTGGACGCGTACGTACATCTCCGGCGAGGCGCCGACGAGGTACTCGCCCTCGCCGAGATTGCAGAAGAACTCGTACGGGGCAGGGTTCTGGGTGCGCAGTCGTTCGTAGAAGGCAGCCGGTGAGTCGCAGCGGCCACTGAGCACGTGGCTCGGCGTCATCTCGAACAGATCGCCACGTCGGAAGCGTTCCCGCGCGGTACGGACGATCTCCGCATACCGGCCGGGTGTCGGCGGCGCGGGCACCGGGTGGGTCTCCGGTGGCGGCGTGGGCGCGGTGTGCCGCGCCAGCCCGGCCGTGGTCCGCCCGCCCACCTCGAAGTCGTACGAATACAACATGCTCGTCTCCCGCTTGCGGTCCACCACGACGAGCCGGTCCGGTAGGTGCAGGACGAGATCACGGTGCGGGTCGGCCGAGCGGTCGTGCCGCAGTCGTACCGGCTCGAACTGGAACGCCAGGTCGTAGCCGTACGCGCCGTACAGCCCGAGGTGCGGGTCGACCGGGCTGGCGAACGCCGCGACGACCGCCCGCAGCGCGGTGAAGACCGTCGACTGCCGGCTGCGCTCTTCCTCGGCGAAGGATTCAGCCGACTCGGGAACGACGACCGCGCAACGCGACTCCTCGTCCAGCACGATCTCGCCGGCGCCGGACATCGCGGCGGCGACCACGGGCAGCAGGACCGTGCCGCGTTCGTTCAGTGCGCGGGCCTCGATCCGCCGGCCGTACGCGAGGAGTTCGATCGGCGGGTCGACATAGCCGAGGTGCCAGCGGCTGTAGCGGCCCGGATAGTCGACGCCGGAGGAGAGGACCGCGCCCCGGCGGTTGTCGAGATCGGCGACGAGGTTGGTGAGGACGCTCTCCTCGACGGGAGTGGCGGTGCGGGTGATCGCGACGCCACCGGCGGTGGCGTACGCGGTCGATGCGGGCTGGGGTGGTTCGAGCACGTCGGTGGGCCTTTCGGGAGGGCCCGCACCGGTGGTTCGGCGTCCGTGCCGTAGGTGGTTCTACCTGCCGGACAACGAGAAACGACCGCCGGTGAGGGCGGTCGTCGCTTGCGAATGCGTCAGGATGCGCAGGTCGGGGCGGCCGCCGGAAGGGGGCGCCACCACCACTGCTGCGCGTGACTCTGCATGCCGGGCAGCCTAACCCATGACCGAGTGCGCCGGTAGGGAAAAGTCGCTCAGGCGACCGCGGAGAGCGGTGCCATGCCGAACGTCGTACGCAGTCCGTCCTCGCCGGCCTCGGTCACCCGCACGCCCCGGCCGCTGCCCACCCGGGTGAGCCACTCCAGCGCGAACAGCCGCTCGGTCAGGCCGGCGCCGACCGCGCCGGCGAGGTGGTTGCGGCGTTCGGTCCAGTCCAGGCAGTCGCGGACGAGCGGCCGGCGTCCGCGGGCCAGCCCGGCCACGTCCACGCCGAAGTCGGTGAGCGCGTCCCGGCCCGCCGGGGTGAGCGCCGGGCCGTCGGTGGTCACGATGCCGCGGGCGCGCAGCGCGTCGGCCAGCGCCACGCCCGCGCGCCCGGCGAGGTGGTCGTAGCAGGTACGCGCGGCGGCGAGGGCCCGGCCGCGGGAGGCGGCGCGCAGGCTGGTGACCGGGGTCGGAGGCGCGATCTGCAGCAGCGGCTCGATCGCCTCGGCGATCTCGGTCCCCGCCAGCCGGAAGTATCGGTGCCGGCCCTGCGTCACCACCGTCGCCAGGCCGCCGGAGACCAGCCGGGCAAGGTGTTCGCTGGCGGTCGACGGGGCGACCTCGGCGGCCCGGGCGAGCTCGCTCGCGGTCCAGGCGCGGCCGTCGAACATCGCCAGCAGCATGGCCGCGCGGCTGCGGTCGGCGAGCAGGCCGGCGATCCGGGCGAGGTCCACGTCTGCGGGCATGCCGCCACCGTACCCACGGCACGTTTCGGCACCGCCCGAACGATCGGAACCCTAGCGTCGCAGGCATGTCAGTCCATCTCGGCTCGACCCAGCTCACGTCGTCCGCCCACCGGACGATCACGCCCTCGGTCCTGTACTTCGGCACCCCCGTGGTCCTGATCACCACCCGCAATCCGGACGGATCGGCGAACATCACGCCGATGTCGTCGGCGTGGGCGCTCGGCTCGACCGTCGTCCTGGGCCTGGGCGACTCCGGCCAGGCGGTGCCGAACCTCGAGCGCGAACGTGAGTGCGTCCTCAACTTCCCGTCGGCGGACCTGTGGGAACGCGTGGAACGGCTGGCTCCGCTGACCGGCCGCCACCCGGTCCCGGACGCGAAGGCGGACCGATATCGCCACGAGCCGGACAAGTTCGGCGCGGCCGGGCTCACCCCGGTGCCCTCGCAGACGGTGCGCCCGCCGCGCGTCGCCGAGTGTGCGCTGCACCTCGAGGCCGAGGTCGTCTCGATCCGGCCGGGCGCCGAGGGCGGCTTCCGGATCGTGGAGACGCAGGTGCGCCGGGTACACGCGGCCGACGACATCACCGTCCCGGGAACCAGCCACGTGGACACCGACCGGTGGCACCCGCTGCTGTACGTGTTCCGGCACTACTTCGGTACGGGGCCGCGGCTGGGGCGGACGTTCAAGGCGCAGACGTGAGGAACCTCGTGAGCTCGTCGTGGGTGGGGATGCCCGAGCGGCCGTCGATCGCGCGGCAGGCCAGGGCCGCCGCGCCGTTGGCGTAGCGTACGGCGTCCGCGGGATCCAGGCCGCGGTCGACGGCGAGCAGCAGCGCGCCGTGGAAGACGTCGCCCGCCCCGAGGGTGCTCACCACGTCGACGGCGAATCCGGGTACGTGCACCGGCCCGCCGGTCGTGGGCAGCAGGTGTGCGCCGTCGCCGCCCGCGGTGGCGACCACGAGGCCGGCGCCGTCGGCGCGGGCGCGTTCCAGCAGCGCGACCACGGGCTGGTCGCCGTACGTCAGCCGCAGCCGGTCGAGCGTCGGGCCGTAGAGGTGCACGCCGCGCGGGTGGAAGCCGGGGATCGGGTTGCCCTCGTCCACCGAGATCCTCGGCGCGGGCGGCCCGATCCTGGACCCGACGGCCAGCACGTCGCGGGCCGCCGGCCAGCCCAGGTGGTCCAGGTGCACCCAGGCCGCGTCCGCCACGAGCTTCCGTGCGCGCGGCCCGAGCTCGAACGCCGGCAGCGGGCGGGTGCAGATGGCCCGCGTACCCGAGGACCGGTCGACCAGGACGACACTCGCGCCACCGGCACCGGCGGGTACGGGAACGACGCCGGACACGTCGACACCCTCCCGGGTCAGGTCCGCCACGATGCGTTCCCCGGTCGGGTCCTCGGCGATCGGCCCGACGAACGCGACGTCCCCGCCGAGCCTGGCGGCGGCCACCGCGGCGGTGGCGGAGTTGCCGCCGCCCGCGTGCACGAGCGCTTCGGCGAGCAGCCGCTGGTCCGGCCCCGGAAGGTGCGGGACGACCGCGATCGCGTCGTCGTTCACCGAGCCGACGAAGACCAGCCGGCTCATGCGTCCGGCCAGGGCCGGGCGTTCGCGGACACGATCGCGGCGAGTTCGCGGAGGTAGGGCACGGACTCCTCGCGCAGCAAGCGCTTCCGGTCCGCGGCGGGCAGCGCGTTCGTCCACAGTGCGCGGCCGGCGAGCATCCCGGAGGCGCCGCCCCGGCAGCATGCCGCCACCGCGGCCGGGAAGTCGGCGCGTTCGACGTGGGAGGACAGCACCACCCACGGGCAGGCGACGGATCCGGTGAGTTCGGCCGCGGCGGCGGTGATCCGGTCGGCGTCACCCCGGCCGAAGTACGGCACCTCCGCCTTGTAGAGCGAGGGTTCGACCGCGCCGAGCTCCCGCGCGCAGCGCAGCAGGGCCGCCTCCCGGTCGAACGTGCCGCTCGCCTGCTGGTCCCCGGTCGGGCGTACGACACCCTCGACGATGCTCGGCATCCCCGCGTCCCGGCAGGCCGCGACGAACCGGGCGGCGTCCTCCACGCGGTCGGCCATGTGCTCGTCCTCGCGCCACACGATCAGCAGCTTGGCCGCGACCACTCCCTGTGCGGCGTACTTCGGCAGGTCCAGCGTCTGGTCGAACACCGCGTCGCCGACCACCTCCCCCGGACGGGCGGCCAACCGGTCGGCGGCGACGATCCGTCCGGTCCGCGGACCAGGTGACGGGCTGCCGGCGAGGATGTCCTCGCCGAACTCCGGGTCGGCGAGGAAGCCGGACGCCTCCGGTCCCAGCGCGACCGCCACGTCCTGCTTGAACTCGCGCAGCTCCGCATCGGGCACCGCGTCGGTGCCGCGGCCGGAGGTCTGGGCCAGCATGCCGCGCAGCGACTCCCGCTGGTCCATCGCGACCATCACGAACGTGCCGTCGGGGCGGGCGAGCCCGCGCAGGCCGGGATCCGGCATCGGTGCCTCACAGTCCTGGGATCGTTCCCACATGATTGGTAGGTGGTCGGTCGCCGTGGTCGTTCGGGCAGCTCGTTCTCGGGCGATCATGCCAGGGCGACGCTCGGCGGGTGGAGAGTCGACGGGAGGTGATCTCGCCTCGGGTCGCTCCCGCCATCGACTACTGGGATGTGCTGGACATGGGTGCACCCGCGGTGCCAGACTTGTCGCAATCCGTTGTCGAGGGCGGCGGATGAGACGTAGGGCCCGACCGACCTGGGGCATGACCGGGAGGCGGGCCCCTCGCATGTTCGGGGTCCGGTTCAGCATCCCGAATCGACCTCGATGTCGTAGACCAGATCTCCAAGTGCCTCCCGGTATTCCGGTTCCCGGCCCTGGCGATGTGACCGACACGCGCCGGCGACGATGTCCGCCACCCACAACAGTGGTTCGGCGGCACCCCGCCTGTGCTCCAACCGCAGTGGCGGGGAAGCCGGTGCCGACCAACGACAGGCCCGCACAACGTCGACGTCCCGCCTGTCGAGAACTTGGCCGCGAGACTCCACGTACAGGCGGGTTACTTCGTACCCGTGCAGTTCGGGTACCAACGCGCCCAGGCAGGCCGCGCGAGCTCGTTCCTGCCTTCGGCGGGGTACAGGCGAGGCGATCGCCACGATGTTGAGACCGCCAATAGCTGCGACCTGCTCTGCCGCCTTCCTTCGTTCTGCCGGATCCATCTTGCTCCAGTGCAGCTTGTCCTGGTGCTGCCTGGTGCGGATGCCGCGCATGACGTGGCGGACATGATTCAGCTCGCCCTCGAACAACGCGGCGGCCACCACGTAAACGCCCTTGCCGTCATCGGACTCGGCAAAGGACTCGTCGGCCCAGGCGTCTTGAGGGTGCACACCGGGAGGCTAGAGGTACGCACCGACACCAAGCTGACACGTTCTGTGCCCTCGGCCCGAGTCGGACCAACGGGGGTGCGGCTGTCCGGGAGCGGCGGGTGGGTCGCGGCGTGTCCGGATTTTCAACAAGGATGTCCGTCCAGGGCCTGCGGACGCGCAGCGCGCTACGCCTACCGTCGAACGCGTCGCCGATGCGCACCCACTTCCACCCGACCCCGCAGGAGGAACCCCATGAGCCTCATGGTGGAGGAGTCCCAGCTCGCGTCCCATGCCGCCGCGTACGCCGAACACGGCTACGTGCTCGTCAAAGGCCTTCTGGACAAGGCGGAGGCGCGGGCCTACCGCGAGGAGAGCCACGCGCTGATCGAACGCCTGAACCGCGACGCCGACCCGACCTGGGAGAGTGCCCGGCACCTCGGCATGGGCGAACGCACCGAGCTCAAGCACTGTCACGACGTGCAGTTCCAGGCCGCCGCGTTCTCCAGGCTGCTGGTCGACCCGCGCTTCACCGACGTGGCCGCCGCGGTGATGGGTACGCCGAACGTCCAACTGCACCACACCAAGCTGTTCGTGAAGCCGCCGGAGAAGGGCTCGCCGTTCCCGATGCACCAGGACCATCCGTTCTTCCCCCATGCGAAGCACTCGGTGGGAGCGGCGATCTTCCACTTCGACGACGCCCCGCTGGAGAAGGGCTGCGTACAGGTGATGCCGGGCAGCCACCGCGGCGGCCCGCTCACCCACCGGTCGGAGGGAGGCTGGCACCTGCCGTACTCCGAGTGGCCGCTGGAGAACGCAACGCCGTGTGAGGCGGAGGCCGGCGACGTGCTGTTCTTCACCTATCTCACCGTGCACGGTTCGGGCGTGAACACCACGCCGGAGGCACGTACGACGCTGCTGGTGCAGTACCGCGACCCGGCCGACCCGCCGACCGAGGACCTGCACACCCACTCGCTCGGCCAGGGGATGATCCTGCGCGGCGTCGACCCGACCTCGCGCGGCGCCGCGGCCGCGGCGATGTGAGCGACCCGCCGGTGCCCGGCCACGAGAGGCAGCCACGCGAGCGCCCGCCCGGGCCGCCCCCCGACGGCCGGGCGCTCACGTCGCTGACCGCCGCCCGCGTCGGCGCCGACGTGGCCGGGTACCGCGCGGAGTTCCTGTACTGGGGTTACTACGAGCCACGCCCGTGGCGGAACTACCTGCACACGCACTCGTTCTTCGAGATCTGTTACGCCTACGCCGGTACGGGCGTCTTCCGGACCGGCGAGCGGGAGTACGCGGTCGGCCCGGGGACGCTCTTCGTCGCCCGGCCCGGCGACGTGCACGAGATCGTGTCCGGCACCGCCGACCCGCTGTGCATCCACTACTGGTCGTACACGCTGGTGCCCGTCCGGCCGCGGCGCTCGCGGTCCGGCACGCCGGCGCGGGCCGAGGGGCGGGAGGTGCTGGATCTGTTCGCGGCACCGGGTGCGCGGGTGCTGTCGCGGGCGACGGAGCGGATCCCGCCGGTCCTCGACCTGCTCACCGCCGAGGCAGCCGCACCCGGTCCGGCGTACGAACAACTGCTGTCCGCACTGGCCGGCGCCCTGGTGGTGGAGACGGCGCGGGCCGTGGTGGACGAACCCGGCCTGAGCCCGCGGCCCGGTGCCGACTCGGCCGGCCGGGACGAGCGGACCGCGGCCACGATGGTGCGCTACCTGGAGGACAACTACGACCGGGCGGTGGCGGTCCGCGACGTCGCCGCCCAGGTGCACCTCGGCGAGCGGCAGGTGAGCCGGTTGTTCCGGGCGCACACCGGCACGACGGTGCACGCGTACCTCACCCGGCTCCGGCTGGAGATCGCGGCACAGCGACTGCTCGAACACGCGGCCGACGGGGAGTACGCCGCCATCGCCGAGGTCGCGCGGGAGTGCGGTTACCCCGATGTCCGTCACTTCACGACCGCGTTCCGACGGCACTGGGGCGTCCCGCCGGGCGCCTTCCGGGACGGCGGCGGCACCGCGCAGCTACGGGACCGGCGGTCCACAAAGTAGCCGACCGCGGTCACCGAACGTTGACGCTTCATCGAGCCGATGGCTACCGTCCGGTAGTCCATGCCGACATGTCGGCATTTTCTTCGGCCGCGGGGCGACGTGGGAGGGCGTCATCGTGTGGCCGCCCGCTCCCTCTGGAGGTTTTGTGCCCCAGTCCCGTCGACGCGCCGATGCCGCCGCGTTGGAGGTCGCCCCGGTCGCGGTTCCGAGCGCCACCGTGGCGGCCGGGCCGGCCGGGCCCACACCACCGGTCATCCCCACCGCACCGGTCCGGGCGACACTGGCCGACGTCGCCCAGCGGGCAGGGGTGTCCCGTTCGACGGCCTCGCGCGGGCTCACCGGCCGTGGGTACGTCGCACCCGCCGCCCGCGAACGCATCCTGCTCGCGGCGGAGGAACTCGGCTACGTACCCGACGGGAACGCCCGCAGCCTCAAGGCGCGGCACACCCCGGCCGTCGGTCTGCTGGTGTCCGACCTGCGCAACCGCTTCTACGCCGAGGTCGCCGCGGGGGCGAGCTCGGTACTGCGGGACGAGGGCTACACGATCGTGCTGGTCGACGACACCGGCAGCGACCCGGAGGAGGTGGCCGCGGCCCGTACGGTGCTCGCGATGCGGGTCGCCGGGGTGCTGGTCACGCCGGTCTCGGCCGAGGCCAGCCGGCTGGTCGCCCGGCACGGCGTGCCCCTCGTCGAGATCGACCGGCAGTTCTGCCGTGGAGAGTGCGACGCGGTCCTCGTCGACAACGTCACCGGCGCCCGCGAGCTCACCGAGCACCTGCTCGGCCTCGGCCACCGGCGGATCGCCCTGCTGGTCAACGAGACCGGATGGACGACCAGCGCGGGCCGGATCAGGGGCTACCACCAGGCCTGGGCGGCCGCGGGCAGGGAGGTGCCGGCCGACGGGGTGGAGCCGGTGGGCTTCGACCCGGACCAGATCGAGGAGAAGGTCGGTGAGCTGCTGTCGCGCCGGCGCCGGCCGACCGCGGTGTTCGCGGCCAACAACGTCGTGGCGGAGGCGGTCTGGCGGCAGTCGGCCAGGCTCGGCCTGCGCATCCCCGACGACCTGTCCTTCGTGGCGTTCGACGACTCGCCGTGGATGAGCATGGTGAGCCCCGGCATCACCACGGTCGCCCAGCCGTCGGTGGAGCTGGGTGCCCTGGCCGCCCGGCTGCTGCTGAACCGGATGGCCAAACCCGGTCGCCCGCGCACCACCCGGCTGGACTGCCCGCTGATCGTGCGCGGATCCACCGCCCGGCTGGGTCGTCGGCGTACGTCGTCGCGGCCCTAGGGTGTGCTGCGAACGCACGCTGGGATCCGCCGTGCGCGGGCGGCCGGTCGGCGCGTTGACGTAGATCGTGAGGCCCCTCTACGTTCGTGTGGGAACGATGCCACGCGGGCCCGCCGGACCATCCCAGAGGAGTGCCCCACCGATGTCTCGACCAGCGGCCGCCCCCGCGCGGCTCCTGCACATGATCGGCAACGCCCACATCGACCCGGTGTGGCTGTGGCAGTGGCCGGAGGGGTTCCAGGAGGCCCGGTCGACGTTCTGGTCGGCGATCCACCGGATGGCGGAGTACCCCGACTTCGCCTTCACCTGTGACCAGGTGGCGCTGCTCGCCTTCGTGGAGGAGGCCGATCCCGCGCTGTTCGAGGAGATCCGCAAGCGGGTCGCGGACGGCCGCTGGGTGAACGTCGGCGGCTGGTGGGTCGAACCCGACTGCAACGTCCCCACCGGTGAGTCGTTCGTACGCCAGGGCCTCTACGGCCAGCGTTACCTGCGGGAGAAGTTCGGTGTCACCGCGTCGGTCGGGCTGAACGCCGACCCGTTCGGGCACAACGCGACGCTCCCCCAGATCCTGCGCAAGCAGGGGTTGACGGCGTACTGCTTCCTGCGTCCGGGCCCGCACGAGGCGGAGCTGCCGGGCAACCCGTTCTGGTGGGAGGCGGCGGACGGATCCCGCGTGCTGGCCTACCGCATCCCGCACGAGTACTGCAGTCCGCGCGCCGACATCGCCTACCACACGGACAAGGCGCTGGCCCAGCTCCCGCCGGGACTCGGCTCGGCGATGGTCTTCTACGGCGTCGGCAACCACGGCGGCGGGCCGACCAAGGACAACATCGACAGCGTGCACCGGCTGGATCGGCTCGGTTCGTACGGCGAACTCCGGCTGTCCAGCCCGCCCGCCTACGTCGAGGACGTGCTCGCCTCCGGCGTGGAGCTTCCGGTGTGGCGCGGCGACCTCCAGCACCACGCCGCCGGCTGTTACGCCGCGCACTCCGGCATCAAGGCGTGGATGCGCTCCGCCGAGCACGCCCTCGTCGTGGCCGAACGCTGGGCGAGCGTGGCCGCGGCCGTCGCGGGCACTCCGTATCCGCACGAGGCACTCACCCACGCGTGGAAGCAGGTGCTGTTCAACCAGTTCCACGACATCCTGCCGGGCACCTCGATCGAGCCCGCCTACGACGACGCCCGCGACCAGTTGGGCGAGGCCCGGTCCATCGCCCGGCGTACTGTCAACCTCGCCTTGCAGACGTTGGCGCGCGACACCGACATCCCGTTCCGTGAGGGAAGTCAGCCAGTACTGGTGTTCAACCCGCACCCGTGGCGGGTCCGGGCCGACGTCGAGTGCGAGTTCGGCCTGTCCATCGAGCGGCCGTGGGTGGAGGACGACGCCGGGCAGCCGGTGCCGTCCCAGTCCACCCGCGCGCTGGCCACCACGTCCAACCCGAAACGGCTGGCCTTCCCGGCAGACCTTCCCCCGTTGGGACATCGGCTGTACTGGATCCGGCCGGGGTCGCAGGCCCCTGTCTCCGTTGGCGATCGCGCCTCCGAGACGGTGGCTGTCGAGGCCACGTCCGGGCCCGTGCTGGAGAACGCCCACCTGCGGGCCGAGGTCGACCCGGCGACCGGGTGGCTGAAAACCCTGCTGGACAAGGCGGCCGGAGTCGACCTGATGGCGGGTGTCGCCGGTATCGACGCGCCGCACACGGTGGTCACCGACGACCCCACCGACACCTGGGGCCACCGGGTGGTGTCCTACGCCGGCCCGGGTACGCCGTTCACCTGCACGTCGGCGCGGATCGTGGAGAACGGCCCGGTGCGCACCGTCGTCCGGGTGGAGAGCAGGTACGAGAAGTCCACGCTGGTGGAGGAGATCATCCTCGCCGCGGACGCCCGGCACCTGGAGGTGCGGGTCGACCTGGACTGGCAGGAGAAGCTGCGGCTGCTGAAGCTGCGGTTCCCGGTCGGACTGCAGGATCCCGCCGCGACGTACGAGATTCCCTACGGCCACCTCTCCCGGCCCGCCGACGGTGCGGAGGAGCCCGGCCAGTCCTGGGTGGACGTGAGCGGCACGCTCCCCGGCGGCGCCCGGGCCGGGCTCGCCGTGGTCAACGACGCCAAGTCCGCCTACGACGTCAGCGGTGCCGACATCGGCATCACCGCCGCCCGCAGTCCGGTCTACGCCTGGCACGAGCCGCGTCAACTCGAGCCTGACGGCCTCTACAGCTACCAGGACCAGGGCCGGCAGACCTTCCGCTACCTCCTGGTGCCGCACGCGGGTGACTGGCGCGACGCGGGCGTGGTGCGGCTGGCGGCGGAGTTGACCGAACCCGCCCAGCCGACGTACGAGTCGTTCCACCCGGGCGCACGGCCGGCGACCGCGTCGTACGCCGTGGAAGGTGCCGCTGCGCAAGGCGAAGTCGGGAAGAGCGGCTCGGTGGTCACGACCGTCCTGAAGCGCGCCGAGGACGGCGGCGCGCTGGTGGTCCGGGCGTACGAGTCGGCCGGGGTGCCGGCCACCTGGAGCCTGGACCTCGGCTTCGCCGGGCGTACGGTCACCGCGACCTTCGGACCGTACGAGATCAGGTCGTTCCTGGTGCCGTTCGACGCCGACCGGCCGATCGTGGAGACCGATCTGCTCGAGCAGCCTCTGACCGAGACCCCGGCCGCCACCGACGAAGGAGTCACCGAGTGATGCACGACGTTCTGGCCCGGCAGCTGGCCGACCACGTGGACACGGCGCGGGCGGTCGAGCCGCTGCTGGCGGGGGTCGCGGAGCTCGGCGAGCTGCTGTGCACGACGTTCGCGGCCGGCGGGCGGCTCTACACGTTCGGCAACGGCGGCAGTGCCGCCGACGCGCAGCATCTGGCCGCGGAGCTGATCGGCCGCTACAAGCGCGAACGCCGGCCGCTGCCCGCGGTGGCGCTGAGCGTGGACCCGTCGGTGGTGACCTGCATCGGCAACGACTACAGCTTCGACGACGTGTTCGCCCGGCAGGTCACCGCGCTGGCCGGGCCCGGCGACCTGGTCGCAGGGTTCACCACCAGCGGCACGTCCGCGAACGTCGTGGCCGGGCTGGCCGCCGCGCACGAGGCGGGTGCCCGGGCGGTGCTCTTCGCCGCCGGCTCGGGTGGGAAGGCGGCCGAGCACGCCGACGTGTCCCTGCTGGTTCCGTCGGACACGACCGCGCGGACCCAGGAGATGCACCTGCTCCTGCTGCACCTGCTCAGTGAGTGGGTCGACGCGTGGGCCGCGGGCGAGACCGACGAACGCGGCGCCGTCCTCCAGGCCGCAACGACCGGTTGACGGTCGCGCTCCGCGGCAACTACCGGTTGACAGCTGCGCCGGCTGCAAGGACCGGTTGACGGGGCCTTGCCCTGATCTCGGAGGGGTGGTCGGGTCAGCCCTGCGCGAACACGAATTCGCGGATCAGTCCGGCGACCCGTTTCGGCGCCTCCAGTGGCATGGCGTGAGTGGTGTCCAGTCGTCGGAGAGTGACGGCCGGGTTGGCGGCCGCCAACGAGTCGAGGTCGCGGTCGAGTCCTCGCCGGTACGCCGCCATCAGCTCACCGACCGCCGGTGGGGACGGGGGGTCGTCGGTCGCCACGCAGAGCAGGGTGGGGCAGCGCACCTCGTGCAGCGTCTCCAGCAGGTCGTCGTCCCGCAGCAGTGACCGGATCTCCTGCACGGTCTCCGCCTCCGGTCGGAGGAAGGTCTGACCGTCGCGCACCACCAGGTTCCGGTCGAACACCTCGGTCACCTGTCCGGCCGGCTGACCCAGCGCGGTCATCGTGCCGACCAGTTGGTCGCGCAGCGCTGCCACCTGCTTCGGTGCGAGCGGTTCGGCCATCGTCCTCGCCTGGCCGGCGAAGAGCTGGGAGAGGGTGGCGAGGTCGCGGCCGAGCTGCTCGGGGATCCATCCCTGGGTAGTTGTCCCGACCGGTCTCGGCGCTGCGGAATCCGTCCAGGTCGACGATCGCGGGGCAGTCGGGATGCGTACGCCCCCACCGCGCCGCGACGTAGCCGCCCAGGGAGTGCCCGACGACGACCGGGTTGGCCAGTCCGAGGTGGTCGACCACCGCCTGCACGTCGGTGAGCACGTCCGTCCAGGTCCATGGCCCGTTCGCCGAATGCCCGTGCCCGCGCAGGTCCGGCGCCACGACCCGGAAGTCCGGCGCCAGCAGTGGTGCGAACGACGTCCAGTGGGCGAGGTTCCCTCCTGCCCCGTGCAGCAGGACCAGCGGCCGCCCGTCCCCGCCGAAGTCGCGTACGGCGATCGGTACCGACCCGTCGCCGACCACGAGATCCCTTACCGGGTCGACCGCTGACGTGGGCATGTGCGCTCCTGGATGTCGAGGGTGGGCTGGTCGGGTGCGGCGCCGAGGCCCGTCAAGGCGCGGTTGACATTCGGCCCGAGCGGGGTCGGCAGTCACCACCGGTGGTACGCCGCCTCACGCAGCCGGAGCCGTTCGCGGACCGACGCGACGGTGACGCCGCCGTCGGGATGGCGATCCAGCCTCCCCCTCGTGAGCAGGTCGTGCACGCCCTGCCGGGTGACGCCGAGCATCGCACCCGCCACGGCGTACGTCACCGCGGCGGCCGTCGGGTGGCCGACCCGGCGGGCCGCGACCTGCCCGAGCGGCGTCCGCCACCACGAGGCGGGCGGGTCGAACACCTCCTCGCCCGGCCAGAGGGTGCTCACCAGCCGGGCCAGCGTGTGGGCGGCCTGGCGTTCGGTGTCGTCGAGCAGGTCGGAGGCCCACTCGGCCGCCTGGGCGACGGCGCGGTCGCGGAGCACCTCCAGTTGTGGGCCGCTGCCGAGCAGGATCTCCAGCGGGTCGAACAGCCGTCGCTCCAGAAGTTGCAGCAGGTGCTCGGCGAGGTCGCGGTGCTCCCGATCGGCCGCGCTCATGGTGTCTCCTCGGCGGTGACAGCTGCTTGACGTCGGCCGTCAAGTGACCTGACGACTGGCGTCAAGGTACTTGACAGCGAACGTCAAGAAAGGACGGCGCGCCGACCTGTGGTGCGGATTTGCCGTTGGGCTGCCGGCAGCCGGTCTGGCAGGCTCGGGAGGTGTGACGATCCGCCGCGACGGAAGGGGTCAGTGAACGATGCGAACGACGACGCTCGGTGCCGGAGGTCCGCAGGTCGGCCGGATCGGCCTGGGTTGCATGGGGATGTCCTGGGCGTACGGCGAGGGTGAACGCGACGACGCCACCTCGATCAAGGTGATCCACCGCGCCCTCGACCTCGGCGTCACGCTGATCGACACCGCCGACGCGTACGGCCCGTACTCCAACGAGCAGCTCGTCGGCCGGGCCCTGCGCGGCCGGCGCGACCAGGCGGTCCTCGCCACGAAGGTCGGGCTGATCCCGGACGGCACCCGTCAGCTGCACCGCAACGCGCGGCCGGAGTACATCCGCGGCGCGATCGAGGGCAGCCTCGCCCGGCTGGGCGTGGACCACGTCGACCTCTACCAGCTGCACCGCGTCGACCCGGCCGTCCCGCTGGCGGAGAGCTGGGGTGCGCTGGCCGAGCTCGTCGCGCAGGGCAAGGTCCGGGCGATCGGCCTGTCCGAGGCGACGCTGGCGGAGATCAGGGAGGCGCAGGCGATCCACCCGGTGGCCAGTGTCCAGTCCGAGCTGTCGCTGTGGACCCGCGGCCAGCTCGACGAGATCGTCCCCTACACCGAGGAGCAGGGGATCGCGTTCCTGCCGTTCTCTCCGCTCGGGCGCGGGTTCCTCACCGGCGCCATCACCTCCGCGGCCGACCTGCCCGAGGGCGACATGCGCAAGCAACTGCCGCGCTTCCAGGGCGAGGCGTTCGACGCCAACCAGGCGCTGGTGGCGAAGGTGCGCGCGGTGGCCGAGCGCGTCGGCGCCACGCCTGGCCAGGTCGCGCTGGCCTGGGTGGTCGCGCGGGGGCAGTACGTCGTGCCGATCCCCGGCACGAAGCGGCTGCGCTACCTCGAGGAGAACGCCGCCGCGGGCGACCTGGAGCTGCCGGCCGACGCGCTGGCCGAGCTGGACGCGCTGCCGCCCGCGGTCGGCGACCGGTACGGCTCGGCGTTCGCCGGCGCCTCGACCGGCGCCAAGTAGGCCACCTCCGCCGGGACGCGAGCCCAGCCGCCCGTCGCCTGGTCGTTCACCCGCCGCTCGGTCGCCCTGTCGCCTGGTCGTTCAGCCGAGGTCGGCGAGCGCCCGCGCCAGCCGCTCGGGCTCGGACAGCATCGGCCAGTGCCCGGTCGGCACCTCGGCGTAGGTCCACTCCTTGCCGCCGAACCCGGCGAAGTACGGATGACCCTCGGCGATCATCGCCCGCACCTGCTCCAGCGGGAACATGCAGGTGACCAGGGTGTGCGGCAGGCCGTCGCGGCGGCCGTCGCCGGCGAGGTGGAGCGGCTGGGCGTTGGCGTTCAGCGGCTGCGGGACCGCCCGGGCGGTGAACACCGCCCTGGCCGCCTCGTCGAGTCCGGCGTACACCGGTGCGCCGGAGGCGAGCTCGGCCGGTGACGGCGGCGGAAGGAGCCAGCCGTCCTCGCGTTCCTTCATCCGCCGCAGCGTCGCCTCGCGCTCCTCCGGCCCGGCCATGTCCAGCTGCGACGTCCCGCTCGGCAGCGGCCCGCTCTCGACGTAGACCAGGCGCGCGATCCGGTCCGGCACCCGCTCGGCCGCGCCCGTCACCGGGAAGCCGCCGTAGCTGTGGCCGACCAGGATCACCTCGTGCAGGTCGGCGTACTCGATGGTGTGCACGACGTCGGCGACGTGGGTGTCCAGGTCGACCTCCCGGGACGCGAGGTGCACCCGGTCGCCGACACCGGTGAGCGTGACGGGGTGGACGTCGTGGCCGGCCGCGCGCAGGCGGGCGGTGACGTCGGTCCATGCCCAGGCGCCGAGCCAGTTGCCGGCGACGAGTACGTATGTGGCCATGTGCGGATTCCTTCCGTGAAGGGGTCTGAACGGTCCCTACCTGACCCACGTCGGCCACCGTAGAACCGAATCCGGACCGAATCCGCCCGCATTGCGCGGCATGCTGGGAACATGTCGCCGAACCCGTCACCCGCCGAGCGGCCGCACCCCACGACCCGGGTGCTCGCGCTGCTCGAGCTCCTGCAGGCCCACCACCGGCTCGGCGGCGCCGAGCTCGCCGACCGGCTGGGCGTCGACCAGCGCACCGTCCGCCGGTACGCCACCCGGCTGACCGAGTTCGGCGTACCCGTGGAGGCCGAGCGCGGTCGCTACGGCGGCTACCGCCTGCGCCCCGTATAGTGCGTCCTGTACCGCCTTTCACTCCCGAGGGGACGCACCATGAACCAGCTCACCTGGACCCACCACGACGACGGCCGGTGGACCGGCAGCACCACCGACGAGAGCCTGGTCTGGGTGGTGTACGGCGTCGGCCTGCTGATGCTCGACGGGCAGGTGTTCGGCGACTACGACACCACCCCGCAGGCGCAGCACGCGGCGCAGGTCTGGACCGAAGCGGCGGCCCGGGCATGAGCGTCGCCACCATCACCCCGCTCGTCCCGGCCACCCTGCGCGCGGCCACCTACCTACGGATCAGCCTCGACGCCACCGGCGAGGAGCTGGGCGTCGCCCGGCAGCGGCAGGCGCTCTCCGGCATCGCCACCTCGCGCGGCTGGGCTGCCGCCGTGGAGCTGTCCGACAACGACCTCAGCGCGGCAGGCAAGATCCGCCGCCCCGGCTTCGAGCGGCTGCTCCGGCTCATGGAGACCGGGCAGGTGGACGTGGTGCTGGCGTACGCCTTCGACCGCATCGCCCGGAACAGCCGCGACGCGGTTCGGTTCCTGGAGGCGGCGAAGGCGGCGCGGGTGCGCGTCGTCCTGGCGAACGGCGGCGAGCTGGACCTGGACAGCCCGATGGGCATGTTCGTGGCGGAGCTGATGGGCAACGTCGCGAAGCTGGAGATCACCACGAAGGGCGCGCGGCAGAAGCTCGCGAACGCCCAGCGCGCAGAGAGGGGCATCGCACCCGTGACCAAGCGACTGTTCGGCTTCACCCGGGATAAGGCGGCGCACGTGCCCGCCGAGGCCGACGCGGTGCGCGCGGCGTTCGACCGCGTGCTGGCCGGTGGCAGCGTCCGCGGCATCATCGGCGAGCTGAACGGCGCCGGGCTGTTCACCCCGCTGCCCGACCTGGACGAGAACGGGCTCGTGAAGGGCACTGGCAAGCCGCCGGAGCGGGGCGGCAAGCCCTGGACGGCGGGCAAGGTGCACGGCCTGCTCCGGAACCCGCAGTACGCCGGTTTCCGGGTCTACGACGGGCAGGAGCGGCCGGGCACCTGGGAGCCGATCGTGGACCCGGAGAAGTGGCGTGCGGTGCAGCGCATCCTGGACGACCCGGACCGGTTCCACGGGAAGCCGCTGGCGCGCCGGTGGGTGGGCGGCGGACTGTACCTGTGCGGCCCGTGCGCGGACGAGGGGATCACGTCGGTGGTGGTGTGCACCAGCCGCAGCCGTACGGCCGGACCGGTGCGGATCTACAAGTGCACCCGCAAGGCGCACATGAGCTTGAAGGCGGAGCCGGTCGACGCCCTGGTGCGCGCCGTGGTGTGCAAGCGGCTTCGGGAGCCGGACGCGGCCGACCTGCTGGTGGATGACACCCGCCCGGACACTGCCGCACTGCGTACCGAGGCCGAGTCGCTGCGGGTGCGCATCCGCGGCCTGGGTGACCTGGTGGAAGACGGCTCGATGAGCCCGGGGGAGTACAAGGAGCGCAAGGCCCGGTTGACGCAGAAGCTCGCCGAGGCGGAGGCGGGGATGCAGGACTTCGACCGGTCCCCGCTGCTGGCCGGGCTGGTGCACGCCGACGACGTGCACGCCGCGTTCGACGCTCTCGGGCTCGACCAGCAGCGCGCGGTCATCGACGTTCTGTTCACCGTCACCCTGCGGCCCGCTGGCGGCGGCCGTCGCGCCTTCGACTCGTCCTGGGTGGAGTTCACCCCGAAGGCCTGACCAAGCCGTCCAGCCACGAAGCCCCCGGCCATGCGCCGGGGGCTTCTGCTGTCTCACCATGCGACCGCGGCGGATACAACTTTCAATGACTGCCGCCGAACCGTCGCCGAACGTGACCGTGCAGCTTTCACGCGGGGGACGGTGGGATTAGGTCCACTCCAGGTCCGGTTTTGTCAGAGAACACCCTTACAGATAAGGGGATTCGGCGCCGTAGTCGTTCGGTTGGCCCTGCCTTGTGGCGGTAAGGTCGGAGACAGGTAAGCCGGGATCTACCACCGGCCCCCGGCAGCGCGTAGTGGCGCGCGGGCACCTGCAACACACAGCGGCGATGGGGACGGGTAGCCGCAGCACGGAAGGCGTCCATCGACGATGCCCTTGTCACAGAAGGCTCGACAGAAGCGGTCAGCCATCGGCAACGCCACCCTGACTGGCAACCGCGAAGCAGAACGGATCGCCCGCCAGGAGTACGAGGCGGCGAAGCTCGAAGACGACGCGGCCCGGATCATCGAGGGCTGGCCGAAGCTCACCGAGGAGCAGCGCGACACCATCCGCCGCATCTTCCGCCCGATCGTGCGGGCAGATGGCGAGCGCAGGGCGGCCGGGTAATGGGGGCGGCGGACGGGGCGCCGTTCCCCAGAAGAACCGGCGCCCGCCCCACTGCCACCGACACCAGCATGGCACGCCCCACCGACATCGGGGCGGTGACGCGGTGAGCGGCGAGTGGGTCAAGTACTCATGCGACCTGGCCTGGGCCATGTCCACGATCGGTTCGGTTGAGCGTCGGCTGATCGACCTGGCCGTGCTGCGGGTGAACGCGATCGGCCATGCGGAGTTCGGATCTGGTGAGCTTGCGCGCCTGCTGTCCGTCATGGACCCGATCACTGGCGAGGTGGTCCATGCGGTGACAGAACGGCACGTGCGCCGAGCCGTCGAAGGGCTGCGCGGGTTGAAGGTCATCGAGCCCGACTCGTCGGTGCTCTGTCTGCACTTCGATGCTGAGCGGTTGTGCAACGGCACGAGTGGTCACTGGTGTCACCACCACGGCATCGGCAGGGCGCCGAAGCTGGCACGTCAACGGCGCCGCACATGACCACGTTTCCGCAGGTTGGAGCTCCCGAGGCGGACGCTCAGTGTCCGCCTACGGGGGGAAAAGCGGACGCTCAGTGTCCGCCTGCCGGACCTTCAGTGTCCGCGGCCAACGCGCTGACCTGCGGGTTTGTGCGCGCCTCTCTTGAGTCTTCTGTACCCCGTTCTGCCTCTGTGGTTGAAGGTCACTTCATTCATGGAGGCCCAGCCCGGAAGCGGCGCATGAATGAATGACAACCAGAGCCACGAGACAACCCGCGAACAGGCTGCGCTGATCGCTGCGCTCGTGTGCGCCGAACGACCCGAGTGGGATGAGCCAGGTGTGATGGCAGCACTCGGCGCGCGCCGGTCGGCCAGGCCCGCGCTCCTGGGCGTCGCTGCCCTGCGCTGGGCGATGAACCCCGCCGCCAGAACACCGGCAGGCATCGCACTCGACGGCCCACACTGGCGCATCACCACCGCCGAGCCCGGCGACATGGAGCGGGCTACGTCCACAGTGCCGGTCGGCGTGCTGTGCGACTACTGCGGACGCAGCGAGGAGCACTGCCGGAGAGCACCGCGCATCGACGACAACCACACCTTCACCCCGCCGGGCAGCGTGCGGCGACACATGCGCGGTGCTCTCCGGTGAGCCACGACGCGCGGTGTGTGGACGGCTGGCTCGGTGAGGACGGCGACGGCCACCCCATCGCCTGCCTGGTCTGCCGCCCACACCTGCGGCCCCGGTCCACGACACCGATCGGCCCGCAGGTACTCACTGGCTTCCCCGAGCCACGCGAACCCGTAGACGACCGGGCCGAACGGAAGCGACGCCGGACGTACGGGCTGCGCCAGCGACACGCACGCAGACTCCGGATGATTCAACAGAGGAAGGCCACCGAGGAATGACTGACCTGGATCTCGACGACCCCCGCACCGTCGCCTACCACGAAGCGGGTCACGCCGTCGCCTACCTTCTGCACCGGCTGCCGTTCCGCTACGTCACGGTGCGGCCCCGCACGGCCGGACTCACTGGACACGTAATGATCTGGAGGCCCCGGCGGATGAGTGCGTACACGTACGCATCGGTGGCGGCGGCCGGTCCGGTCGCCGAGGCCCGACACCTTCAGGAACTGGGACTCGATGAGGACGAGGTGACGGCACGGATCATCTTCGGCGGGTGTGCCGCGGACTTCGATCAGCAGGACGTTCCCGGCTATCCGGTGGGGTGGTTCGAGCGCGTCATGACCGACGTACTGACGGAACACTGGCCGGTGGTGGAACGCGTCGCCGAAGCCCTCGCCGAACAGGGAACTCTGTCCGGCCGCCAGGTCCAACAACTCATGGACCGCGGGCCAGCAGGGGGACACCGATGAGTGACTGCTCAACCTGCGGGTCGGCCAGCGACGCGGGCCACACCTACGCCTGCCCAGACGCGATCCTCTGCCCGCGCTGCGGCGACCCCACCGTCGTGGTCGACGACGACGGCACCGGCCCCGACACCCGCTGCCAGGACTGCGGAGACGAACACCCCGCCTGGGCTCACTGCGCGCACTGCGGCACGCAGTACGGCCCACTCGACTTCTGCCCCGGCGGGGAGGACACCGATGGCTGACCGCGCAACCGAGGCCCTGCCCGGTAGCTGGCGAGACGTACCGGCACCCCGCCGCAAGCAACCACCACCCAGCCGCCGATGCCGCCTGAAGGGCTGCATCTTCCCGGCCCGGCCCGACGCCGACACCTGCGTCGGCCACCAGGACGACGACTACATCGCCCGCCCGGCGGACGCCGACCCGGCCGCCATCCCCGACGTGTGGGGCGGCAGCGGCAGCAGTGCCCCGTCCCAGCCGCAGACGCCCACCTCCCAGCCCAGCACCGACCGGAAGGGGTAACCCGCCATGCCCAGCAACACGACACCGCAGACGCCCGCCTACGGCGACGAAGGCACCTGGCCCTACTACGCCGCCCAGCCGCCGCCCCACTGCCCCGGCTGCACCGCCCCACTCGGCCAGCGGCACCACCCCCGATGCAGCGTCCAGCAGTGCGCCGAGTGCTTCGGGCAACGCCACACCACCTGCGACTGCGACACGGCGCCCACCTCCCAGCCCAGCACCACCCGCCCGGGGTAACCGGCCACCACCACCGACACGACACGACAGACGGGCACACAGCAGACAGGAGACAGCCATGCCACCACGCGCAGCCCGACCACGACGACGGACACACCTGCACTGGACCGACCAGCTCCGCCTCGACCTACTGACCGAAGCCCTACGCAAGAGCGGCCCACAACCATGTGCACGGTGCGGCCGACCACTGCGGGCCGAGGACCGGCCCGCCCTCGACGGCGACGGGCTCACACACCACGGATGCGCACAACGCGCGACACAGCCGTGACACGGGCAGGGGCGGGTCAAAACTTGACGGGCCGCTCACAGCCCTTGACCCCCCATAGGGCAAGTTTCCCGCTGCCAAGTCTCCAGAACGCCTTCTGAGGCGGTTATTCCCAGCGAAGGGGTGAGAGCAGGCCATGAACCAACGAGAACGCTCGTGCAGGCGTCAGGGCTGCACGAGGGCCGTTCCAGCGCCGACCGGCCGCGGTCGGCCCCCGTTGTACTGCTCGGAGGGATGTCGGCGGGCGGTGAAGCTGGAGATCCAGCGACTCAACCGGCAGGTGGACGACGCGGAGCGGCAGGTGACCGCGTGGGGCCGGATGCTCGTGTCCGTGCGTGCGGCCGAGCAGGGCAAGGGGATGCCGACGCAGGTCGGCTACCTGGGCGACCCGCCTGACCTGATGGTCGCCTTCTGGGAGCGTGAGCGGGTGCGGCTGGGCGACCGGCTGCGTGACCTCCTGGACGATGGGAGCAACACGTGACGGGCACCTGGGCGATCGTCCCGGGGGACGGCGATCCCTCTTCGGAGCATGAGGAGCCGGACCGGGCGCCGTGCTGGACCTGCGGCGGCGAGCGATGGCTGCTGACGAACCCCGCCAACGAGGACAAGCCGAAGCGGTGCCCGTGGTGCGGCGCGGTGTAGCAGCGGTTGTCGGTGGCCGGTGGGAGGATGGGCGGTAAGGCGCGGACCTGGCACTGGTCGGAGCCCTCACGCGGCGTGGCACTCGCCGTCCACTGGAACATCCATCACCGCTGGGCCGAGAGGTCCAGCGAGCAGCGCGTGAGGAGTAAAACCGTGCTGATGTTGAAAGACATCGAGGCTGCGGAACGGCGTTTCAACGAGGCCGCCGCAGAGCTTCGCAAGTACGAGTCCGACCCCGAAGAGTGGCGCGGCGCCATCGAGACGATGCCTCAGGTGGGCAAGCGGGTGCTCAACCTGGCCGATGCGCACTTCGACCGGCTGGAACAGCTTCGGCGGAACATGAACCAGGCCCGAGCCAGCATGGTCGCCGCCCGGCAGGCTTGGTCCGAGGGTCGGTGACGTGATGCAGCGCATCGAGTCGTACGGGCTCCGCGGCGTCGCTCGCCCAGAGCCCGCACCTGCACCGTCACGTACGCGGTCCGTGCCGAAGTCCAAGCCCGTCACCGATCCGGAGCCCCGCACCGCGGTGTCCCGCACCGATCCGGTGTCCGGCGCCCGGCAGAACCTCCTGGACGGCTACGTGGAGCGCACTACGCGCGGCGTGACCGTGGTGGGTGAGGCGGCAGGCCTGGCCGTGATCGCGAAGCTGAAGCTCCGCCGCGCAGACCGCCGCGCCGAAGCGACCGTGGTGGTGCTCCCGTGAGTCCGGCCGCCCCGTTCACCGAACGGCAGCAGGCGCAGCTCCAGTACCGGCACGCCCTCAACGCCCGGACGGTGCCCGCACTCGGGTCCCGGGACGAGACGGTCGAGTCGCTACGCGAGGCCCGCCGCCAGACCCTCCGGGCCGCACTCCTGTGCATCCGGCTGGCACTGGAAGGCCCCGACCAGATCCTCTTCTCCGAGCCGAGCAACGACGACTTGCACGTCATGCTGGGCACGCTGGAGGAAGCCCTCGAAGGGATGCCGGCTCCTGCCCCTCCGGCGGCGACGCCGGAGCAGGCAACGGTCTGGTTCCGCCGCTAAGAACTCCCCTGGGCGCGCGGTGGGTAGGAGGAACCGGTCCGCGCGCCGAGGGGCGGCGTCAACCTCACCCGGGGCGACTGCTCATGGCGTCACGGGATGGATGGTCGGGCACTTGCGTGCCTTTCAGCTCGGCCAGCGCCATAGAGCCGGGGCGGCGGCGGCACTCGTCTCCGTCGCCGCCGCCCCCGGCACCACCACAGACTGTCCGCGCGGCTTGGTTCACCGGCGCGGACGGATCGGTGTTGAGCGTGGTTGTGCGCTCCGCCGAAACGGGAGAGTCGGCCCGCCCCTACCTTCCTTCCGGGGGCGGGCCGACCACCAGTTCGCCGACGCCCGTCTGCCGTGTCCTGCGGGGGCGGCCCAGGCAACCACCCCGGCACGGTGCTGCCAGGCCGGGAGACGGCCGTCCAGCCCCGGGACGGGGCACAGACAACGAAGGAGCCCCCCGCACCTGGCTGGTGCGGGGGGCTCCCGGGTGATGGGGTTAGTTGCCGTCCCCGACGTGGCAGGCCCGCCCGTACTGGTCGGCCCACGCCAACATCGAGAGCCCTGAGCCGTCGCGCAGGTAGTTGTCCGTCACGTCAGCAAGGTCGGCGTAGTCGGTGCCGAGCTGGCCGCCGTACTCCTTGGACGCCTTGCGGGCCAGCGCCTCGGCCTTGACGAGCTGGACGGCCTCGGCCTGCTGGCCGCCGCCGTTCATCAGAGCCTGCTGAGCCGAGTAGTACGCATCGCACATCTGCTCGTAGGTGCTCTGCCCGCCGCACCCGCTGAGGAGTGCGGCGCCGAACGCCGCGGTGCACGCGACGGCCAGGAACCTACGCATGGTGCGCCTCGCGACGCGGGTTCGGTACGCCAGGTGTGCGGTCAACGAGAACCAGCCAGACGGCACCCTCGCGGTGCTGGAGCTTCACCCCGTACCGCTTGGACAGGTGCAGGCCCCGCAGCCACCCAGCGGCCTGGTGGAGGGCGGCCTCGGCACGCTGTAGGTCGTCGAACGACGCCAGCACCTCGGCGCGCGGCGCGGCCGTGGCCGTCATCAGGACGCCTTGCGGCTGGAGCGGATGGGCGTGGCCTTCGACGCCTTGTCGTCGGCAGGTGCCGTGGCGGGCATGTCGTCAACGAGTGCGCGCACCGATCGCATCCGGGCGGCGTGTGCGGCGTCGGCGGCGTCGGCGAGCTTGACCAGCCCGGCGCGGATCGCGACCAGCTCGGCCGTGGTGCCCTTCCCGTCCTCGCACCGCTTGACGGTCGCCTGGGTGATGTCGGTCCCGCACGCAGCGGCGAGGCCCTGCCAGGTGGCGCCCAGCGACTTCCGGGCGGTGTGGATGTCCTCGGCCATCGCGAGTTGTTCGGCGAGGCGTTGGATGCGTGCGCGGCGTTCTTCGGTCATGGGAGTGTCCTCTCTCAGATCAGGGTGAGCAGGTGGTGGATGAGCCGTACGGCCAGCACGGCGAAGGTGATGAGAGCGGCCAGCAGAACGACCGCCCATGCAGGTGTCGGCAGGTAGTAGTGGCGACGTCGGCGGTGGTGGGTCACGGACGCCGCTCCTCGCGGGCAACGGCGGCGTCCAGACAGGCGCCGGGCAGTGCACGCCAGTCGGCGGCCTCGACGCCGAACGAGCCGCCGCACAGCCAGCACAGGGCGAGCAGTGCACCGGCACGCATCCGGGCGGTGCGGCTGGCCGGACGGTCGATGGCTGCGATCGCCGCGTCGGCGGCCTGGTTCACCCGCTCCGCGGCAGCCATCCGTTCGTGGCCAAGGATGGTCTCGAAGTCGATCGCGTCAGGGTCTTCCGGAACAATGCGGTCCACGGTTCTGCACCTCTCCCGTAGGTGTGGGCCGAGGGTCCGGGCTGGAGCTGCAACTCCGCTCGGACCCGCCCCGGTTGCGCCGGGGCTGGGGCGAAGCATCCCCCCGCGACCTGACCGGTCTGTCCGGTTTTTGCCTCCGGTTTACCCCGAGGTCTGGTTCTGGCCGATTATGGCCACTTGGTCTGACCGCAGGCGCGGGGAAAGGCGGCACGGACTGCACTAACGCCCGGGATACAAGCTGCCGCCGCTGATGTTCACCGACGACGAGGCCACCGCCGTCGTGCTCGGACTGGTCGCGGCGCGCGCCGCCGGGCCGGCCACCTCCACGACGGCGACCGCGACCGAGAGCGCGCTGGCCAAGATCTCCCGCGTCCTGCCCGCGGCGGTGCGCGACCGGGTGACCGCGGTCCAGGACACCCTCGGCCTGACCCGGCCGACCCGGACCGGCGAGGTACCGCCGACCGAGGTGGTCCTCACCCTCGCGTCCGCCGCACGGCGCCGGCAGCGGGTGCACCTGACCTACGCCGGTCGCGGCGGCGAGCGGTCCGAGCGCGACCTCGACCCGTACGGCCTGGTCGTCGACCGGGGCAGGTGGTACGTCACCGGCCACGACCACCGGCGCGACGAGGTGCGCACCTTCCGGGTGGACCGGATCGCCGCGGTCACCCCGACCGGCGCCGGGTTCGAACCGCCGGCCGACTTCGATCCGGTTGCCCGGGTGAGCGAGTCGCTGGCCCGGGTCCCGTGGGCGCACGAGGTCGAGGTCGTCCTGGACGCTCCACTGGCAGACGTACGCCGGCGGGTCCCGGCGACGCTGGCCACGCTCGCGGAGGCGGACGGCGGCGTCGTGCTGACCATGCGGGCCGAGCGCCTCGACGGCGCCGCGCTGATGCTGGCCGGGCTCGGCTGGCCGTTCGAGGTGCGCCGTCCGGCCGAGTTGCGCGCGGAGGTGCGGGCGCTCGGCGTGGCGCTGCAGTCGTACGCCGGCCGCGGCGCGTGAGGCTTCCGCCGGACTGCTCGGGTCCAGCTCCTCAGGCGGCTCCTCAGCTGTCGGTCCCGCGCCGGCCGCGGCGGAGCTCGGTCCCGAGCGCGTCCAGCCGCTGCGTCCAGAACCGGCGGTACTGCTCCAGCCACTCGTCCACCTCACGCAGCGGCGCGGTGTCCACGGCGTACAGCCGGCGGGTGCCCTCGGCCCGGACGTTCGCGAAGCCGTTCTCGCGCAGGACCCGCAGGTGCTGGGACACCGCCGGCTGGCTGATCCCGAACTCCGCCCGGATCGTCTCCACGATCGCCCCCGCCGACTGCTCGCCGTCGGCGAGGAGTTCGAGGATGCGCCGTCGTACGGGATCGCCGAGTACGTCGAAGGCGTGCACAGGTCGATCCTTCAGAACGTCCCGGCGCCGGCCGCACCCGGGTCGCGCACCGCGGCGAGGGCGCGGGCGAACTCCGCGTCCCAGTCGGCCTCGTCCGGGCCTTCGCCCGCCGGGCCGCGAAGGTGGGCCGCGAGCCCGGCCAGGTGTGCGTACCATCCGGCGGCCTGCCCGGTCGTGTTGCCGGTCACGCCCTCGTGGGTGAGCGCCAGCCGGGTGCCGTCGGCCACGGGTTCGAGGCTCACGGTCAGCCGGCTCGGCCCTGCGCCGCCGTTGTCGTCCGGGTCGTGGTGCCACCGCCAGGACGTGACGATGCGGGACTCCGGCCGGCACTCGGCGACGACGCCGGATGCCGCGCCCTGGTCGAACGTCGCGGTCCAGGTGCCACCCACTCGCAGGTCGCCGGTGACCTCGGCGAACCACCGGCCGAGCCGCTCCGGCTCGGTGACCGCCGACCACACCTCACCGGACGGGAGGGGGAAGGTACGCACGACCTCGAGGCGGGCGCCGTCCGTCGCCGTCGCCGTCGTCGTCGCGCCGGCGTGGACGATCGGCCACGGGGCAGCCATCCGCTCGGCCGACCTGCCGGCGTCGCCTCCGACGTCGCTGCCTGCCTCGGTTCCTGCCTCGGTGCCTACGTGGCCGCGTGCTGCCATGGCGGTCCCCTCCGTCCTCGCTCGGCGGACGCGCCGGAGCGACGTCGCCATCATTCGCCACCGCCTTATATAAGTCAAGGCGAATCGAAGGTCTGCTGCCGAGGCGGCCGGCAGCCCGGCAGGTGGCCGCTTCCAGCCGCTTACCGCCGCCGGGCGAGCCAGTGGGGCTGGTCGCCGTAGTGTGCGTGCCGACAGGACAGACCGGACGACGTCCACGGCGGGAGGCGGCGGCGAGTGCAGGCGGAGGCAGGAGCCGACCCGAACACTCCCGGATCCCGGCCGCGACCGGGACCAGGACAGAGCCCGCGGCAGGCTCCGGAGCGGGCTTCGGAGCGTCTTTTGGGGCAGGGCCCGGTGACCCGGGTGGTCGGCCTGATGTCCGGCACGTCGTACGACGGAATCGACGTGGCCGCCGCGGACCTCGCCTTCGACGGGACCGAGATCGTGCTCCGCCCGCTCGGCGCGCTCGCCCACCCGCTCGCCCCCGGCATTCGCGACCTGATCGGCGCCGGCCTGCCGCCCGCGCAGACCTCGATGGCGGACGTGTGCCGGCTGGACACCGTGCTCGGCCAGGCGTTCGCCGAGGCGGCCGCCCGAGGTGCCGACGAACTGGCCGGCGGCCGGGCCGACCTGGTCGTGTCCCACGGGCAGACGTTGTTCCACTGGATCGACGACGGCCGCGCCCGCGGCACGCTGCAACTCGGCCAGCCCGCCTGGATCGCCGAACGCACCGGCCTCCCCGTCGTCTCCGACCTGCGCAGCCGCGACATCACCCGGGGCGGGCAGGGTGCGCCGCTGGTCAGCATCCTCGACGTCCTGCTGCTGCCGCCGGCGCCGGCGACACGTGCGGCCCTCAACCTCGGCGGGATCGCCAACCTGACGCTGGTCCGGCCCGACGGCGGCGTCCTGGCGTACGACCTGGGGCCGGCCAACGCGCTCGCCGACCTCGCCTGCCGTCGCTACTTCGACCAGCCGTACGACGTCGACGGGCAGATCTCGGCGTCCGGTTCGGTGAGCGAGAAACTGCTCGCGGCCCTGCTGGACGAGCCGTACTTCCGTCGTCCGCCGCCCAAGTCAACCGGCAAGGAACTGTTCCACGGCGGCTACCTCGACGCCGCCCTGCTCGGCGTGCCCGACCTTCCGCCGGCCGACATCGTGGCCACGGTCACCGAGCTGACCGCCCGGCTGGTGGCGGCCGAATGCGGCACGCACCGCATCGCCGAGCTGGTCGTGTCGGGCGGCGGGGTCCGGAACACGTGGCTGATGCGCCGGATCCGGGAACTCGCCGGTTCCGACCATGCCGTCAGCGAGGACGGAATGGTGTGGATCCGGCCGATCGAGGACCTGGGACTTCCGTCGGACGGGAAGGAGGCGTACGCCTTCGCCCTGCTGGGCTTTCTCACCTTCCATGGGGTGACCGGAACCGTCCCGGCCTGCACCGGTGCGGACGCGGCGACCGTCCTCGGGAGCATCACTCCCGGTCACGGCCCGCTCCGACTCCCCGAACCACCCGGCGTGGTACCGACCCGACTGCGGATCGAGCCGCCCGAAGCGAGAGGATCGAAGGCATGACCGAAACGACGACCGAGCCCGGCGGCACGGCCGCACAGCCGGAGCAGTCCGAGAAGGAGGCGTCCGTGCAGACGCCCGAAACGCCGGACAAGGCCGACATCGCGGTGACCGGCCTGGCCACCATGGGGCGCAACCTGGCCCGCAACCTCGCCCGGAACGGCCACACGGTCGCGGTGCACAACCGCACCCGCAAGCGCACCGACACCCTGATCGCGGAGTACGCCACCGAGGGCAACTTCATCGCCTGCGAGTCGCTCTCCGACGTGGTTCGTGCCCTCAAGCGGCCGCGCAAGGTCATCGTCATGGTCCAGGCCGGCGCCGGCACGGACGAGGTCATCGACCAGCTGGCCGAGCTGCTGGAGCCGGGCGACATCCTGGTCGACGGCGGCAACGCCCACTTCATCGACTCCCGGCGGCGCGAGTCGGCACTGCGCGAGCGCGGCCTGCACTTCGTCGGCACCGGCATCTCCGGCGGCGAGGAGGGTGCGCTGAACGGCCCGAGCATCATGCCGGGCGGCACCGCCGAGGCGTACAAGACGCTCGGGCCGATCCTGGAGTCCATTTCGGCCCAGGTCGACGGCACGCCCTGCTGCACCCACGTCGGCGCCGACGGTGCCGGACACTTCGTGAAGATGGTGCACAACGGCATCGAGTACGCCGACATGCAGCTCATCGGCGAGTCGTACGACCTGCTGCGCACCGTCCTGGGCAAGACGCCCGAGGAGCTCGCCGAGATCTTCCGTACGTGGAACACCGGCGACCTGGAGTCGTTCCTGATCGAGATCACCGCCGACGTCCTCGCCGCGAAGGACCCGCGCGGCGGCGACGGCGCGTTCATCGACAAGGTGCTCGACCAGACCGAGCAGAAGGGCACCGGCCGCTGGACGGTGCAGATCGCGCTCGACCTCGGCACCCCGGTGTCCGGGATCGCCGAGGCGGTCTTCGCGCGTTCGGTGTCCGGGCACGCCGAGCAGCGCGACGCGGCCCAGGGAGTGCTCGAGGGGCCGTCGGAGAAGGTGGCCGTCGACAACCCCGACCAGTTCGTCGACGACGTACGCCGTGCGCTGTACGCGTCGAAGGTGGTCGCCTACGCGCAGGGCTTCGACATGATCCGGGCCGGCGCGGAGGCCTACGACTGGAACATCGACCTCGGTGCGATGGCCACCATCTGGCGCGGCGGCTGCATCATCCGGGCGCGGTTCCTGGACCGGATCCGGGAGGCGTACGAGAAGACGCCCGACCTGCCGTCGCTGCTGGTCGACCCGTACTTCGCGCGGACGGTCAACGAGGGTCAGGAGGCCTGGCGCCGGGTGGTCGCGACCGCGGCCGCCGCGGGTGTCCCGGTGCCCGGCTTCGGTGCCGCGCTGTCCTACTTCGACGCGCTGCGCCGCGACCGGCTGCCGGCCGCGCTGCTGCAGGGACTGCGCGACCTGTTCGGTGCGCACACCTACCGCCGGACCGACGCGGAGGGCTCGTTCCACCTCGAGTGGTCCGGCGACCGGTCCGAGACCGAGATCTGATCGGCACGGTCTGATCGGGCGGTGAGGCGGCGCTCGTTCCACGTGGAACGACCGTCCTGGATCCGACCCGCACCACGTCGGCGGGTTCCGGGCTTTCCCGGGACCCGCCGACGGGTGGTTTCGGGGGTCGTTCGGAGTACGGTCACCGGCATGCGCATCTCGGTGTCCTCCGACATGGCGGCCGGTGTCGCCGACGCACTGGTCGCCGACCTCCGCCGCCGCGGCCACCACGTGCTGGCCCACGGGGCGCTGAACCCCGGCGACGGCGACGACCGCGACGACTGGGCCTGGGCCAGCGAGGCGGCGGCCCGCGACGTCGCCGAGGGCCGGGCGGACCAGGCGGTGGTGTGCTGCTGGACGGGCACCGGCGCGTCGATCGCCGCCAACAAGGTGCCGGGGGTGCGGGCCGCGCTGTGTGCCGACGCCTACACCGCCACCGGGGCCCGGCGCTGGAACGACGCGAACGCGCTCGCCCTCAGCCTGCGGGTGGTCTCCGAGCCGTTGCTGGCCGAGATCCTGGACGCGTGGTTCGAGGGCAGGCCGAGCGAGGAGGCCGACGACCGGGCCAACGTCGCCCACGTCGACACCATCGCCCGGTCCTGAGTCCTTCCCGAGCGGATCCGCCCGTCCCGGCGTGCTCAGGCCGCGTCGTTGAGGGTGCGTCGTTCAGGCCGCCTCGTCCGGGTCGCGCAGCAGGGCGTTCACCTCGGCGACCTGCTCCGGGCTGAGCGGACCGTGGGCGAGGGCGCCCGCGTTGTCCTCCACCTGCGCGACCGTACGGAAGCCGGGGATCGGGATGGTCCGGTCGCCGGTGCCCCAGATCCAGGCCAGCGCGCCCTGTGCCGGCGTCCGGCCGCCGCTGCGCAGGATCTCGCGTACGCCGTCCAGCTTCGCCAGTAACGCCGGCGACGGCCGGCCGCCGTCGAACCACGGCAGCGTGGCGACCGAGCGCACGTCGTCGGCCGGAAGCCGGGAGCCCACGCCGAACTTCCCGGTGAGCAGCCCCATCGCCAGCGGCGTGCGGTTGACGCTGCTGAGGTCGTGCCGGGCGCAGGTGGCGAGCAGGTCGGTGGCCGGGCGGAACAGGTTGAGCTCGTGCTGGACCGCGGCGCAGTGGGCGCCGGCGGCGAAGAACTCGGCGCGTTCGGCGTCGTCGGTGCTCCAGCCGTACGCCCGGATCGTGCCGGCGGCGACGAGGTCCTCCAGCGTCTCCATGACGGTGAGGGCCTCGCTCACCGGCAGGTCGCCGACGTGGAGTTGGTACAGGTCGATGTGGTCGGTGCCGAGCCGCCGCAGCGAGGCCTCGCAGGCCCGCCGGATGTATGCGGCCGAGGTGTCGGTGCCCATGAGGTCGCGGCGCTCCTCGTCGTAGGTGTAGCCGAACTTCGTGGCCACCACGACCCGCTCGCGGTCGGCGCCGAGCGCGCGGCCGAGCACGCGTTCGCTGTGGCCGGTGCCGTAGGCGTCGGCGGTGTCGAAGAAGGTCACGCCGAGGTCGAGCGCGCGGCGGATCGCGCGGACCGACTCCTCGTCGTCCACCTCGCCCCAGCCGTCGGTCTGGCCGAACATCGTGAACGGGCCGCCGATCGCCCAGCACCCCAGGCCGATGGCGCTGGGTTCGAGGTCGGTGCGGCCGAGCCGCCGGGTGAGGGAGGCGCTGGTCTGCTGGTTCGTCATGCGTCCACGGTAGGAAGACGCGGACCGGGTGACCAGGCCGAAGATCGCCCACGATCCCGGACCAATTCTTGTCCCGACCCGGGTCGAACCGGGCCGCCCGCCGGGGTCGCCCCTGGCGCGGGTGGCCGGACCTGCCGGTCTACTCTCGGAGCGTGACCGAAGCCGCACGAGTCCGGTACGCCTACCTCGGCCCCGCCGGGACCTTCACCGAGGCGGCCCTGCGCACCCTGCCCCACGTCGACCGGATCGACCCCGAACCCTGCGCGACCGTCCCCGCCGCCCTGGACGCCGTACGCACCGGCGCGGCCGACGGCGCGGTCGTGCCCATCGAGAACTCCGTCGAGGGCGGCGTCCCGGTCACCCTGGACGAACTCGCCGGCGGCCATCTGGCGATCACCCGGGAGATCCTGCTGCCGGTGTCGTTCGCGCTGCTGGCCAGGTCGGGCACGCAACTGGCCGACTGCAAGCGGATCAGCACCCACCCGCACGCCGCCGCGCAGTGCCGGCGCTGGCTGGCCGCCAACCTGCCGCAGGCGGAGGTGACGCTGGCCTCGTCCACCGCCGCCGCGGCCGCCGCCGTCGCGGAGGAGGGCTCGGAGCTCGATGCGGCGGTGGCGCCCCGGATCGCCGGTGAGCGGTACCGGCTCGAGGTGCTCGCGAACGAGATCGAGGACAACGCCGACGCGGTGACGAGGTTCGTGCTGGCCACCCGTCCGGCCGCGCCCGGGCCGATGACCGGTGCGGACAAGACGTCCCTGGTGGCGTTCATCCGCGACGACCACCCGGGCGCGCTGCTGGAGATCCTGGACGAGTTCGCCGTACGCGGGGTCAACCTCACCCGGATCGAGTCCCGCCCGACCGGTGACGGCATCGGGCGCTACAACTTCTCGATCGACTGCGAGGGACACGTCGCCGAGGCCCGCGTCGGCGAGGCGCTGATGGGCCTGCGCCGGGTGTGCGCGGAGGTGCGCTTCCTCGGCTCGTACCCACGCGCGGACGGCGCCCGGATCCAGCTGCGCGGCGGCACCGCCGACGCCGACTTCCGGGACGCCGCGGACTGGCTGGCGCGGGTGCGGGAAGGCCGCGGCTAGCCGGGGCACCAGACCGCGGGGACGCCGTTCGCGCTCTGGCACCGCGGCGGGCGTGGGTCGCCGCGGTGCCGGCACGAGGACACCATGGCAGGGACCACCGACAACCGCGCGATCCCGCGCCGTCGGCTGAACGTCCCGACGGTTTCCGGACCCGCCAGTACCAGCCAGTACCCACCCCAGGCCGTCCAGGCCGGCGGGTCTGCTGAGTCGTTGCGTCAGTGGTCCGGCTCGGCGAGCCGGCGGATCATCCGGGCCAGCTGGTCGGCGTAAGCCTGGGCGAACTCCTCGGTGTTCGGGTCGGCCCCGAAGATCGCCCGCGCCATCTGGGGGAGCGCGGCGACGGCGTTCGCCGCGGCCATGAAGGCCAGCAGGAACGCGCGCGGGTCGATGTCCGCGGCAAGCTCGCCGGCCTGCCGGCGGCGTTCGATCTCGGCGACCGCGGCCGGCATCCGGGTGGTCCGGTGCTCGGTGGCGCGGGTGGTCTCCGCCTCGTCGGCCGCCACGGACAGGCCCTCCCAGGCGAGCAACCGTGCGAAGTCGCGTTCCTGGGGCCGCCGCGCGACGTATCCGCTGGTCAGCTCGGCGAGCGACTGCTCACCCTGGCCGCCGATGATCTCTTCCTCGATCTCCTGCCAGCGGCCCAGCAGGGCGTCGTACAGCCCGGCCTTCCCGCCGAAGTAGTAGGAGATCAGCTGCTTGTTGACGCCGGCGCGGTCGGCGATCTCGTTGACCCGCGCTCCGGCGTAGCCCTTGGCGGCGAACTCCGCGAGTGCCGCATCCAGGATGCGTTCGCGGGTGCGTTCCGGGTCTCGCTGCCGAGTCGCCTTCGGGGGAGTCCTCCGCGTGCCGGCCATGCCGCGGATCCTAGCAGTCGTCAACCGTACGGATGGACGTTTCATCCGTACGGTTGACAAGTTCAACTGGATGGCTGAACCTGGCGTACGTCCCCACGACCCACGAAGGAGTACGACCATGACCGCGAGCAACGCCGCCTCTCCCGTCACATCCGCCGTGTCCACCGACGAGCCGGCCCGGACGTCCGTCCTGGTGGTCGGCGGATCCCTGACCGGCCTGTCCACCGCCGTCTTCCTCGCCTGGCACGGCGTCCCGGTGGTAGTCGCCGAACGCCACCCGGACCTGCTCATGCACCCCCGGCTGCGCGGCCTGAGCCCACGCACGGTCGAGCTCTACCGCCAGGTCGGGATGGAGGAGGCGATCCTGGCGGCGAGCTACGCCCGGGCCGAGGCGTTCGAATGGATTCCGGTGAGGGCGGAGACGCTCGCCGACGAGGAGTACTCCCCGGTGGAGGGCGAGGGTGACCCGAGCCCCGAGGCCGCGAGCCCCTGCGGCCAGGGCCCGATCGACCAGGACCAGCTGGAGCTGCTGCTGCGGGCCCGGGCCCGCGAGCTGGGCGCCGACGTGCGGTTCGCCACCGAGGTCACCGAGTTCGGCCAGGACGCGGACGGGGTGACGGCCACGCTGCGGGACCTGACGTCCGGCGCGGTGACGGTGCTGCGCGCCGACTACCTCGTCGGCGCGGACGGGTGGATCAGCCCGGTGCGGACTGCCCTCGGCATCGAGGTCGACGGGCCGGGCGCGTTGTTCCACACCATCACCGCGATCGTCGAGGCCGACCTCACCCCGGCCACGCGCGGGCGCGAGGTGACCATCGCCTACCTCCAGCAGCCGCAGCCGTTCACGATCCTGATGGCGCACGACGACCTCGGGCAGCGGTGGGTGTTCGGGACGGGTTACTCACCCGAGCACGAGGGTCCGGAGGACTTCACCGACGAACGGGTGGTCGCGATGGTGCGCGCCGCCGCGGGTCTGCCCGATGTCAAGGTGACCTTGCTTCCGCAGATCCCCGGCACCGAACGCAGGGTGTTCGGCTTCGGCATCGGCGCGCAGCTCGCCCGCCGGTACGGCTCCGGCCGGGTCTTCCTGGTCGGCGACGCCGCCCACCTGATGCCGCCGACCGGCGGGCTGAACGGCAACACCGGCGTGCAGGACGCGCACAACCTCGCCTGGAAGTTGGCCGCGGTGCTGCACGGGCAGGCCGGTCCCGCGCTGCTGGACACCTACCACGACGAACGGCATCCCACCGGGCACCTCACCACGGGGCAGGCGTACGCGCGGTTCGGGAACCGGATGGGACCGGACGCGGACGTGGAGATGCTGGAGTACTCCGCGGTGGCGATGGGCTACCAGTACCGCTCCGCCGCGGTGGTCGGCGCCGGCGAGGGCGCGTCACCGTTGCCACCGGACGCGCTCGCCGGGCAGCCCGGCACCCGGGCGCCGCACGTCGTGGCCGGGCGAGGCGGTGCCGAGATCTCCACGCTCGACCTGTACGGACGGGAGTTCGTGCTGCTCGCCGGTCCGGCGGGGCAGGCCTGGACCGACGCGGCGGAGGCGGTGCAGGCCGAACTCGGCGTGCGGGTGACGGCCTACCGTTTCGGCGCCGACCTGACCGCGGCCGGCGGTCCGGAACGGCACGGGATCGGTGCCGACGGCGCGGTTCTGGTCCGCCCGGACGGCGTGGTCGCCTGGCGGTCGGTAGCGGCGCCCGCCGACGGCGACGGCCGGGCCGAGCTCGACCAGATGCTGCGCGCCGTCCTCGCCCGCGGCTGACCCCGGGCCCGGCCCCGCACCTCAGTGCCGGAAGAGGCGCACTCCGGTGCGGACGAGGCTGATCCCGTGCTCGTGGCAGGCCCGCGCCACCTCGTCGTCGCGGATCGAACCGCCCGGCTCGGCGAACCACCGCACGCCGTGCCGGGCGGCCTCGTCCACGTTGTCGCGGAAGTTCACCATCGCGTCCGACCCGAACGCGACGTCGTACGGCCGTTGGTGTCTGCGCTCCCACCACGCGTCCGCCTTCGCCCCGGCGATCCGGGTGCAGGCGATCCGGGACTGCTGGCCGGCGCCCACGCCGAGGGTGGCGCCGGCGCGGACGTAGACGACCGAGTTGGACTGGGTGTGCCGCAGGACGACCTGGCCGAGGAGCAGGTCCTCGACGGCGTGCGCTGGAAGCGACTGACCAGTTGTGTCCACGCGTACCAGCTCGGCTGTCAACCGCAGCTTGTCAGCGGGCTGGACCAGGCGCAGGCCGTGCACCTCGCGGACTTCCTCCTCCGGAGGCTCGTACGCCGGATCCATCCGCAGGACGAGGAAGCGCCCGCCCTTCTTGGCCGCCAGGATGTCAACCGCGCCTTGCTCGTACGCCGGAGCGATGATCGCGTCCGACACCTTGCGCCGCAACAGCCGGGCGAGGGTCACGTCGACGGGCGCGGAGACCGCGACGACGTCGCCGTACGACGACTGCGGATCGGTGTCGCGTGCACGCAGGTAGGCCCGTGCGACCGGGCTCAGCTCGGCGACGTCCACGGCGGACGTGGAGGCCGCCACCTCGTCCACCGGGCCGTCCAGGGCGGCACCGGCAGGGGACAGGTGCTTGATCGACGCGGCGGCGGGCCGGCCGAACAGGTCCGCCGCCTCCGCGACCAGCCGCCAGCCGGCCAGGGCGTCCAGCAGGTTGAGGTACGACGGCGCGCCGTTGACCACGTCGAGCGGCCACTCACCGGGTCGTACGGGCGTCACGGACGCGGGCAGATGGGGGTTCATGCCGTACCGCAGTTGCATCGGGTCTCCCTCGGTCGCAGTCGGATGCTGCGGACCGAGGCCCCAGGCGGTCGAGGCAGGTCCAGGCCACGACGTCGACAGGAGTCACCAGGAGTCGACGGGAGGCCGGCGCCGCTTCCCGATGGTCGGATCCATCCACGCCAGTCGCGGCGAGCCCTAACCTAGGACACGCCCGAGCCGTGTGGAAGCGCTCGAGACGGGTAGGTCCTGGACGAATTGCCCCGGTGGACCGCTGATCCGCGGATCAGGTCGCCGGGGCTCTGTCATTTTCCCGCCGTGCCCGCAGGCCCCGGCCGCGCGCAGGTGTGGGCGGGTCGATAATGCCTACGGTGAGCGATCCGTTTGCGACAGGGCAAATCCGTGACCGGGTGCTGGCCGGTTGGTCGGCGTCACCGGCGCGCTTCCGGGAGGACGCCAACGCCGAGGAGGATCTCGCGCTCGGCGGCTACCGCGACCGGCTGGTGGTCGAGCTCGCGCAGAACGCCGCCGACGCGGCTGCCCGCGCGGGGGTGCCCGGCGTCGTCCGGTTCACCCTGCGCGACGACGCTCCGGCGTGGTCGGCCTCCGGCGGACCGGTCCTCGTGGTGGAGAACACCGGTGCCGGGCTGACCGCCGACGGGGTGCAGTCGCTGGCGACTCTGCGGGCCTCCGCCAAGCGGGACGAACCGGCCGAGCCGATCGAGCCGGGCGAACACGCCGAGCAGGACGAGCAGGTCGAGTCGGCCGTCGGCCGGTTCGGGGTGGGCTTCGCGGCCGTGCTCGCGGTCACCGACGAGCCGGTCGTCCTGTCCCGGTCCGGCGGTGTGCGCTTCTCCCGCGCCGACACCGCCGCGCTGGTCGCCGAGGCCGCGCGGGCCGCGCCCGGACTGGACACGGAGGTACGCCGGCGCGGGGGCCAGGTGCCGGCCCTGCGGTTGCCGTTCCCCGCGGAGGGCGAGCCGCCGGAGGGCTTCGACACGGCCGTGGTGCTGCCGCTGCGGGACGAGGCCGCGGCGGACTTGGTACGCGAGCTGCTGGCCGAGGTCGACGACACCCTGCTGCTGGCGCTGCCCCGCCTGGACCGGATCGAGATCGACACCGGCACCACTCCCGTACGCGTGCTGTCCGACGCCGCCGCGCGCTGGCACACCGTACGCGCCGGCGGCACCTGGACGGGCGCCGAGCGCGCCACGCTGCTCGCGGACCGGCCCACCGAGGAACGCGACCGGCCGTACTGGTCGGTCCTGTGGGCGGTGCCCCGCGACGCCGCGCCGGTGGACCCGCTCGGCGGCGGGACCTCCCGCTCGGCGCTGCCGCGGGTCGTGCACGCGCCCACCCCGACCGACGAACCGATGTCGCTGCCCGCCCTGCTGCTGGCGTCGTTCCCGCTGGACCCGACCCGCCGGCACGTGGCGCCCGGTCCGCTCACCGACCGGCTGGTGGAGGAGGCGGCCGCGGCGTACGCCGACCTCGCCCGCACCCGCGCCGAGGCCGGACCCGACGGGAGCTCCGGCGCGCTCGACCTCGTACCCCTCGGTCTTCCGGCCGGCCGGCTCGACGGCGCCCTGCGCGAGGCCATCGCCCGCCGGCTCCCGGCCACACCGCTGCTGCCCTCGGCGGAGGACCCGCACCTCCTGCTGCGCCCGCGGGAGGCGGTCGTCGTCGACGACGCCGACCCGGTGCTCGTACGCACGCTGGCCTCCGTGGTCGGCGGGCTGGTCGCCCCCGAGCGCAGGCACGGCTCCGCCCTCGACGCGCTCGGCGTACGCCGGCTCCCGCTGTCGGACCTGGTGGACGAGCTCGGCGCGGTCGCCGACGCGCACCCGCCGGACTGGTGGCACGACCTGTACGTCGCCCTCGCCGGTGCCGCCGCCGACCCCGAACGCCGGGAGGCGCTGGGCGCACTGCCCGTCCCGCTCGCCGACGGCCGGGTCGCCCGCGGCGCGCGCGGCCTGCTGCTGCCCGGCGGCGCCGAACTCCCGGAGGAGACGACCGGCGTCCTCGCGTCGTACGGCCTGCGGCTGATCCACCAGCTGGCGGCGGCCGAGCCCGCGTTCGACACCCTCGAACGCCTCGGCGCGACACCTGCCGGCCCCCGGAGCATCCTCGACGACGGCGCGGTCCGGGCGGCGGTCCAGGACTCCCCGGACGCCGACGAGCCCGGCGAGGTCGCCGACGCCGTGCTCGCCCTGGTCGCCGCCGCGGTGCGCGCGGGGGAACTCCAGCCCGGCGAGCTGCCCTGGCTGGGCGACCTCGCGCTGCCCGACGACCACGGCGAGCTGGCCCCCGCCAGCGCCCTCGTCCTGCCCGGCTCGCGGGCGGAGGAGCTGTTCGACCCCGAGGACCTCGCGCCGCTGGACCGCGCGGTGTTCGAACGCTGGGGGCCGCAGGTGCTGGAGGCGGCCGGCGTGGTCGGCACCCTCGGCCTGGTCACCGCCTCCGACGTCGACCTCACCGCCCCTCCGGACGAGCTCGCCGAACTCGACGACATCGAGAGCTGGGCGAGCGAGGCCGCCGACGAGCTCGAGTCGGGCGACGGCGGCGGCACCGTGGGCGAGTTCCTCGCCGTGCGCGACGTCGACTTCGTACGCGAGGACGCCTGGCCGCGGGCGCTTGCGCTGCTGGTCGCCGAGCCGGCCCTGCGCCGGGCGCTGGTCGTCCCCGCGCGGCTGCGTGACCCGCGCCGGCCGGAGCTGGCGGCGGTGGACGTCCCGTCGTACACCGCATGGTGGATCCGCCGGCACGTGCACGTCGACGGCCTGCCGATCCCCGGGTACGCCGACCCCGACGCCGAACCCGCGATCGCCGCGCTGGCCCGCCCGGCGCCGGCGTGGCTGGCGGCGTTCGACCCGGCGGCCCGGCAGGCGATCGGCCTGGTGCGCACCGCCGACGACCTGGACAGCGACGGCCTGCGCCGCATCCTGCACCGGCTCGCCGACCCTGCCCTGGTCGTGGACGCGGCGACGATGGTGAGGCTGTGGGCGCAGCTCGGCTCGCTCGACCCGCAGCTGCTCGGCGCGGACTCCGCGCCGGAACGCGTCCGCGTCCTGGCCGGCCGGGAGACCCGAGTCGTCGACGCCGACGACGCGGTGGTCGTGGACGCGCCGATGTGGGCGCAGCGCACCGACCTGGGCGAGCACGTGGTCGCGACCGGCCAGGCCGCGGACAACCTGGCCGAACTCCTCGACCTGCCGCTGGCCTCCGAGCTCGCCGCCGGCGAGGTCGAGGGTGAGCCGGCCGACGACGGCGGGGAACGCCCGGTGCCGGAAGGCGTCCGCCTGCTGCTGCCGGAGGGACCCACGAGCTGGCGGGAGTACGACGACCTGCAGGTCGACGGGCAGTCGGTGGAGTGGTGGGTGGACGACGACGGAATCCCGCACGCGGCCACCGGCGCCGGGCTGGCCCGGGCGCTGGCCTGGGCAGGCGGGCGGTGGGACCTGCGGTACGCCGTCGCGGCCGTGCTGGCCGAACCCGACCAGCTCCCGGCGTACGTCGTGGAGGCCGCCTTCGACGAACGACCCGCCGACGAAAGCCCCGAGTAGGCGCCCGCCGCTCTAGCTGTGGCGGTCCGTACTCGGCATCCGGATGAGCAGGACGCCCGGCTCGATCTCGCACCGCAGCTCACGCCCGGACTCGATGACGTCACCGTCGAGCTGGCGGGGGCAGTCCTCCGCGGCGGTCACGACGATGCGGCGGCCGCGCCAGGTGTGCAGGCGTTCGTCCTGGTCCTTCGACCGCCGGATCACCCGCCACGCCACGTGCGGCCATTCGGTCAGCCGGCGCGGCGCCACCGCCACGACGTCCAGCATCCCGTCGTCCGGCTCGGCCTCGGGCAGGAGTTCGAGCCCGCCGTGCAGGGTGCCGACGTTGCCGACCAGGACGGTACGGGCGTACCGGCGTACCGGCGGCTCGTCGTCGACGACGATGTCCACCCGCAGCGCGGGGAAGGACAGGTTGCGCACGATGGACACCGCGTACGCCGCCCAGCCGACCCGCCGCTTGAGCTTCGCCGGCGCCTCGCCCACCACCGCGGCGTCGAGCCCGAGCCCGGCCATCACCGCGAACCGGTCGGTCTCCAGGTTGTCCCCCTCGACCCGGACGAGGTCGATCCGCCGGTCGGTGCCGGTGATCGCCACCTCGATCGCCTCCCGCAGGTCCAGCGGCAGGCCGAGGTTGCGGACCAGCAGGTTGCCGGTGCCGGCAGGCACGATTCCGACCGGCACGCCGCTGTCGGCGAGCTCGGAGCAGACCACCCGGACGGTGCCGTCGCCGCCGGCGGCGATCACCAGGTCGACCTCGGCGGCGAGCGCGGCCTTGGTCATCGCGTGGCCCGGGTCGTCCACGCTGGTCTCGAACCATTCCGGCGGCTCCCACCCGGCGCGCTGGGCCGTGCGTTCGACCTGGTTGCGGAAGTCGGTGGCGTCGTCGACCTTCGACGGGTTGAGCACCACGGCGAGGCGGCGGCGGGGGCGTTCCGGCTCGTCCTCCCCGGCCCGGCCGCGGGGGCGGCCCAGTCCGAAGGCGAGCACGGTGGCTCCGAGCAGGGCGGGCGCGAGTATCCAGGCGGCTAGCACGTCTGAAACGTAGTGCACGGACAGGGCGACGCGATCCAGCCCGACCAGCAGAATCGTCCCGCCCGCCGCGACGAACGCCGCGACCTTGCCGCGCGTACGGACGCGCAGGCGGAGCGCGACGATCACCAGCGCGCTCGCGACGAGAGCCGACATCAGGGCATGTCCGGACGGAAAGGAGTAACCGAACGGCGCCGAGACCGGCCGGGCCACCGGTGGCCGTGGCCGTGCGACCAGCGCCTTGAGGAACCACTCGAGCAGCGTGCCGACCGCCACCACGCCGATCAGCCACAACCCGAGCCGCCGGTAACCGGCTCTGATCACGAACGCCGCCACCACCACCGAGGCGGCCCGCAGGACCCACGGCTGGCTGATCGCCTGCACCACGACGAAGAAGTCGGCGAGCCCCGAGCCCGGCGTCACCACGGTCGTCCACCAAGTAGCCACCGAGCGGTCCATGCCGACCAGCGGGGACCACTGGACGGCGACGAGAACGAGGAGTACGGCGAACCCGGCGCTGCCGGTGAGCGTCGCGAACATCGCCCGGCGCTCGACCGCCCGGCTGCGCCAGGCCCGCTGCCGGGCGGCCCGGGCAGTCCGCTGCTGGGCGGATCGGCCGCTCCGGCCCGGCCGGGCGGCGGCGCGGTGGCTTCCCGGCGTCCGGCCGGCAGCGGCTGGAGCGGTCGCCCGCCCGACCGTTCCGGAACGGTCGGGCGGGTGCCCGGGGGATCCGTTCATTCCGGATTCGTCCGGCTGCGACTGCTCCGACAGGTCCTGCTCGCGTCCGTCCTGCTCCGTCTGCTCGGAGCTGTCGCTGCGGCCGGAGTGGCCGGAGCGGTCTGTGTGGTCGGAGTGGTCCGTGTGGTCGGGTGCCGGCGCGGGCGTCCCGGCGTCCCGCGCATCCGGGCGATCCGGATGGTCGGTGCCGTGCGGGCCCGGGTGGCCGTTCTTCGGCGCCGTCGCGGCCTTCGCGGCGCCGGGCACGGGTGCCTTCACACCGCGCCGGCGGCGCCGCCGGCGGACCTTGGCCCCCGTCTTGCTGCTCACGGAAAGCATGTCTACCCCGGGATCGGTGCGTTCGCAGACCGTGGGGGTGCCCGGCGCCCCGGCGCGTCCTCGCCGGCTCCGCTCCGGGGCCGTGCGCCGGACCTGCCACGCGGCGGTACGGATCTGCCCCGGAACTCACGTCGTGCCTGGCCAGCGAGTGCCTTACCAGGTAAACCGGTGGCGGAGCCGGTGGCCCACCCGCGTACTCTCGATGCCGTGATCGACCCCAAACTGCTCCGAGAAGACCCCGACCGGGTGCGCGCCAGCCAGCGGCGTCGCGGCGCCTCGGTCGATCTCGTCGACCAACTGCTCGCCGCCGACGAGCGGCGCCGGTCCTCGATCGCCTCGTTCGAGCAGGTTCGGTCCGAGCAGAAGTCCCTCGGCAAGCAGGTCGCCCGCGCCCAGGGCGAGGACAAGCAGGCCCTGCTGGCCCGCACCCGGGAGCTGTCGGCCCAGGTGAAGACGGCCGAGGCCGAGCAGACCGAGGCCGAGCGGGAGTTCCAGCAGCTGATGCTGGGGCTGGACAACCTCGTCGAGGAGGACGCCCCGCCGGGCGGCGAGGACGACTATGTCGTACTCGAGGAGACCGGCACTCCCCGCGACTTCGCCGCCGAGGGGTTCGAGCCCCGCGACCACATCGAGCTCGGCCAGCTGCTCGCCGCGATCGACATCGAACGCGGCGCCAAGGTCTCCGGCGCGCGGTTCTACTACCTCACCGGAGTCGGCGCGCTGCTGGAGATGGCCCTGATCAACATGGCCGTCGACCAGGCGCTGACCTGGGGCTTCACGCCGATGATCCCGCCGTCGCTGGTGAAGCCGCGGGCGATGGAGGGCACCGGCTACCTCGGCCAGGCCGCCGACGACGTCTATCGCGTCGAAGGGGACGACCTCTACCTCGTCGGGACGTCGGAGGTGCCCCTCGCCGCCTACCACATGGACGAGATTCTGGACGCCGACGCGCTCCCGCTGCGGTACGCCGGCAGCAGCCCGGCGTTCCGGCGCGAGGCCGGCTCCTACGGCAAGGACACCCGCGGCATCATCCGGGTGCACTGGTTCGACAAGGTGGAGATGTTCTCGTTCTGCCACCCCGACCAGGCGCGGGAGGAGCACCAGCGGTTCCTCGCCTGGGAGCGGGAGTTCTGGGACCGGCTGGAGATCCCGTACCGCGTGATCGACACCGCGGCCGGCGACCTCGGCGCCAGCGCGGCGCGCAAGTACGACATCGAGGCGTGGATCCCCACCCAGGGCCGCTACCGCGAGGTCACCTCGACGTCCAACTGCACCGAGTTCCAGTCCCGCCGGCTGGGAGTGCGGTTCCGCGACGCCGGCGGCGTACGCCCGGTGGCGACCCTGAACGGCACCCTGGTCGCGGTCGCCCGGGCCATCGTCGCGGTGCTGGAGAACCACCAGCAGGCCGACGGCTCGGTCCGGGTGCCCAAGGCGCTGCAGCCCTTCCTCGGCGGTCGGGCCCTGCTGGAGCCGCGCACGTGACTGCCCGCTCGACGACCTCGCCCGATCGGATCGCCGAGAGCTGGCGCCCCCGCCTGGTGGCGCTCGACATCGACGGAACCCTCGTCGACGCGAAGAACCGCCTGTCGCCGGTCGTGGACGCGGCCGTACGCCAGGTGGTGCGCGCCGGCGCGCACGTGGTGCTGTCCACCGGGCGCGGGCTGACCGCGACCCGCCCGCTGGCTCGGCACTTCGACCTGCCCACGCCGTACCTCGTCTGCAGCAACGGCGCGGTGACCGTACGCCTGCACCCGGAGGGGGCGGCACTCACCCACGACGGCTCGGTCGACGGCCGCGGCGTCGAGCTCGTCGACGTGGTGACGTTCGACCCCGAGCCGGTGGTGCGGATGCTGCTGTCCCGGCTGCCCGGCGTGCTCGTGGCCGTGGAGGAGCTGGGCGTCGGCTACCGCGTCAACGCGCACTTTCCTCCGGGCGAGCTGACCGGGGAGATCGAGGTGCAGTCGGTCGCCCAGCTCGTGTCCGAGCCCGCCACCCGCGTCATCCTGCGCGAGCCCAGCATCGAGGCCGAGCACTTCCTGGACATCATCGACCGCGTCGGCCTGCACGGGGTCTCCTACTACATCGGCTACACCGCCTGGCTCGACCTCGCCCCCGAAGGCGTCAGCAAGGCCACCGGGCTGGCCAAGGTCGCCGAGCGTCTCGGCGTCGACCGGGAGGACGTCCTGGCGATCGGCGACGGCGACAACGACGCCGAGATGCTGTCCTGGGCCGGGCGCGGCGTGGCGATGGGCAACGCCGCGATCGAGATCCAGCGGGTCGCCGACCACGTCACCGCGCTGCAGGAGGACCACGGTGTCGCCGTCGAGCTCGCCCGCTGGTTCCCCGACGTCACCGTGCCACGAGCTGACCCGCCCGGCGGCGGTTCGGAAGCGGGTAAGCTTCCGGCATGACGTTCCGGCACCAGGAGATGATGCGGCCCCGTTAGGGGTCGCTTCCGTGCCGTATCCACAGCCGAAGGCCCCTCGCGAGAGCGGGCCTTCGTGCATGTCGGGACCGGGCCTCCCTCGCGAGCAGACGAAGGGAACCGCCCGATGTCCGCCCGTCCGACCCCGCCTGCCCGACCGTCCGAACCTGTTCCACCTGCCCGACCGTCCCCGTCGGCTCCGCCCGCTCCGTCGGCCCTGCCGGACCGGCGCAGGCGGTTCTACGTCACCACCTCGATCCCGTACGTCAACGCCGATCCGCACCTCGGGTTCGCCCTCGAGCTCGTCCAGGCCGACGTCCTCGCCCGGCACCGCCGGCTGCGCGGTGACCAGGTGCGCTTCCAGTCCGGGACCGACGACAACGCGCTGAAGAACGTCCAGGCCGCCGAGCGGGCCGGCGTACCCACGCAGGACTTCGTGGACGCCCACGCCGCCGCGTTCGAACGCCAGCGGGAGGTGCTCGACCTCACCTACGACGACTTCCTGCGCACCAGCCGCGACCCCCGCCACCGGCCGGGTGCGGAGCGGCTGTGGCGCGCCTGCGCCGACGCGGGCGACCTCTACCGCACGCACTACGAGGGGCTGTACTGCGTGGGCTGTGAGCAGTTCTACGCCGAGGCCGAACTCGTCGGCGGGCTCTGTCCCCAGCACGAGACCCGGCCGCAGCCGGTGAGCGAGGAGAACTGGTTCTTCCGGCTGTCCCGCTACCGGCAGCAGCTGCTCGACCTCTACGCCAGTGGGCGGTTGCGGATCGAACCCGCCGTCCGCGCGAACGAGGTGCGCGCCTTCGTCGAGGCCGGCCTGGCGGACTTCTCGATCTCCCGGTCGGTGGGCCGGGCCCGCGGCTGGGGTGTGCCAGTGCCCGGCGACCCGAGCCAGGTGATGTACGTCTGGTGGGACGCGCTCGGCAACTACGTCACCGGCCTGGACTACGGCGACGGTCCGGACGTGCCGGCGTTCCGCACCTGGTGGCGCGGTGAGGACGCCGCCGACGCCCGCCGGGTGCACGTCATCGGCAAGGACATCCTGCGCTTCCACGCGATCTACTGGCCGGCCATGCTGCTGTCGGCAGGGCTGCCGCTACCCACCGAGATCCTCGTGCACGACTTCCTCACCGCGAACGGCCGCAAGCTGAGCAAGTCGCTCGGCACCGTGGTCGACCCGGTGAAGCTGACCGAGGAGTACGGCACCGACGCGTTGCGCTGGTGGCTCACGGCCCGGGTGCCCAAGGTCGGCGACACCGACTTCACCGTCGACCGGCTCGTGGACGTGGCCAACCAGGACCTCGCCGGCGGGATCGGCAACCTCACCCAGCGGGTGGTGAGCATGGTGCACCGCTACCGCGCCGGCGTCGTACCCGTCGCTTCCGCCGCTTCCGGTGCTTCCGGTGCTTCCGGTGCTTCCGGCGTACGCGAGGACTCCGCCGGCACCGCACTCCTCGGCGAGGCGAACGCGTTGCCGGGCCGGATCGACGAGGCGCTGGCGGCGTTCGACCTGCGCGCCGCGACCCGGGCGGTGCGTGAGGTGATCGCGCAGGCCAACCGGTACGTCGAGGACACCGCACCGTGGACGCTGGCCAGGGCCGAACGGGCCGGCGACCGGGACGCCGGCCGGCGGCTCGGCGTGGTGCTCGGCGTTCTCACCGCGACCGTCCGCGCGATCGGTGCCGAGCTCGCGCCGTTCGTGCCCACGCTGGCCGAACGCGTGCTCACCCAGGCCGGGTCCGGGGTGCCCGGCGAGCGGCTGCCTGATCCGGAGGCCGTCTTCCCGCGGCTGGAGGTGCGGCCCGAGGTGTGGAAAGAGGTCCCGGCGAGGTGACGGCCAAAGGCGCGGCCGGGGCGGCGGTACGACGGCGAGGGCGGGTTGCGGGACGGGTTCGCCGGGTGGATTAGAGTTCCGACTCGTGCCCAGATTCCGACGTGCGTTCGCCCTGGTCGCCTGCTGCGCGCTGGCCGTCGCCGGTTGTGGTTCCAGCGACGACGACTCGGCCGGTGTGAAGCCGGCCAAGTCTCCGGCCAAGGTCGCCGCGACCAGGCCCGCGAAGCCCGCGAAGACGCCGACGCCGACGCCGACGCCGACGCCGAAGACGGCCGCGGAGCTGAAGGGTGCGATCGGCAAGATCGTCCTCACCGACAAGGAGATCGGCCACGACGTCGAGATCCAGAACCAGGACGACAGCCTGACCACGCCGACGAACGACATCTGCGGCCGGAAGTGGGCCGGCGACAAGAAGCGGCTCGCCCGCAACCAGGACTTCTTCTGGGAGTCCGGCAAGTCCGCGTCGCTGGTGGTCAGCGGCGAGGCTGTCGCGTACCAGCCCGGCACGGGTGCGAAGGCGCTGACCGAGATCCGGCGCGCGGTCGGCGACTGCGACGGCTGGAAGCACGACCAGGGGCAGATTCGCGACGTGACCGTGGTCGACCCGCCGTCGGGCGCGCTCAAGGGCGCGTTCGCGTGGCGCGGGGTCGACGCCCGCGACGGCGAGAAGTACTCCTACCTCGCGGTGTACCAGGCCGACGGTGACCTGCTCAGCGCCGTCTACGTCTGGGCCGGCAGCCGGTCGCGAGCCCGGGAGATCGCCGGCCAGGTCGTCCCCAAGGTCGCCGACCGGCTCGAGAACGCCGCCAACTGACCCGGCCCACCCGACCGGCGCACCCGACCGGCGCGTTGACCCGGACCCGGGCGTCCCCTCCGTGGCGGGCCGCTCTGGGAGGATGGGCCGGTGACCGTACCGCCGCATCACCTGCCGTCCAGCCCGCCCCGACTCGTCGTCAGCGACCTCGACGGGACCCTCCTGCGTTCCGACGGGACGGTCTCGGACCGCACCCGCGCCGCGCTGGCCGCGGCGGAGGAGGCCGGCGCGACGGTGGTGTTCGCGACCGGGCGGCCGCCGCGCTGGATGCGTCCGGTGGCCGAGCAGACCGGTCACCGGGGGATCGCGGTCTGCTCCAACGGCGCCCTGGTCTACGACCTGCACCAGGAGCAGGTGGTCCAGCGGTTCCCGCTGTCCCCGGAGATCGGCCGGTCGGTGGTGGACTCGATCAGGTCGGCGATCCCCGGAGTGTCGTTCGGGGTGGAGTCCGGCGACCGGTTCGGCCACGAGCAGGCGTACGCCATCGACGGCGACATCGCGAGTGAGACCTACGTCGGAGAGATCGCCGACCTGCTGGGCCAGCCGATGGTGAAGCTCCTCGTCCGCCACGACACCTACCACCCCGACGAACTGCTGGCGATGGCCCGGAAGGCGGCCGGTCATCTGGTCGAGCTCACCCACTCCAGCCAGGTGGGCCTGCTGGAGATCTCCGCACAGGGCATCTCAAAGGCGACGACGCTGGCCGCGCTGTGCACCGAACGCGGGATCGATCCCACGGAGGTGGTGGCGTTCGGTGACATGCCGAACGACCTGGCCATGCTGGCCTGGGCCGGAACGGCGTTCGCGATGGCGACCGCGCATCCGGAGGTGCTGGCCGCGGTCGAACGCCGCTGCCCGTCCAACGACGAGGACGGCGTCGCGCACGTGCTGGAGAGCATCTATCTGTGAGCAGGTGGCACGCCGGTGCCGGCGTGCCACCGTCGTCCGGGCCCGCGGCGAGGCGCCCCGCTCAGAGGTACATGCCTCCGGGGCGCTCGGCCTCCGGCGGAGCGGGCTGCATCTGCGGCGGGAGCTGGCTGCCGGGCGGAAGTGAGCGGCGCATCTGTTCCAGCTGGGCCCGGGCCGCCATCTGCTGGGCGAACAACGCCGTCTGGATGCCGTGGAACAGGCCCTCCAGCCAGCCGACCAGCTGCGCCTGGGCGACCCGAAGCTCCGCCTCGGAGGGGACCACGCCCTCCTCGAACGGCAGCGAGAGCCGGCTGAGCTCGTCGACCAGCTCGGGGGCGAGGCCCTTCTCCAGCTCGGCGATCGACGACTTGTGGATCTCGCGGAGGCGCTGCCGGCTCGCCTCGTCCAGCGGTGCTGCCTTGACCTCGTCCAGCAGCTGCTTGATCATGCTGCCGATCCGCATCACCTTGGCCGGCTGCTCGACCAGGTCGGTGACCGAGCGCTCGTCGTCCTCGTGCGGCTCACCGTCCGGGTCGTCCCCCCGGGGCGGGCCCTCCACGGCCATGCCGTCGGGCCCGACGATCACGACTCGGGGCGATTCCTCGCTGCCGTAGGGGTGGTCGGAGCCGGTCGCACCGGCGTCGGAGGCGAAGAAGGGGTCGGTCATGGCCCCCATCCTTACCCCTCCGGGCCGCAGACGCGAGGGCACCCCCGGACCAACGGGGGAGGCCTGCGGGTGGGGTGTCTCAGGCATGTGGGTCGGTGTGGCCGGTCGAGCGGCCTCGCGATGCGGGGCGTTCGGCGTCACCGGATCTGCGGAGGCGTTCGGCCCGGCGACGGGCGACCTCGGCGCGAATGCGGATGCGGGCGAGTCGCTGAGCCCTTTGCGTGTAGTCGATGTTCATTCCGCTCACCCGCCTCGTCGTCGGTGCGCCCTCGCGCGCCCGTCTCGTGCCGCGACGGGGCCAGGATGGCCTTCTCCGGTCGGCCGTCTCGGGTCGGCCGGCCGCCGCGGGTTACAGGTTGGGACGGGCTGAACGGCGCCACGGTTGCCTCCCCGCCCGGATTTTTTACGTTTGTCCGTTTTCGTGGGCAGTCGACGACCGTTCGGCACCGCTCGACGGAGGTTCGGTGCCGACGAGGTCCCGGATTGGCGGCGGCGCGGTCCGGCGCGGTTCCGGTGTGGTGCCGACCTGGTTCCGGCCTGGGGTCGGCCTGCTACTCGCCGCGGACGGCCAGCAGTACCTTGCCGACCTGTTCGCCGCGGTCGAGGATGCCGTGCGCCTCCGCCACCTGGTCGATCGGCACCACCTGGTGGACGACCGGGCGCAGGTGCCCGTCGGCGACCAGCGGCCAGACGTTCTCCCGCACGCTTGCCACGATGGCCGACTTCTCCGCCACGGGCCGGGCACGCAGCCCGGTCGCGAGGACGGCGGCCCGCTTGACCAGCAGCCGCGCCAGGTCGAGCTCGCCCTTGCGGCCGCCCTGCATTCCGATCACGACCAGCCGGCCCTCGGTGGCCAGCGTGGTGACATTCCGGTCGAGGTAGGGCGCGCCCACGATGTCGAGGATCACGTCGGCGCCGTGCCCGTCGGTGGTTTCGCGTACGACCTCGACGAAGTCCTGCTCGCGGTAGTCGACGGCGACGTCGGCGCCCAGGTCGCGGCACACCTCGCACTTGGCCGGCCCGCCCGCCGTGGCCAGCACCCGCGCACCGAGCGCGGTGGCCAACTGGATCGCGGTGGTGCCGATGCCGCTCGCGCCGCCGTGCACCAGGAGGGTCTCCCGAGGCTGCAGCCCGGCGAGCATGAACACGTTGGACCACACCGTGCAGACCGCCTCCGGCAGCGCGGCCGCCTCGATCAGGCTCACGCCCTCGGGCCGGGGGAGCACCTGGCCCGCGGGCACCGCGACCTTCTCGGCGTACCCACCGCCGGCCAGCAGCGCGCACACCTCGTCCCCGACCGCGAATCCCTCGACGTCCGGGCCCACCGCGGCGATCCGGCCCGAGCACTCCAGCCCGAGGAGGTCCGAGGCGCCGGGCGGGGGCGGGTAGTTGCCCTGGCGTTGCATGACGTCGGCGCGGTTGACGCCGGCCGCCACGACATCGATGACCACCTCGCCGGCGGCGGGTTCGGGCTCGGGCACGTCCCCGAGCCTGAGTACCTCCGGACCACCCGCACCCTCGAGTACGACTGCACGCATCGTTCGGCTCTCCTCCCGGTCGGCCGGCTTGTCGCCCTACCCGGTCGTTATGCGGTTCGTTCGGCGTCCTGACACCTGGAACGTGTCTCGAGGCGTGCCGGTCGGCCTTGGCGATCTAGCCGGCCTGGCCGTCGGAGTCCTTGCCGCCCCTGGCAGCGGAGCCCCTGGCGCCGGAGCCGCCCGGGCCGTTGGGTCCGCCGGGCACGTCCGACCCGGCCGGCCTGATCGGCCCGACCTCCTCGGCGTCGCCGGACTCGTCGTGGGCCTCGTGTTCTCCGCCGGGCCGGGGCGCCCACGGAAGCTCCTCCGCGGGCCGGACCACGATCACCCGGTCGCCGCGCAGCAACTGCGAGACGGTCGGGTCGAAGTAGCGGTAGACCTCGCCGCCGCGGACGACGGCCACCGCCACGTCGTCCAGGTTGCGCGGCGAACGTCCCTCCTCGCGGGGGAGTACGGGACGCTCGGCGACCTCCATGCCCTCCCCGTAGCTGAGCAGGTCCTCCAGAACCGTGCCGAGCGCGGGGCTGACCGTGGACAGGCCCATGATCCGGCCCACCGCGTCGGAGGAGGTGACGGTGACGTCGGCGCCGCTCTGCCGCAGCAGCCGGATGTTCTCCGCCTCCCGTACCGACACCACCACCGTGGCGCTGGGGTTGAGCTGGCGGGCGGTGAGCGTGACCAGGACCGCCGTGTCGTCGCGGTGGGCGGTGACGATGACGCGGGAGGCGACGGAGACCTCGGCGCGCCGGAGCACGTCGGCCCGGGTGGCGTCACCGACCACCCCGCTCAGGCCGGCGGCGTTCGCCTCGGCCACCGCCCCTGCCGACGCGTCGACGACGACGATCCGGTCGGCGGGAATTCCGCCGTTGACGAGGGTGTCGATCGCGCTGCGGCCCTTGGTGCCGTACCCGACGACGACGGTGTGATCGCGCAACCTGGTCCTCCATCGCGAAATGCGCCACTGCTCCCGGCTCCGCGTGGCCAGGACCTCGAGGGTCGTGCCGACCAACACGATAAGGAACGCGATCCGCAGCGGCGTGACGAGCAGGACGTTCGTGAGCCGGGCCTGCGAGGTGATCGGGGTGATGTCGCCATATCCGGTGGTGGTGAGGCTGACGGTCGCGTAGTACAACGCGTCGAGCACGCTGAGTGACCCACCCGCGGTGTCCCGGTAGCCGTCCCGGTCGACGTAGACCACCAGCACCACCAGGGCCAGCAGGCCGAGTGCTGCGGCGGCCCGGATGGCGATCTGGCGAAGGGGCGGGACGTAACTCTCGGGGAGGCGCACTTCACCGAACAGGTGCGGCGCCGCGCGGTTGGGACGCTGCGGAAGTGACATGGCGGCAATGACAGTAGCGCCAGGCGAGTTCGGTCAGTCCGCCGAGCCGGTCTCCGTCCACCGCTGCGCGAGCTCGCGGGCCAGGTCGACACAGGCCGCGAGGTCGGCCGGCGAGCCGCCCCGCGCAGCGGCGGCGTACCCCACCAGGAACGTCGTCAGCGGCGCGGCCGGCCGGTCGACGTTGTGCGCGGCGTCGCGGGCCAGGTCGAGGACGGTGTTGATCAGGTCGGCGTCGACCACCGGGTGCACGCCGGTCTCAGCGTCTTCGGCTGCGTCGGCGGGCTTGGCGGCGTCGGCGGAGTCGGCGGCCAGCGCGGTGGTGAGCTGGTGGGCCCAGTCGAGGAGCATGGGTGGCCTTTCGGTGCTTTCGGGGGGAGTACGGGCGAGCCGGTCGGCGGCGGCGAGGTCGTCCGGGTTGTCGCAGTCGCGGGCCGCGCGAGGTGAGCGGATTTCCGCGCACCTCAGGAGGGTGGTGAGCCGGCGGGCGGGCTGGTTCCGCGGGTCGCCGGTCTCGGCCAGCACCCGGTCGACGGCGGTACGCCGGTAGGCCGCGGCCAGCGGCTGCGTATGCCCGGTCCCGTCGGTCAACGTGACCGCCTCCACGTCCGGGGCCCCGGTCGTCGGCCCGGTCGTCGGCCCGGTCGTCGGCCCGGTCTGCAGGCCGGCCACGAGTTGGGCCACCACGTCCGCGTCAAGCAGGGGCATGTCGGCGGCCAGCACCACCACGACGGGCGCGGCGCCCTCCCCGAGTCCGGCGGCCACCGCCGCGAGCGGGCCCGAACCGGGCGGGTCCTCCCGCGTCCAGCGCGGGCGTACGGGAAGGCTCGGGTCCACCGGACGCCGCGGGCCGACCACCGTGACCGACGCGGCGCCCACGCAGGCGGCGAGCACCCGGTCGAGCATCGTCCGGCCGCCGACCGGAAGCAGCACCTTGTCGGTACCGCCGAACCGGCGCGCGCCGCCACCGGCGAGCACGATCACGTCGTACGCCGCACCGTGCGCCGCCGGCCCGTCCGCCGCCCGTCCGTCCGTCCGATCGCCCGCCGCGGATGTGGTCACGGGGTCGAGTGTGACACCAGCACGCGGCAGACTGGCGGGGTGCGCATCGCCCTGCTGCAGTTCTCCGCCACGCTGGACAAGGAACGCAACCTCGCCGAGATCGGGCGCCTCGCCAGGTCCGTCTCCGGCGACCGCGCCGCCGAACGGCCCGCCGTCGTGGTGTGTCCCGAGGCGAGCATGTGCGACTTCGGCCCGGCCGACACCGTGCTCGCGGAGTACGCCGAGCCGCTGGACGGCCCGTTCGTACGAGGTCTCGCCGACCTCGCCGCCGAGCTCGGCGCGGTCATCGTGGCGGGCATGTTCGAGCGCGTCGCCGACGACCCGGGCCGGGCGTACAACACGCTCGTGGTCGTACGGCCGGACGGTTCGCTCGCCGCGACCTACCGCAAGATCCACCTGTACGACGCGTTCGGCTACCGCGAGTCCGACCGGCTGGTGGCCGGTGAGCCGGAGCCGGTCACCGTCCCCGTCGGCGACCACCGGCTCGGCCTGCTCACCTGTTACGACCTTCGGTTCCCGGAGTTCGCGAGGGCGCTGGTCGACGCCGGGGCGGACGTCCTGGTGGTGCCGGCCGCCTGGATGCACGGCCCGCTGAAGGAGGACCACTGGGTCACGCTGGCGCGGGCCCGGGCGATCGAGAACACGAGCTATGTCGCCGCCTCCGGGCAGTGTGGTCCGGCGTACTCCGGGCACAGCATGCTGGTCGATCCGATGGGTGTCGTGGTGACGTCCCTGGGCGAGCAGGTGGGTGTGGCGGCCGGCGACGTCGACGCCGAACGCCTGGCGCAGGCGCGCACGCGCAACCCCACGCTGCGGCACCGCAAGTTCACTGTCAGTCCGCAGAAGTGAACCGCGAGTGACGGAATCCTTGCCAAACATCCCGAAAGTCAATGTCTGAGGTAAAAATGGGCTCCCGGCACGCCTGATCCACTTCGTCACCTCTAAGGTCTGTGCTGGCAAAAAGCTGATCAAGGTCAGGACAGGCTGGGGGGCTCGTCTCCTAAAGGGGTGTGCGACAGATGGCCGTGACGAGCGTGAGTCGTCGGCTACGAGTGCTCGGAGTGCCGGTCGACGCCGTCGACATGCAGGGCACGTTGAACTGGGTCGAGGAGCGGGTCGCCAGCCGCGAGAGCGGCACCCACCTGTGCGTCAACGCGGCGAACGTCGTGCGCGCGCACGACGACCCCGACTACCTCGCCGTCCTCGAGCGCGGTGACCTGATCGGATCGGACGGCCAGCCGTTCGTCTGGGCCGCCCGCGCCCTCGGCCAGCCGCTGCCGGAGCGGGTCGCCGGGATCGACCTGATGGAGCAGGTGCTCGACCGCTCCCGGGAGACCGGTTGGCGGGTCTACCTGCTCGGCGGCCGCGACGAGGTGGTCCGCCGGCTGGCCGGTCAGCTCAGTGCCCGGGGCGTGCGCATCGTCGGTCACCGCGACGGCTACTTCGGCCCCGACGACGCCACCCGCGTGTGGGACGAGGTGCGGTCGGCCGACCCGGACGTGGTTTTCGTCGGGATGCCGACCCCCTCCAAGGAGCACTTCATCATCGAGGGCGCCCACCAGGCCCGGGTGCCGGTGTGCATCGGCGTGGGCGGCAGCTTCGACGTGCTGGCCGGCGACCTGCGCCGGGCGCCGGCGTACATGCAGCGGCTGGGACTGGAGTGGTTGTTCCGGCTGCTGCAGGAGCCCCGCCGGCTGTTCACGCGGTACGCCGTGACCAACACGAGGTTCCTCGCCCTGGTCCTGCGGGCGATGGTGCGCCGGACCCGGACCGCGCGCGGCTGATCGTTTCGGACTGATCGTCACCGGCTGATCCTTTCGAGCTGATCGTCACGGGCGAGGGCCTCGCGGACGGATAACGGGTGGGCCGTCCGCGAGACACCCCATACGATTGGCCCACGTGTCATCAACCTGCGAATCCGCCGGCTCGTCGGCTCCCTCCCCGTCACCGGTGGCGCCCGTCGGCAGCGCCGCGGAGTCCGCGGCCCGGTCCACTGCACAGTCCGTTGCTCAGTCCGTTGCTCAGCCCGCCGTGGAGTCCGGCCACACCCGTGCCTACGCCGGCGGCGCGCTGGTGACGCTGGCCGAGGAGCGGCCACCCGCGCAGCCGGCCGTCCCGGCACAGTCGGCCCCGGCCCGCGGCGGCTGGCCCGCCTGGCTGCTCCTCGCCGCCGTCGTCCTCCTCGCCTTCAACCTCCGCCCCGCCGTCTCCGGCCTCGGTGCGGTCCTGGACGAGCTGAGCGCGGACCTCGGCGTCTCCGCCGTCGTGGCCGGCGTCCTGACCACGCTGCCGGTGCTGAGCTTCGCCGCGTTCGGTGCGATGGCGCCCGGCTGGTCGCGCCGGTTCGGTTCCCGGCGGGTGCTGGCCGCCGCGCTCGCCGCCGTGGTGGTAGGGCAGCTGGTACGCGTGCTCGTCCCGTCGGTGCCGGTGTTCCTGCTGGCCACGACGGTGGCGCTGGCCGGGATGGCGGCCGGGAACGTCCTCGTACCCGCGTTCGTCAAGGCGTACTTCCCGGGCCGGGTGGGCCTGGCCACCGCCGCGTACACCACGTCGATGGCCATCGGAACCACGGTGCCGGCCGCGCTGACCGTGCCGATCGCGCACGCGTTCGGCGGCTGGCGGTTCGGCCTCGGCTCCTGGGCGCTGGCCGGTGCGGTGGCGCTGCTGCCGTGGCTGGTGCTGGCCCGCCACCGGGGCGTGGTGGCACGGCCCGCCGGGCCGGGGAGCACGGCGACCCGGCACGAGTCGCTGTGGTCGGTCGGCCGCTCGCCGCTGGCCTGGTCGCTGGCGGGGTACTTCGGGTTGCAGTCGCTGCAGGCGTACGCCGCGTTCGGCTGGCTGCCGCAGATCTTCCGGGATGCCGGGGTGGACGCCGCGCACGCGGGGCTGCTGCTTGCGATCCTCCCGCTGGTGGGCGTACCCCTGTCCCTGCTCTTCCCGTCGCTGGCCGCCCGGCTGGCCGACCAGCGGCCGCTGGTGTGGGCGTGCGGCGCGGCGTACGTCGTCGGTTACGTCGGGCTGTTGCTCGCACCCGCCTCCGGGGCGGTCGCCTGGGCCGTCCTGCTCGGCCTGGGCGGAGGCGCGTTCCCGCTGACGCTGACGATGATCGGGCTGCGCTCGCGGTCCCACGACGTGACGGCGCGACTGTCCGGCTTCACCCAGAGCGTGGGCTACCTGATCGCGGCCTGCGGACCGCTGGCGATGGGCGCGTTGTTCGACGTGACCGGCGGGTGGACGGTGCCGATCGGGCTGCTGCTGGTGCTGGTGGTGCCGCAGGTGGCGACCGGCCTGATGGCTGCCCGGGCGAGGTACGTCGACGACGAGCTGGCCGCCGCGGACGCGACCGAGGCGACGGACGCGACGCACGCCGCGGACGCCGCGGGGAAGGTCGGCGGCTGACGGGTTCCGGCCGTCCGCGGTGGGTCCGCGCCCTGTCTCCCACAGTGATCGTTCGCCATACTTGGCCACACCAGTAAGCCGTGGCCGGGAGGCGACACCACCGTGACCGAGACCTCGGGGACGACCGACCCACGCATGTCCTCGCCGACCGACGCCGGGTTGTACGTCGGAACCGCCACTGCCGACATCACGCCCGCCGAGCCGGTTCCCCTTGCGGGGTTCGCGGTCCGGCTCGAACCCTGGGAGAAGGTGCGGGCGCCGCTGTCCGCGCAGGTGTTCGCGTTCGGCGACGCGGCCGGCGCCTGCACGGCGCTGCTGGTCTGCGCCGACCTGCTGTGGTGGGGGCCGGACACGGTGGCCGACCTGACCCGGCGGATCGATGCCGACCACGGCGTACCCGAGGGCAGCGTCGTGCTGCACGCCTCGCACACCCACTGCGCACCGCAACCGGGGCTGACGTTCTCGCCGCTCCTCGGCCGGGGCGACCCCGCCTACGTTGCCCACCTGACCGACGTCGTGCTCGCCGCGATCGGTGAGGCGCTCGCCGGAATGGAGCCGGTGTACGCCGAACGCGGCACCGGCACCTGCGGGTTCGGCGTCAACCGCAGGCGGGCCAACCCCGACGGCACCTACGGCGGCCCGGACCCCGACGGCCCGAACGACCCGGAGGTCGGCGTGCTCCGGCTGGCCCGCCCGGACGGCTCGACCAGGGCGCTGCTGGTCCACTACACCTGTCACCCCGTCGTCTCCGCCGACCCGCAGGTGTCACCGGACTACCCGGGCGCGATGCGGTCCGCACTGGAGCACACGGTCGGTGCGGGCGTCCCCATCGGCTTCCTGCAGGGCTGCTGCGGCGACATCAACCCGAACGTCGTACGGGACGGTGAGTTCCACCGCGGCGGCGACGAGGAGATCGAGTCGATCGGGCAGCAGTTGGCCGTCTCGGTCGGCGCGGTGCTCGACCGGCCGCTGCGGCGCCTTCCCCCGCTGCCGCCCGGCGGTGTCGCGGTGCGGACCCACAGCGTCAACCTGCCCTTGCAGCCGCCCTCGCGCGACGAACTGGCCCGCCGCCGGGAGACGCCCGGCATCGACGGCGACTGGGCGCGCCGGCTGCTCGCCGAGCCGGGCCGGCTGGTCGACCAGGTGCCGCTGCGGCTGACCCGGGTCGACCTCGCCGACGGCCTCACCCTGGTCGGCCTCGACGCGGAGGTGAGTGTGGCGTACGGGCAGCACGTGAAACGCCGCACGTCCGGCGCCGCGCTGCCGATCCCGTACACCAACGGAATGATCGGGTACGTCGTCACCGCCGCGCAGTTGCGGGAGGGCGGGTACGAGCCGGACCAGTCCTATCCGTACGTCTACCGCGCCGGCAGGTTCGCGCCCGCGGTGGAGGAGCACGTGCTGACCGCACTGGACGAGGTGCTCGGCGACCTGCCCGAGGCGGCCGAGGTGCCCGACCGGCCGAGCCCGTCCACGCAGATCGGAGACCAGCGATGACAGCGACCAGGCCGACGACCGACGCCGACCGGCCGGCCCTGCTCGGCGGCAGCCCCGTACGCACCAACGGCTTTCCAGCCTGGCCGCCGGCGAACGACGCGGCCGTGCGCGCGGTCACCGAGGTCGCGAAGGCCGGGGTCTGGTCGTCCGTCGACGGCCCGGTGAAGACGGAGTTCGAGCGGGCGTTCGCGGACCACCACGGCGCGCGGCACGGCCTGGCCGTCTGCAACGGGACGATCGCGCTGGAGATCGCGCTGAAGGCCCTCGGCATCGGCAGCGGCGACGAGGTGATCGTGCCCGGCTACACGTTCCTCGCCACCGCGACGGCGGTGCTCGGCGTGAACGCGCTGCCGGTGTTCGCCGACGTCGACCCGGAGTACGTCTGCCTGGACCCGGACGCGGTCGAGGCCGCGATCACCCCGCGGACGAAGGCGATCATCCCGGTGCACCTGGCCGGGCACCCGGCAGACCTGGACCGGCTCACCGACCTCGCTGTCAAGCACGGGTTGGCACTGATCGAGGACGCCGCGCACGCGCACGGGGCGCGCTGGCGGGGGCGGGGCGTCGGGTCGTTCGGCACCTTCGGCTGCTGGTCGTTCCAGGCCAGCAAGAACATGACCGCGGGCGAGGGCGGGATGGTGGTGACCAGCGACGACGAGCTCGCCGACCGCGCGTGGAGCTTCCACCACTGCGGGCGTTCGCGGGCCGGCGCGTGGTACGACCACGGAATCCTCGGTGGCAACTACCGGTTGACGGAGTTCCAGAGCGCGATCCTGCTGGCCCAGCTCGCCGACCTGGACGAGCAGGTGGCCCGCCGCGAACACAGCGCCCGCATTCTCGACGAGGGGCTGTCCCGGATCGACGGGCTCAGCCCGCTCGCCCGCGACCCGCGGTGCACGACGCACGGCTATCACCTCTACCAGTTCTTGTACGACCCGCAGGCGTTCGGCGGGCTGCCGCGCGAGCGCTTCACCGCCGCCCTGAACGCCGAGGGCATTCCGTGCAGCCCCGGTTACGGCGTACCGCTGGATCGGCAGGGCGTGTTCGCCCAGCGCCGCTTCGACCAGCGTGCGACCGGCTTCGACCCCGCCTACGCGGCGACCGACTACGGCCGGCTCGACCTGCCGGAGACCGAACGGTTCTGCGCCGACCTGGTGTGGATTCCGCAGCAGGTCCTCCTCGGCTCCGACGCCGACCAGGCCGATATCGTCACCGCGGCGGAGAAGCTGTCGGCAGCGGCCGGCACCCTGGTGGAGGCGACGTGACCGAACCCGCGGACGGACCCTCGGACGGACCCTCGGACGGACCCTCGGACGGCGCGCGGACACTCGACGCGACGGCCCGGGCCCGGGTCGCCATCGTCGGCACCGGCGAGATGGCCCGCCGGCATGTCGAGTCCTGGCATCGGCTCGGGGCCGAGGTCGTGGTGCATTCCCGTTCGGCCGAACGCGGCCGGGCGTTCGCGTCCGAGCACGGCGTGCGGTCGGTGACCGCGCCCGACGAGGTGCTGACCGCCGCCGACGTCATCGACATCTGCACGCCCACCGACACCCACGCGACGCTCGCCCACTGGGCCGCCGGGGCCGGCCGGCACGTCGTCTGCGAGAAGCCGCTCGCCCGCGACCCCGCCGAGGGCCGGACGATGATCGACGCGTGCATCGACGCCGGCGTCGGGCTGTGCGTGGCGCAGGTCCTGCGCTACTTCCCGGCGTACGTCATCGCCCGGGACGCCGTCGCCGCCGGCCGGATCGGGCGGCCGACGGAGTTCACGTTCTTCCGGGAGGTGGAGAGCCCGGGGGCGCAGACCTGGTTCGCCGACGTGTCCCGGTCCGGCGGCATCCTGGTCGACCTGGCCATCCACGACCTCGACTACGCGCGCTGGGTGGGCGGCGAGGTGGGCGAGGTGGTCGGCCGTACGACACCGCGCGCAGGTGCCGGCGCCCCGCTGCGCAGCACCGCGACGCTCACCCACGTCGACGGCGTGACCACCCGGGTCGAGGCGGTCTGGGACGTGCCGGGCACCTCGGTGCGCTCGACGTTCGAACTGGCGGGTGACGAGGGTGTGCTGCGGTTCGACTCCGCGCCGGCGCAGGTGCTGACCGACGGGACCGGTGCGGTGCTGTACGCCGACGACGGTTCGGTCGACCCGTTCGCCGAGCAGTTCGCCGAGTTCCTCACCGCGTTCACCGGAGGCGTGGAGCCGCGGGTCACCGCCGAGGACGGCCTGACCGCGCTGGCGATAGCGCTGGCCGGTGAGGAGTCGGCGCGTATGGGCCGTCCGGTCGACCCCGCGAGCCTGCTCCGCTGACGGGCGTTCGCGTCGTCCCTGCCTGTCTCTGTCCCTGTGCTGGTTGCCGTTGCCCCCGACTCTGGCTGTCGTGACCGGGACCGGTCGCGGCAATGGCGTACGAAGATCCACTCCGGACCGAAACCCGTTAACGTGACCCGCACGCACCCCGCTCTTTCCTCGGGTGCCGGTTCGTCTCACGGGTCAGGTCACACCGTCACCAGGCGTTCGTTCGCCGTCCACGCGTATGCCCCGCCGTCGTGCGGGGGTGCCGGTGGGATGGGTGCCCTACCCCTGTTGCCGGGAAGGGAGCAGTTCGTGTTTCGACGTACGCCACGACTCACGCGTGCACTCACATTCGTGGGGGCGGCAGCACTCGCCCTCGCCACCTCCGTCGGGTTCGCGGCCGCGCCGGCCAGCGCCGACCAGACCAGCGCCGACCAGGCCCAGCCGGTACGGGTGCGGGTGGCCAGCTACAACATCCACCACGGTGCGGGCCCGGACAACGTGCTCGACCTGCCCGACGTGGCCAACGAGATCCGCGGCCTGCGCGCGGACGTGATCGGACTACAGGAGGTCGACCGGCACTGGGGCGACCGCAGCGACAACCTCGACGAGGCCGCCTGGCTGGCCGACCGGCTGGACATGTACGTCGCCTACGCCGCCAACCTCGACCTGGACCCGGCCACGCCGGGCGGGGAGCGCCGGCAGTACGGCACCGCGATCCTGTCCCGGTTCCCGATCCTGTCCTCCACCAACACGTTGCTGCCGAAGTTCGGTGACCACGAACAGCGCGGCCTGCTCGTCGCCGACATCAAGGTGCGCGGCGTGATGATGCGATTCGCCAACACGCACCTGCAGCACAACGACAACCTCGAACGCCAGGCGCAGGCGCGGCGGATCGTCGAACTGCTCGGTGACAGCCCGACCCGGACCTTCCTCACCGGCGACCTGAACGCCAGCGCGGGTGCGGCCGAGATCCAGATCCTGACCGACGTGTTCACCGACTCCTGGGCGGCCGTCGGCGTGGGTGACGGGTTCACCTACTCCCAGGAGGACCCGCACAACCGGATCGACTTCGTGATGTCGTCGCCGGACGTGCAGCCGCTGCACGCCCGGGTGGCCACCGAGGCCGACGGCTCGGACCACCTGCCGGTGGTGGCCGACTTCGCCGTCCGCCGCTGACCGCTTGGCGGTTGCGGCCGCCACAGCCGTAGCGTGGGCCGGGTGAGCAGCCTGCCGTTCCACGTGGAACACGAACACCCGCACGGCCCTTCGGAGGGCGGTGGCCGCGATCAGGCCGCCGCCCTTCGCGTCGTCTCGTACAACATCCACCACGGGGCGGACACCGCCGATCGGCTCGACCTCGCGCGGACCGCCGCGGTGCTCGCGCGTTCCGGGGCCGACCTGATAGGTTTGCAGGAGGTCGACCGGCACTGGTCCGAGCGCAGCGCGTTCGCCGACCAGGCGAAGTGGCTGGCGACGACCCTCGGCATGCACGTGGCATACGCCGCCAATCTCGATCTCGATCCGCTTGATCCCGACTCGCTCGGTCCCGACCTTGATCCCGACTCGCCCGGTCCCGGGCGGCAGCGTCGGCAGTACGGCCTCGCGGTGCTGTCCCGCTTCCCGATCCTGACGGTGGTGCACGAGCTGCTGCCGCCTGGTCCGGACTCCGAGCCGGACCTGGAGCCGCGCGGACTGCTGGCCGTCGAGGTCGACGTCGACGGGGAGCGGTTGTGCTTCGCGACCACGCACCTGTCCGAGGCCGATCCGCGCGCCCGGGAGAGCGAGGCCACCAGGGTCGCAGAGATCCTCGGTGCCGCGCCGCGGCGAACCATCCTCACCGGAGACCTGAACGCCCAGCCCACCGCGCCGGAGACCAAGCCGCTCACCGGCGTACTCACCGACGCCTGGCCGGACGGGGACGCCGACCCTGACGCGGACCCCGGCCACACGATTCCGGTCGCCGGCCCGGACCGGCGGATCGACTACGTGCTCGTCTCACCCGACCTGACGGCCGAACGCGCGTGGGTGCTCACCGACGCCGACGCCTCCGACCACCTGCCGGTCGTCGCCGACGTACGGCTCTGAACCCGGGTCCGAACCCCGTCTGAACCAGCGACTCAGTCGACCAGGGTTTCCGGCAGCCGGTCCAGGATCTGCGTCACGGTCTGGTCCGGCGTCTGGTCGGAGGTGTCCAGCCAGAGCCCGAGCCGGGGCGTCTCGAGACGGAGCGCGGCGTCCAGGTCGGCGGCCGTCCAGCCATCGGCGTACCCCGTCTTGGTCCGGCCGGACTCCCGGCGCTCCACCACCTCCGGCCGGGGCGCGAGGACGACCACGCCCACCGGGCGGGTGGCCAGCGACTTCACGTACTCCGTCAGGTGCCGTCCGATGATGATGTCCTGGACGACGGCGGTGTAGCCGGCCTCGGCGTAGGCGTCGGCGACCGAGACGGAGATCCGGTAGCGCAGGCGGAGTTCGGCGTCCATGGCCTCGCCGCCGTCCGGCACGATCGGCGCCGACCCCGACACGATCATCCGGCGGAACACGTCGCCGCGTACGTGCGCGGACCGGTCCAGGCGTTCGGCCAGCAACTGCGCCACGGTCGACTTGCCGGCGGCCATGATGCCGGTCACCACGATGACCTTGGGCACGTCGGGCGCCTCGGGCGCCCTGGGCGATACGGGGTGGGGGACCATCGGGACCATCGCCCCATCGTGCCGGGCGGGCGCGCAGCGGTGCACCTGGTTTGGCTGCCGTCGACCCCGCCCGCCGGCGCCGGCCTGCGGAGCCGGCCCGCTGAGCCGACGGGCCTGCCGCTGCCGGGCCGGACGCCCACGGTGAGAGGGGCGACATACCCGTGCCACCACGCGTACGCCGATGGTGGGATGCCGGGAGCGGGCGTGCTCGGCGTCCGCGTGCTTCTGTGCTTTCTGCCTTTCCCAAGGGGGCCGGCCGTGGCTGTCGTACGACTGAACTCCTGTGCCGGCGAGCTCGTCGAGGTGCCCGAGGGAGCGGTGGAGCGGTTCGCGGACGACCTGCGCGGCCGCCTCGTCCAGCCCATAGACCCCGAGTACGACACGGCCCGGTCGGTGTGGAACGGCCTGGTCGACAAGCGGCCCGGGCTGATCGCCCGCTGCGCCGACTCCGGCGACGTCGCCACCGCGGTGAACTTCGCCCGCGAGCACGACCTGCTCCTCGCCGTCCGTGGTGGCGGACACAACGTCTCCGGGGTCGCGTCGTGTGACGGCGGCCTGGTCGTCGACCTGTCCCCGATGAGCGCCGCCCTGACCAATCCGGCCACCGAGATCGTCCGCGCCCAGGGCGGCGTCCGCATCGCCGACCTCGACCAGGCGACGCAGCCGTTCAACCTGGCCGTCCCGATGGGCGTGGTGAGCGACACCGGTGCGGCCGGCCTCACACTCGGCGGCGGGTTCGGCTGGATGGCCCGCAAGCACGGGCTGAGCTGCGACAACCTGCTGTCCGCGGAGGTGGTGACCTCCGACGGGGGTACGGTCCGCGCCGGGTCGAAGCCAAGCGAGGACCCGGATCTGCTGTGGGCGCTGCGCGGAGGCGGCGGCAATTTCGGGATCGTGACGGAGTTCGAGTTCCGTGCGCACCCGGTCGGGCCGGACGTGTTCTGCGCGCTGGTCGTGCACGCCGGCGCGGACGCGGGCGAGGTGCTGCGGGCGATCCGGTCGTGGAAGGACACGGTCCCGGACGAGGTGGCCTCGATCGCCATCCTGATGGACGGGCCGCCGATGGAGGGATTCCCGCAAGAGTACGTCGGCCGGCCGGTGCTGATCCACCTCGCCACGTACGTCGGCGACCCCGACGAGGGCGAGCGCGCGCTGGCCCCGGCCCGCGCCCTCGGCCGGCCGGTCGCCGACCTCAGCGGGCGACGTACGTACCTCGAACTGCAGCAGTTCCTCGACGACGACTATCCCGCGCACGAGCTCCGCTACTACTGGAAGTCGCGCTTCCTCACCGGGCTGGACGACATGCTCATCGACACCATCGTCTCGCTCGGAGAAGCCGCGCCGTCACCGCGGTCGAGCATCGACGTGTGGCCGCTCGGCGGCGCGATGGCGCGGGTGCCGGCCGGCGACACCGCGTTCGGCGACCGGTCGATGCCGTACATGCTGGGCATCGAGGCGAACTGGGAGCGTCCCGAGGACGACGACGCGAACATCGCCTGGGCGCGTGAGGTGTACGAGCGGACCGGGGCGTACTCCGACGGGCGGGAGTACGTGAACTTCCCCGGCTTCTACGAGGCGGACGAACTCGCGCGGTCGACGTTCGGCGGCAACTATACGCGCCTGGTCGAGCTGAAGCGGCGCTTCGACCCGCACAACCTCTTCCGCCTCAACCACAACATCTCCCCGACGGGCTGAAGCCGCGCTTCGGTCCCACGCATCCCGGTCACCGCTCTGTGCCAGGGGTGGGACGGGTTGTCGTACCTGGATGGGACAATGGTCGGCGTTGCCCTCGAGCCTGGCCTCGAGGGCTGATCTGCGGGGGTTTCACCGGGGTGGGGTCTGGCCGTTCGTACGGCTGTCGGCCCGGACCCGGTGTCGTGCCGCAGGTCGGGAGGGCTCGCATAGTGGCCTAGTGCGGCGGTCTTGAAAATCGCTAAGGCAGGACCCACCTGTCTTCATGGGTTCGAATCCCATGCCCTCCGCCCTGACCTGGTTCTTAGCCGCTCTGACCTGCGGAAACGTGGTTCTGGGACGTCTTCTGGATCATGCTCGGTTGGGCTCGGTGTGGCTTGCTCTGTCCGGCCAGATCTCGGCGTTTGCGGGCCATACGCGGGCCAGGATCGGGCGCCTGGTCGTCACTCAATCCGAGTTCTGGATACGCCAAGTGCGGCTCCGGCGAGGGCGTGGCGGCGTGGCGCTTCATTTTGGCTGGCGGCTCGCTTTCCACCGCCCAAAAGTGAGCTGCGGCCAGGGTAGAAGCCAGGGGGGTGGGTGCTCGGTCAGCGCTTCGGAACCTGCCAGGCGATCAGCTCAGCGTCACGAGCGAAGATCAGCTCGCCGGCGTTGTAGACCATGCGCAACGCCGGCTGGTCGAGCAGCGGCCGCCAGGTCTGCTTGTTGGTGTCGACGAGCACGACCTTTGTCCCGCCCACCAGGGCATAGAGCGTCGTGCGGGTGTCGTCGAGTGCGAGCTGAGCCGCCGCCGAATGGCCGGCGAACGTGTCGAACGTACGGATCGTTCGTCCGGTCGCAGGGTCGAGCTCAAGCACGTCGCCGTCGACGACCGCCCACAGCCGGTTGCGGGAGTCGACGGCGACGGCCGAGATCGTCTTCACCGTCGCGGACGGGTTGACCTCCCACAGCTTGCGGTTGCGGAACACGTCGTACGCGAAGATCGTCGCGCTCTCCTGGGTCGGTGGCGTCGTCGACAGCCCACCGGCGACGGACGTCGCCCCGTACACGATGCCGTGCTTGCCGGCGGTCATCGCGGTGATGCCCTCGTCGGTCACGAAGTCGTCGATGATCCGGTCGACTTTGCCTGTCCGCGCGTCGATGACCGACAATGATCCGCCCAATGTGTCGCCGGACGGGGTCGACCCGGACACGATCTTGCCGGGCACCTCGGTTAGTCCCTGCGGGCGGCTCTGTACGTGCGACTCGAGGTCGAGCAGCTTGACCGGGTTCTCCGTGCCCTGCGGCGCCTCGTCGGAGTACTCCGAGCTGTACCACGGCTTCGCCTCGTCGTAGCGGTAGATCCGGGCGGACGGGTACGCGCCGATGACCAGGCCGCGGCCTGTCGGCATGAGCGACTCGACCTGGCTGAACCGGTTGTACGTTGTCTTGCCGTCGGCCGTCGACACGGTCGCGACGCCGCCCTGCAGGAACCCGCCGGCGTAAACCGTTCCGGGTGCGCCCGACGCGAGCGCGAGCACGGGAGTCGGCTGCCCGGCGACGGTCGTCCGCAGTGTCGACGACTGTCCGGTCGAGGTGTCGTGGCGGAACATCAGACCGCGCCAGAACAGGCCGACGACCGCGTCGCCGTCCCAGCCGATGCCGCGGGTGTTGACGACGCGCCCGTACGCCTTCAACCCGGTGCGCTGCTGCGCGTGGGTGGTCGGGTCGTACGCGATGAGCTCCGACGACCCGACCTCGAACTGGCGGAAGAACCAGACGCGGCCGTCGGAGCCGGGCGGCGTGACGTCCAGGCCGGCGGCGCTCTCGACAGTGTCGGTCCAGGACCCGGTCGTGACGTCGTAGACGCGCAGTGGGCCGGGGCCCGTCTGCTCGCGTGCGTAGAGGAAGTCGCCGTATGCGCGGAGGTCGTTGACGACCTTGCTCGTCGGGTCGCCGATGCCGGGCGGCATTGGCAGTTGACGCTTCGCGCCGGTCGCCGGGTCGAGCTCTGTGACGATCCACGACGCGAGCGCGCCGGCGTAGACCTTGCCGTGGGAGTAGGCGATGCTCTTCACGTACGTCTGACCCGGCACCATCGTGCCGAAGTCGCGGAACGTCTTCGTGGTGGGACTCCAGCTGAACACCTTGCCGCCCGGCGAGGTGCCTCCGTACACCGTGCCGTCGGGGGCGACGACGATGTTCCACACGTATGCCTCGCCGCCGATCGGCACGCCGAGGTCCTCGGCCTGCGTCGCGCCGGGCGCGAGCCGGTACAGCCGTCCGGTGCCGTACGTACCCACGTACACCGAGCCGTCGGGTGCCTGCTCGACGCCGTAGGCGCCGCTCGCTCCCGTCAGCGGAACGGACAGCAGTGGAGCGCCCGTCGTCGTGTCGACGGCGTTGAGGTACGCGGGCGTGCCGGACACGGCGGACCAGATCACCCGGCGTCCGTCCGGCAGCGAACCCACGGTGCCGCCGATCATGAGCACGTCCCGCAATGGGATCCCCAGCGACCGCGGGCCAACCGGAGCGGGTGGCGCGGCCACCGCGCCGGTGGACGTGAGCACGGCCGCGACGAGCGCGACCAGAACGAGCAGAGTTTTGCCTTGCCGCACGGGGAATCCTCTCCCGGGGTCAACGAGGGACAGCGAACATGTGCGTCATGACCGAGGTATGCGTGCCGCTACCGTCGGCGTCTGGCAACGGGCTTGTCTCACCCTGGATCGAGCCGACCGCCCCCGACACGTACTCGGCCTTGACGTACGCGTACAGGCGCCGGCAGCCGGGTGCGAGATCGAGCGAGGTGTACATCGGAACGGCCTTGTGGTGCGTCTGTTTCAGTACCGACACGACGCTTTGCGCTGCCGTTGCCGACTTGCAGACGGTGTCGCCGTTCATCTGGTTGACGAAGAGCGTGAACTTGGCGTTGGACCGGTCCGAGGAGTGCCCGCAGGTAGCCGCGTCAAAGGGGTAGCACGCCATGAACTCGACGTCGGCGATCACGTCCACCTTCGTCTGGCTCGCCGTGAGCGTGCGATCCAGAACCGGGATACGGGCGATCGAGGACACAGGAGTGTTCCCGTTCGGCAACGAGGTCTGCATGGCGAGGCTGTTGACGTCCTCGCCGACGGAGGGATCGGCGAACCTGAGCTCACCTTCGACCGTGATCGCCGAGGTCAGCTCCGACAGCGAGTGACCGCGGTAGTAGACCCTGCAGACCATCGATCCGGTCGAGGTGGCCGAGACGAGGAATCGGGTGACGATGGTGATGTTCACTCGGTCGGTGTTGGCGCTGCCGGCGGGGTCGATGTTCTCGCCCATCACCACGTTGCTGGCACCGGCTCCGGAGCAGAGCACCTCGTTGTCGACGAGCGTGACCTGCTCCGCGGCGGACGCCTTCATGGACGAGTAGACGTAGGCGGTCTGGCCTGCCTGCATGGGAACGTCGACAGTGCCGAGCAACTAGACCTTGACCCCGCCGGCGGCGGGAATACCGGTGACCCGCTGCGGGCCGTAGCTCATCGCGCCGGCCGCCTGGGCTGGCGGGACCAAGCCCGCGACGAGCAGCACGGTGAGGGTCGTGAGGGCCAAGGCGTTCCGGATGGAAGTCATCGCGCCTCCTGTTACGGACGGGGCCGTAACTGAGAGAGTAAGCGCCCCTCGGTCCCGCGTCCATAAAAGGTCCGCACCAGTTATGGGCATTGCCGGTGACGGCCGCACGACACGTGTTTACGGTCACGACCACAAGACCCCGAGGTGGAGGGCACGAGTATGCGAACCCGACCCTGGCACCGGTTGTTGATCGCAGGACTGGCCCTCGTCGCCGGTCTGTCGGTGACGGCCGCCGTCACACCGACCACGCCGCAGTGGTGGAACCGCGGCACGATCCCCCTGTACGCCGCGACCGCGGCGGGTGGGGAGACCGCGCGGATGCCGGACGGCACCGTCCGCACGTACCAGGCGTTCAGCGGCAAGCCCGCATACCTCGCCGAGTTCGACACGCTCACCAAGCGCGTCATGCGCATGCTGCCGCTGTATGTTCCCGGGGATCCCTCCGGCGAGGTGCCGGCCGACCTCGGCGCGCAGGGCGCGTGGGGCGTGTCGATCGACAAGCGCGGCACGGTGTACGTGAGCACGTACGGCTACGGTCACGTGTACCGCCTGCCCTGGCGGGCGGACGCGGTCGAGGACCTCGGCCGCCCGTCGCCGCGGACGAGTTTCACCTGGGAGGGCGACACCGACGAGCGGGGCGTCTTCTACTTCGGGACCACCGAGGGCTTCGGCCCCGCTCCGCTGCCTGGTGGGCGGCTGTTCTCCTGGGACCCGACGACGCGGAAGTACCGCGACTACGGCGACTTCGGGTCGAAGTATCTTTTCGTCCGGTCGGTCGAGGCGAGCGGCGGGAAGATCTACGCCGGTCTCGGGCAGACCACCGCGCTCTACCAGGTGGACCCGAGGACCGGCGATCGGGTCGAGATCCCGCCGCCGCCGGGGATGCCGACGGACAAGTACACCTACCAGATGGAGGACGAGGCCGGCTACCTGTACGTGCTGTTCGCGGGCGGCACGACTGCTCAGGTCGGCTGGGTGCTGGACCTGAAGACCCTGAAGTGGAAGTACGAGATTCCCGGCTACATGGGGCAGACGATCTCCCAGGCCGACGAGCAGGGACGGGTCTACCTGATCGTCAATAGCGAGTTGACACTGTTCGATCCTCGGAAGGGCACCCTGACGCCGACCGGGTTCCAGGGTGGAGCCGAGCAGGCCGACAAGGGCGGTCTCGGTGCCGGAAAGGGGGTCGCGCGGGCGGTCGACAAGCGGGTCGGTCACGAGCTGATCTACGGCGCGACCGGCAGCGCTGACATGTGGACGTACGACCCGGCCACGAAGGAGACCACGTTCGATCGCGCCGACGGGCTGGTCGGGACGCCGACCCCACCGCGCTCGTTGGCGAAGGGCCCGGACGGGCGCATCTACGCCGGCGGCTACTTCCAGGGCGGGCTGGTGGCGTACGACCCCGCGACCACGAAGTGGACCGAGTACGACTTCAGGCACCAGATCGAGGGCATGGGCGCCCACAACGGCAAGATGTACTTCGGCGTCTATGCGAACGCGGAGCTGTGGGAGTACGACCCGGCCCTGCCGTTCGGTGACTCGAACCCGAAGAAGCTCTTCGACCTCAAGGACAAGGGGCAGGAACGCCCGTGGACCGTCGTGAGCGCGGGTCCGTACGTCGCGATCGGCACCTCACCGAAGAACACCCAGGACAACGGTGCCCTGACGCTGTACGACCCCGCGACCGGGGAGCGGCGGACCTGGAACTCCGGCCTGGTCGAGGGCGCGAACCAGATCTCGGCGCTGACCTACCGCGACGGGATCATCTACGGCGGTTCGCTCGGCTGCTGCAACCCCTCGGACAACTCCAAGCATCCGGGCCAGGTGTTCGCGATGGACGCCGCGTCTGGTCGCGTGTTGTGGAGGTCGACGCCGCTGCCGGACGAGCAGGGCGTGAACGGGCTGACGTTCGACGGGCAGGGCCGGCTGTTCGGCATGACGTACGGGACCGTGTTCGAGATCTCGCCGACCGACGGCTCGCTGATCCGTTCCGAGAAGGAGTTCGACTACCCCTGGTCGACGGTGACGGGCTTCCAGCCGCGGGCGGTGAACATGGAGTACGACCCGGGCGACGGCGCGATCTACGCGACCAACGGCCGGACCCGGCGGATCGACCCGGACACGCTGGTCGACGTGGGCCCGAACTACGTGGCCGGGTTCGCCGCGATCTCACCGGGACCGAACAAGTTCTACGTGCAGAACGGCCTACTCCTCGAGGTCAAGTGGTACTGAGCTCACAGCGACAGCAACAAGACGCAGCCGACCGGCAGGAGTCAACGGAGCGCTAGCGTGGGAACGAGGGGTAGATCCCTTTCCGTGAACAGAACGGTTGGTCGCACTTCCATCCTGCCGCCAGGCGATCTACCCCTCCCTCACACTCCGCCACCAACCCTCATGAGCCGCAACAACCAGGCATGACGTGTTGGCCCTGTGCCCTGTGTCACCTGATGCTTGACGGTGGTGGGCCAATGACAGTCACCATCAGACATCTCGCTGCGCCACTTTGCCATTGCTGAGCGTTCGGCTGCGGACCGAAACTCGCTGCACGGCCGGATATACCGATGCCTCAGCCAACGCAGGTTCCACTATGGGAGACGTCGGTGAGACCCGACGCCTGAACTCATCGACTTCGCCTTGGAGACAAGCCTCGTGGAGGAAAGCATGGAGAACGTGACGGGGTCGTCGACGAAGGTGTCGGTCCGGTCCTCCACCTGGTGGCCGTCCTTGGTAGTGAAGCGCACCGTGATGCGCGGACCGTCACTTCCTTTCCCCGCCCAGGAGGGAGCACGCTTCCTGTCGAGGACCACCCCTTCAGCGATCTGGCCGAGCGTAGCCAGGACGTAGCTATCGTAGGCGAGGACGATGGCAAGCGCGGCGAAGAGGGCAGCCCCCACTAGAGCTGGAACGGCCGAGCGTGGAGCCCGTTGACTTCGGCTCCCCATCCCATCTACTCCTCTCCGTGCCTCCCCCGCCTGCGGATACGACGCCACTTCGCAACTGGAGTATGCGCCATGAGATCAGCGTGCAACGTGTAGTCAGACGCGCCTGTCCGCGGTCGCCGGCGGGTACTCAGAGGAAGGCCGCCCGGCCAGACGAGGGGTCCTAACAGGGTCTGACCGGCTGAAGACGTCCGCGCAAACAGCGAAAGCCCACGAGGCCGGGACGCACTCGGACAGGTGTTCTGCTGAGACACTTCGGTGGTGTCGACTGACTTGCTGCTGGCGGCTGTCGTCGCTGGGCTCACCATCAGAGCCTTCTGGTTGTCAGCGGTTCAGCGTCGGCATATCGGGTGGGTACCAGTTGGGTGCCTCGCCGCTGCTCTCGTGCTGTCGGAGACGGTCGCAGCGGATTGGCTGGCCGTCACGTGCTGGATTGCCTATGCGGTGAGCGAGTTCGTGATCTTCGGCGTGTTCGCCTTCACAAGAGACACCCATCGGGGCCCAGCCGGCTGGGTGCTACGTCATCTGCCGCCCAGCGGCCGGGGACGTCACTGCCTCCGGCGGTCGGACGAGCCCGAACTCGAGACGGACGGGTCGGGCTGACAGAGACTGAGCGGCCGGGCTGACACAGACCAAGATCTCTACCCGCGAGGGTGACGGGCGGTGTTTGTTAGCCGCAGGAGACCCAGGTTCGGTCGTGGGTCATCCGGTGGAGCTGGCGCCTGGTCACCTGCATGTCGTGCTCGTTCTCGTCCTGAAGGAGCACCTTCCCAGGCTTGATGCGTGCCGCAGTGGACAGCCGGAATTCTGCGGACGCGACGGAGTAGCCGTTGTCTCGGGTCCAGCCGTAGACGCTGTAGGTGATGTTCTTCTGGAGCCTGGGAGGTTTGCCTTGGAGTTTCCAGCCGCCGGCTGGGTCGTCCACGCGGAAGGAGGTGGAACGTCCGGTGAGTCTCGGCGCGTCGTAGCTGGCTTCCTCGATCCCGTCCGTTCCGCCGTCGTGGTAGATCGTCGCACCGTCGGGCGGCGTTGGGCCGCACCAGGCAAGCACGACGAGCAGGTGACCCTGCGGGTCGACGCTGACCCCGCCAGCCCGTTGGCGATCACCGAACAACCCGCCATGAGGACCGCCATCGCGACCGCGGACAAGCCCAGACGCCAGCGCATGCGGTGAGGGTAGTGGTGGCAGACCGATGCCAACGAAACTGTGCCGCGATCGTGATCTCCAGCCCGAGCCGGAGGTGATCGCTGGTGTCCCGTCCAATGCGTCGTCTTGTTCGCTGCTAGTTCACCGCCCGCCGGGGTGATGTCTGTTGGGAGTCAGTTGGTGCGGCCGACGTGGATTACGAGCACGGTGACGGTGTGGTCCTCGATCTCGTAGACGATGCGATAGCGGCCGATCCGCAATCGAAGTGCCGACCCGATCTTGGTGGCGTATGGCGGGTAGGGGTTGGCGGTGAGCTCGTCGAGCACGGTGAAGACTTCACGCACGCCGGCTCGGTCGTCGTCAAGGTATCCGGCCAGGCTGTTGAGGGCGTTCTCGCGCCAGTCGAGGGTGTAGGTCACTCAGTGAACCCGAGCCTGCGCTTGGCCTGCTCGTGCGGGATGGTCCGCAGGGTGCCGTTGGCTTTCTCGAGTTCGTACTGGGCGATGGCGAGCCGGTCTTCGAGGTCTTCCAGTTCGGCGGCGCTGATGATCGCGGCCGCGGCTTGACCGTGGTCGGTGATGATGACGCGTTGGCGGGTGTGCGCGGCGCGTCGTACGAGGTTGCCGAAGCGGGTCCGTGCGTCGGTGATGGTGACGACCTCGGCGGAGGCATCGGGCGTCGGCTCGGGAAGACCTTGGCTCATGGCACAAGTGTGCACTACCTGACACTTGATGCCGGTCCTGACGGCGGCGTGTCAGTGCCGATGGCTGGCACCGCAGCCCGGACGTCGGTGTCGGCGAGGGCCGGTGCCGGAGCGGTATGCACGGCATCGGCGCGACAGTAGCGGTCTGGCTGGGTCGCAAGGCGTGGGTCGGGCGCCAGTCCGGTGGTGTCCGGCGGGCTCTGGCTGCTGGGACCTTGGCGCGGCGGATACGCGGCGAAGTGGTGGTCGGGGTGGTGAACGTGCTGGTCGCATGGGCTGTTGGAGATTGCTTGAAAACCGCTAAGGCAGGACCCACCTGTCTTCATGGGTTCGAATCCCATGCCCTCCGCTCACCTGTTTACGCAGGTCAGGGCGGGTTCTTACCCCGCCTCGGACTAGGCCATGATCGTCTACGGGTCCAGCCCTGTGCAGTGACTTGTGGCTTTGAACGGGTGGTTGCACGGATTCCGCTCGGCCGGAATGCCGGTAGCTCTCCATCGAGGCTGAGGAGGTAGGGCCGGCGTCGTCGGCCCGGCGCCGGGTCCGTGAGGCCAGCATGGGGAACAAGGACGCTGCGCCCGTGCCGCTCGTTTACGTCGAATTCAAGGCCAAGATCGTCGAACTGTGCCAGCCTGGTGATTCTCTCCCGCACCGAGGTCTCGATCGGATCGAAGTCCTTCGGGACTGCCCGACCGTCCGGTCCCCACCACTGGAGCTTACCGTGGATCGTTACCGCCCGATCGAGGTGCCTGAATAGGACTGAAATGGCCAGTTGCCGTAATGGCTCTTGGCTGTCGCGGCCTATCCATGACCAACACGAGGGTTGGATATGGGCGGCGGTGGTCACGCGCTCGGGCAGTTCGTTGGCGCTCTCGCAACCTCACTGCCCAGTCGCCCAAGTCACCGCGGCCGGTTGCGGTCCGCGTTTGTTCGGGCCTTCGGTGGAGGCATCGTCAGTCGTACGCCGTCTCGGGGCCAGGGCGAATCAAGTAACGCAGGGAACCCACATCCACACTCGTCGAGCTCGCCAGCGCTCCTGCCGGACATCGTTGGTTGGAGCCGGCCGCTGCGAGCTGCCACTGCTGCTGAACAGGCGTAGTCTTCGCTGCTGCGACTACATGTGACGTCTGGCTCCGGGAGGGGCGGATGAACGATCAGGCGGCGGTTAATCGATCCGTCCTTGGGAGGTTGCTCGAGGAGTTGTCGTGGGCCGGAGCGTCCATTCGTGCCTACCGCGACGGCGGCCGCGGATACGAGAACGTCCTCACAGCTGAGGCGCTTGCTGGTCTGGACTTTCTACCCCGCCAGGCATTCCTTGGCGCTGTGGTGAGCGCAGGGCATGGTGCTGACCGGGCGCGGATGAAATTCGTAGGTGAAGTGGAAGAGGCGGTTGTCACTCTTCTTCCTGATGAGTTCAAACTCAGACCGGCTGCTCCGACCTACCAGACGCAGATGGTGGTTCAACCCGACGGAATCATGGTGTCGCCGAACTGCTTCGTGCTCATCGAGGCGAAGCGAATCCGAACCAGTTCCTTCCAGCCCGAGCAACTCGCCCGGGAGTACGTCACCGCCGTACGCGAAGCAGGAGACAGGACGCCGCTCCTGCTGCTGATCCTGGGTTCTGCGCCCCCAGTGACGGTGAGGGGCCATGGACGGATGGGTATCGAGGAGGCGGTGGCGCTCCATCTCGAATCGGTGGTAGACCGCATGGACGGCAGCGACCTCGACCCGGCGATGCTCGTGGACCAGATCTCCGATGTGTTCGCGTGGACGACCTGGCACGACGTCGGTCGGGTCGTTGCAGATCAGGAGCGGAGGTTCGCCGCCGATGACCCATCGGTCGTGGCGAGCGTACGCCGACTGGCCGCATCCGTCACTCAGGCTATAGAAAGGCACTCCTAGGGTCCCGCTGGTGGCTGCTGGGTCGGTGCCGCGAGATCAGTGAGCAGGCTGAAGGGGGCGACATGGCTGAGGATGTGGCGGGCAAGTTTCTGGCCGCGTGGGAAGTGTTCTCGCGTACCTGCGGACAGTTCATAGCTCCGGAGCCGACCTATCAGGCGTGGTTCGCCCACTACCTCATCTCACAGTTCGGCATCGACCGCGTGGCGCGCGAACCCATGGTGAAGAAGCAGTCGTTTGCCGACAGCGCATGGAAGTCCCTCGTCGCCGGCAATCACGTGCGCTTGGACGCGGTCATCATGAAACGACCGGGTATACATCTTCCGCACTATGCGAGCCGCATCGACCGCTCCCCCGACGGTACCGGCCTGCAGCGACTCCATGGCATGGCCGTCATCAGCGAGTTGAAGGTCACGGCAACCCAAGGCGACGGCCAAGACCATACAGAGGTTGCCCGCGACGCCTACAAGCTGTCGATGCTCTTGGACGAACTCGCGAGAAAGCCCGAGGCCTCGGTTCCCTTGGCCTACCTGTGCATCCTCGACAACCACCCCACGAAGAAGTACCGCATCGAATCGCTCAACCGGCACTTCGACCACGTGCCCCACCATCCCCGGTTGAAGATCATGCTGCACGACGTCCAGCCGATGGAACGACGCCCAACTTTGCCGCAGCCGACTGACACGATTTCTTAAGGGACAGAGACGCCAAGGATTGATGTCCGCCGAGGGCAGGAAGCGACCGCCTGTGGCGGGGGTCAACGAGGGGGTCCGGGCGATCGCCAGGTCCCGACGTGGTCGAACACGGCCTCGTTCCTTCAGACGTCTTAACGGTCAGCGAGAGGTCGCTGCGTCGGATAGAGGCCTTCTTCCGATTTCAACTGAGGAGGTCGCTGACGTCGACGGCCTGTACGACCTTCGCGATGTCCGGCTCGGAGTCGAGGTCGAGTGGTACGAACTCCTTGCTTGGGCCGGCTTGCTTGACGGTGAGCAGTTCGCTGGCGTCGCCAACTATCTGGGTGGCGTCGGCTGCGGTCCACCGCACATCGTGGAGGGCTTGGCGGGCGAAGCGGGCTGCCAGGATCGCTTGGACGCGGGGCCGGCCGTAGGCGTCTAGGCCCTCGTTGCGTAGGGCCACGATGCTCGTGTGGGTCAAGCCTGGTGCGACCGCGAATGCCTCCTTGACGGTGGCCAGTACGTATCCGCAGACCATGAGTTTGTAGAAGTCGGCGACTTCGCGCTTGGTGAGCTTCTTCAGGGTCAGGTTTCCTGCGGAGGTCGTGGCTGGCCGGCGCTCGGGAACAGCGGCGGGTGTGGGCACGAGCACGACGATGGAAGCCTCGGAGCCTGCTACGCCAACGGGGGCGGCGGCAGCGTCGTTGTCCTCGAACGCCTCCGCCAGCGTGCCAAGCACGATCTCTGGGTCGTTGTTCAGGAGTCGCTGCCACATCCGGTCCAGCTCTGCCTGGTACCGGGCGTGGACGCGCTGGTTGTTCGCGATCGCTGCCGCTATCTCAGCTCGTGCGGCCGCTTCCGCGGCTGCCTTGGCGTGCGCCCGAGCCTTCCGTTCGAACATCCCGATACCGGCCAGGGCGGCCTTCCGGTGCCGCGCGTTGATCTCGTCACGGTCAGGCTCAGGCGGCGGTGGCGCGATCGGCGGCTGGGCGACCGGGAAGTCGGGGTGATGGAGTTGAAGGATGTTCTGCAGTGCCGCCAGGAGTTCCTTGGCCTGCTCCAGCTTCGCGGCTTGGGCGAGAGCCCGCGATGAGGCCCCGGTTGATGGTGCTCGACGTGACGGCCGGTTGCCTCCAACGCTGGTGTAGAAGCTGACGGGCCCGGCGCCGGTGGAAAAGCCGGTCCGGCCGGAGCCAAAGTGGACTCGGGCAGCGCGCGGCCCGACGCTCGTTCGCAGTCCGCGACTGGAGGCGCGTACTCGCACGCCTGGGGCAAGCTTGACGGAGAATCCCACGACCGATCATGGTATGGCGATCAGTACCTTGCGGCTGCGGTTTGAGTTGATGAGGCAGGATCCGCCCCATCCGCCAACTTATTGGCGTCGGACTGCTGGCGGAAGAGCCGATCCGCCTGGTGGCTCAAAGTTCTCGCACCCGGTCGAGCCTCGTCGCGGCCCGCCGAACAGACCGCTGTCGCAGCCCGTACCTTCTGCTGGCGGTAGAGCCGGCAGTCGAAGCATGGCGCTCGTACAGGCAGATTTCGCGTGAAGATCACTTCCGAGTGTCTGTGGTCGCTAGAATCTGCCTGTCCGACCCGTTGGTTCACAGATCTGAGCTGCGGTGTTTTCCCCGTCGCCGTATGCCAGCCGTCCCCCCGGGTGAATCAGCGGGTCGGAGTCAAGACGACCCTCGAGGTCATGGACGCAGGGCCCGTCCACCGCTCCTGCCCTTCCGTATGGATTTTCGGCGGTTGTTGCCCGCGGTACGCGCTGCTCGGCAACGGCTCTGCGCCTGGTCAGCGGCTAACTCAGAACTCCACTAGCTTCGTCGGTGATCGCCCCGGTTGGTCCTCGGATGGCTCCGGCAAGGGGAGGGTTAGGGCCCGTGTCGATGGCCATGAGGGGGGCCGGGGCGGTCACCTTCACGCCGGGAGCGCGGTGGCCCGCGGCCTGTCCCGTACTCAGCGGCCAGTTCGCCGGCCGCTGATGATCGACCGTCGTTGGCTCGCCGTCAGCATCGTCGCTGTGCTAGGGCGTGTCTCCCGAATGTCGGCCTTCCGGGCTGCGATGGTTGACCGATGTCGCGTTCAGCCGTGCTGTCCGATGCCCAGTGGGAGCTGATCGAGCCCTTGATGCCGTCCTCGGACGGCAAGCGGGGCAACAGGTTTCGGGACCACCGCAGGATCGTCGAGGGTGTCGTGTACCGGTTCCGGACCGGCATCGCCTGGCGTGACCTGCCGGAGCGGTTCGGGCCGTGGCAGACGGTCTGGAAGCGGCATCGCCGGTTCTGCGGCGACGGCACTTGGGACCGGATCCACACCGCGCTGCTCGCGCACGCCGACGCGGCCGGTGACATCGACTGGTCGGTCAGCGTGGACTCGACGATCAACCGCGCGCACCAGCACGGCACCAACCTGACCAGGCCCGCCACTGGCACAGGGGGAACTGTCGAATCACACGAATCTGCGGATCGAGCCGGCTGACCACGCCATCGGCCGCTCCCGCGGAGGCCTGAGCACGAAGATTCACCACTTGTGCGACGGCAAGGGCCGCCCGCTCGTGCTGCTGCTCGGGCCCGGCCAGGCCAACGACTCGCCGATGTTCGCGAACCTGCTCAAGGCGATTCGCGTACCCAGGCAGGGTCGAGGGCGCCCGCGGACCCGACCCGACGCGGTCCTGGCGGACAAGGCGTACTCCTCCCGCGGCAACCGGGCGCTGCTGCGCTCCCGTGGCATCACCGCCGTGATCGCCGAACCGTCCGACCAGACAGGAAACCGCAAACGCAAGGGCTCCAAGGGTGGCCGACCACCGACGTTCGACGCCGAGGCGTACAAGGGGCGCAACGTCATCGAGCGTTCTTTCAACGTCCTGAAGCAGTGGCGAGGCTTGGCCACCAGGTACGACAAGCTCGCCCTGACCTACCGCGGCGGCGTCGTACTCGGCGCGATCATCACCTGGCTACGCGAACTGGGAGACACGCCCTAGTCGGGCTTCTGCTGGTGTTGGTGAAGCCGCTGTTCGCACTGGTCCAGCAGGCGTTCACGCTGGTCGAGGAGGCGTTCGCGTTCGTCGAAGAGGCGCCGGCGGTCTTGGGCCTGGTCCTCGCGTTCGTCGGCGATCCGGTCCCGCTCGTCGGCTATCTGGTCTCGTCGGTCGCCGTCGGCCTCGCGTTGGGCGGCGATCCAGTCTCGGTAGTCGGCCGCGGCGTCTCGTTCCGCAGCGGCCCTTTCATGCTCGTCCGGGCCGAGGGTGCCTGCCTGGTCGATGAGTCCGCGGCGGGTGTCGGCGGCCAGTTGGCGGAGGAGGGCTGCAAAGGTCCGGTTGGCCATTGCCCGGACCCTTTCGGCTGCGGCGAGGTGGCGGCAGCGGTACGCCTCGTCGGCTTCACTGGCCTGATCGGTGCCGTCATGGGCCGCGCGGTGCCGCAGCTGCGCGGCGAAGCTCCGCTTGTTCGCGGCCTGCTCGTGCCACTCCTCGGTGAGTACAGCCTTGGGTCCACTTCGGGTCATCTGACGCTTTGCTGTGCGCTGGGCTAGCGCCAAGGGTAAATCTGCGCTGTGCCTGCCGGAGCTTGCGAGTTCGGGTGCTAGACGCCTGCCGCAGACCGAGCAAGTGATCGGCCCCTGGGCTTGTACGGGCGTAGGGGTGGGCTGAATCGGGGTGGGACTTTTCTGCGCTGTACGTCGTCGGGCTTCACGGGCCTCGCGTAGTTCGCGAGTCACCTTCGCCAGCTGCCGGAGGCGCTCCTGCTCCACCTGGCGCCAGTAGTCCTGGGCCGCGGCCGAGTGGTCGGCTGCCTGGCGCTCAGACTCGATGTGGCGGGGCGTGGTCCAGACCGTCCAGCCGTCCCGGCGCCGGTGCGCGATTACCGAGCCCGTGAGCATCCACCCGCAGAACTCGGTCAGGGACACTTCGTGGTTGAGTGGTTCCCACCTTCGGTTCCAGTGCACTAGCCGGTAGGCGATCGCCAATGGTTCGTTGTTCGCTTTGGGTCGGGTGAGCCGGTCAGCGAACTCCAGCCGCTGGTGGGCGTGGCCGCGGCCTGCGCCGCGGTGGGCCGGCCCCGGGCAACCCTCTGGGCGGGAGCCCCCGGTTGCGGTGGACCCGGCTGTGGTTCGTGCGCACCAGCACGCGGGTGGGGCGCGGAAGGCTCACCCGGCCGGTCCGGACACAGGGGGCTGTCGGGTGCAGTTCGCTCCCGAACTCGCGGACTGTTTGGAATGCACCAGCATGCACCTGACTGGAAAGCTCTTCGAAAGTTGAGGATCCGGGGGCGTGCGCCGCGGCATGACGGGTTACAGCTCTTCGACCACCTGCCGTAGTTCCTGGTTGAGCGTCCAGCCGTGCGTGTCGAGCAGCTCACGGAGATCGGCCAACGCTGTACGCGCCGGTCCGCCGGTGGTCAGGGTCGTATAGCGGGCCGCGACCGCTGGAGTGCGGCTCTGACCGGCGACGCAGTGCAGCAGCACCACTCGGCCCTCCCGGCGCAACTCCAACACCATCCTGGCGGCCTGATCAACGACGAAGTGCGGCTGGGTGTTGGCACCGGGTTGGTCGACCAGCCACACCGACACCCGGTCGCCGGCTGCCACGGTGGCGAAGTCGTCACAGCCGACACGGCACAGGGACACCACCGCGCTGGCGCCCACCGCCGAGGGGTCGGTGTGCAGGTTGCCGAGGATCACCCCGGAGCGTGCGGATGCGCCAGCATCAATGGCGCAACCGCAGGTAGCGTCGCGCGGGCGCAGCCCGGCCAACCGCTGACATCGGTCCGGCCACCTTGGGCCGTCAACACTGCCAGGCGAATCAGGTCCGCCGCGCGAACCATCGGCCAGCCATGGATGATCCGCTGCCAGGCCAGGGGCACTGCGGAGCAACCCCACCGGGCGCCCAGCAGAGCTCCGGCGATCGCCGCCACCGTGTCGGTGTCGTCGCCGACGCGCACCGCCGCCGCCAAAGCGCGTTCCAGATGCTGACAGGAGAAACTGCCCTGACCCGGATCGTGGTCCGGGACGTCGGTGTGGGTGATCGCAGACCAGGCGGCCTGCAAGGCGGGGACCACGAACCCGTTGGGACGGAAGTGCTCCGGCGGCTTGTTCTCCGCCTCGGTAAGCCAGGTCGACCACTGGTCACGGCGCCCCGCAGGCAGTAGGGCCAAGCCCTCCCGGACCCCGTCGAAGGTCCCGTCGAGAACCGCCCGGCGGATTGCCGCGCACCACAACACACACGCCTCGGCAGCCAAGTGATCGTGATGGGTCAGCTCGCTGACCGCGCGGGCGGCTACCGCGAGCGCCTCCGGCTCGCCGAGATAGGCCAGCGCGACCGGTGCGGTGCGCATCAACGATCCGTTACCCGCGCTGCGGCCGGTACGCCGATGCAACCCTGCAGCTGCGTCGCGCATCGCCACGGCGACGCCCGTGCCGCTCACCTGGGACACGGCGCCGAGGACCTGCCCGGTCTGAGCCCCGATGTCGCTGGCGCCCTCCCGTCGCCACCGAAGGAAGTTGCGGGCGATGCTGTCGAGGGAGTCGCTGCTGCGCAGATCCGCCCCCGTGGCTGATACCTCGGCGATACACATCGCCATTTGGGTGTCGTCGCTGTACTCCCCCGGCGCGTACGGGCCGAGGCCGCCACCGCGCATCGCCGGCTGCTCGCTGACCGCAAGCGGTGGCTTGAACTCGTACGGCACGCCCAGCGCGTCCCCACACGCTGCCCCGAGAAGAACACCTGCAGCCCGATCGGTCTGGACCGCGGTCAGCGGCACAGTCACGGTCATCAGCCCCTCACCGATCTACGTCAGCTCGACGACCGACCATACTGCGACAGAGGGCTGGAGCATTAGCACTTCGGCCAGATGGCCGCGCACTGGATCCAGCATCGCGCTGCCGTCACGCTGATCTGGTAGACGCCGTCATTCGCTCTGCAATGCGCCGGGCCTCGACAGCGACGATCTGAATGTCACCGGCTGATGACTACAAGTGTTCGCGAGTTAGGCCGTGCTCCCGTACCACGGCCTTGCCGCCTGAAGGAGTCAGCATGCACATCTCCGCATATCTGGATGTCGACGTGTCGCGCTCGAGACCGAAAACTGGCGGCCCGAACTCGTCGGACTGCCCGGACCTGCAGCGCTAGCCTCTGGTGCAAGTCGACAAGTGCCTACCGTGGATGTGGTACTCGACCGCAGCGGCTCCGTGCTCGGCGACCGCCTCGACAGCCCGAGATCCGCCCCGCCACTTGTTCTCCAGACCGGAGGTCGCCGATGAACCTGTTGCCTGCCCTGCACCTGGGCGCCCCGACCCAGGCCGGGCCCCTAACCGTGTTTCCGGTGTGGACTGACGCCCCGGTCACACCATTGGCATATCGAACCTCGCTGCCCGCACACGCCCGGGTTGACGAGCTGGACGTACCGGTCGTGGGACAGTTGCGGGTCACCAATGCGGGCAGTACTCCGGTACTCCTGCTGGACGGCGGGCTACTCGACGGGGGATGGCAGCACCGCGTGCTGACTCGTAGCGTACTGGTCGACGCACAGGCACAGCAGGTCGTGGAGGTGGCCTGCGTCGAGCAGAACCGCTGGGCGGGCGGCCGTGATCAGCGGCTGGCGCGGCATCGAGCACCGCTCGCGGTGCGGGGAGCGCTGCGCGGGCTGGGCGCGGAGAGCTCCGGCCTCCACAGGGCGAACGTCGACCAGGGTGATGTCTGGCAGCGGGTGAGCCGGTACGAACGTGAACTGGGCGCCACCGCAACGTCGTCGTTGGTGGAGTTGCAGAGCAGACTCGCGGCAGAGTCCGCTGCCGCCCTCAACGAGACCCGACCCCTGTACGGGCAGCGGGGGGTCCTCATCGGCGCCGCCGGCCACCCGGTTCTTCTCGAGGTCTTTGACGACCCACAGACCCTGACCGAACAGTGGGACATGCTGCTGTCTGCGGCCGCGCTGGACGCCCGCCTTGCGCCATCCCAGCCCACACCAGGACGCCGCGCCCGGGAGTTCGTCAAACGGCTTGTCGCCACACCGCTCCGCACGGCCAACATGCCCGGCAAAGCAGTCGTTGCCATAGAGGGTGAAGACGCCAAGCTGATCTCAGCACGGGGAATCGCCGTCGAAAGCCGACTACTGCACCTCGGAGTGCTCAATGCCGCGCACCAATTCATCCTCGCCGCCTGACAATGCCCGGTCACTGCCCGATCAGTCACCGGCCGAAAATCGTCGCGGTTCGCCTGCTGATCGCGGGCCGTATCCAGTGGGGACTCCCGCGGTCACCATGCCCCCTCCGCCCTGACCTGGTCCTTAGCTGTCCTGACCTGCGGAAACGTGGTCCGGCGGCTGCTCGTTTCGGTGGCTCGGTTGATCTCACTGTGGCCCGGCGAAGCCAGCTTGATCGCTACCGTGCGATGCGCCAGGTCTGATCTGAACAGGGACAGTGTGCCGCATGGAACGCTTCGCGCCAGAGCCGTCCATCGTCGTACGCGACGTCATCCTCGGCTGTCCGTTCTCGGCATGGCCACACCGCGTCGACGCCGACGACAGGCACTAGCTCGCTGTTGCCGTGTGGCCTGGAACGAAGGGGATCGGCGCGGCGACGTGGATCAAAGCCTTGAGAGAAAGGGATCCAGCCGCCCGGGCAGCGTTCCTGCCCGCCCTGGCGAGCCGACGGTATGAGGTTGCGCCGTGGACATGGCAGGGTACGACGGCGCTTGGCTTGCTCTACCCGGATCGGTACTTCGCGGTGCGACTGATGGGGGCATAGCGTCTGCTGTGCTGGTACGTCAACTTCCAGATTCCCTACCGGCGTGCAGCGGTGGGGGTGGACACCTCGGAGCTGCACCTGGACCTCGAGGTGTGACCGGACTTCACCCGGTGGCGCCCGGAGCCGAACTGGCCGTTCCCCGCATTGTCGGAGAACGCTTTGTCGGTCGAGGTGCCCGAGCATCTTTCCCGGGCTTCCGGAGTAGCGCGGGCTGTGTCCTCGCCGCAGAATCCGCAGAACGCGCAGACCCGGCAGGGCGACGTGTCTGCCCAGGTCAGAGGCCTGAGCGGGCTCAAGCCCGTGCAGTCGCAGCTCTGGCGCAGAAGTTCCGCGCAATCGCCGTGTGCGCGCTGTTCAGCCTCGCGTCGATACGGAAGCCCGCGCGGCCATCCAATTGTGCGGCGATTAGCGCGACGTTCTGCGGCTCGGTCGATCGAAGGGCCTGAGGCCCGCTGACCTGCGCAGACGTCCGCTCTGCCAGGGTTCTGCGTATTGTGCGGATTCTGCGGCGGGTTCACGTCCCCTGGTGGGCCGGATGACCGTAACCCGGCGTGTGAGCCCCGACCGGTCCTGCGTTGATTACCGAACCTTGCTTTAAAGGCCTCCGTCGCACCATCGTCCTCCACGGAAGCACGTACTCCACGAGCTCCCTTCGAGCGCGATCGTGACCACGTTCGGCACCTACTGCGGCGGCTGCACCCTCGCCTGGGACAGCACGAAGCCCGCGGCACGCTCAGCTGGCGGTCGATTCCCGGCCGCCACACCAACACTGCTGGAATTGCGGACGACGAGCTCGGGGCTGATCATCACGCGATGTGCGGGTCGTCGAGGTCCCTCGTTCAGGCGGGCGACGAGGAGTTCGACTGCCAGGCGGCCGACGTGCTGCTTCGGCGGCCGTACCGCGGTGACTGCTGGCTGGCCGAGGTGGGCGACCTCGTCATCGTAGGCGACCACCGCCAACTCGTCAGGCACACGCACACCCACGTCGAGGCAGTGCTGGACCAGCGCGAGAGCCGGGGGGTCGGGGTGCACCAGGAGCGCCCGCGTCGAGGATGCACTGCACTGTGCCAGCACATCGTCGAGCAGCGCGTCGCGACCGTCTTCGGTGAAGGCGTTCGCCGGGCCCGTCACCTGCTGGTCGGGGTCGAGGCCGCAGGCTCTCAGTTGGTCGCGCCACCCGCGTTGCACGTGCTTGGTGGTCGGGCTTCCCGCCGAAGCGAACAGACCGACGCGCCGGTGCCCTTGGGCGTACAGATGCTGGACGGCCATCGCGGCACCGGCGGCGTGGTCGGAGACCGCCCACTCCAACCTGCCGGGAGGCATCGTGCCGGGCGCCCTGCGCTCGGCCATGACCACCGGCATGGGGAGCTCTTGCACCCAGTTCAGCAGGTCGACGGACTGAGCGACATCCATCACCGGCGCCACGATGAGCCCATGGACGCCCGGCGTCTCGGCGAGGATCCTGATCTGCTTCCGATCGTCAGCGGGGGAACCTGAGGAACCGCGCAGGATGAGTTCAGCCCTCGTGTCCGACGCTGCGGCCCGGGCTCCGGCGATGATCGAGGGCCAGTAGTAGCTGAACGAAGGCACCACCATGCCAAAGGTGAAGCGTGCGCCGGAACCACCGCGGGAGGCGCCTTGACGTCGTGGCTCGCTGGCGTCCCGGCCGAATGGCGAGCGGGTGCCCAGCAGAGTCGCCCCTCCGTGCACCCGAGCCACCAGCCCACGCTTGGCCAGCGCGTTGACGTCACGTCGGATCGTGGGCTCGGAGACCTTGAGGCGGGCAGCCGCCTCGCTGACCACGATGGAGCCCTCGGTCCTGAGCAACTGCAGCAACAGTTCCTGTCGCTGCTGCAGAAAGGACGGGGAACGCTCGGACACGGGGACCTCCGTCACGTGGTGATCGAGTGTGATCGGTTGCTTGTCTAGGAACGATCACCAATCGTTCACTCATTATCACGCGAAATGTAAGTCGAGTCGATCATAGCGATCAACCCCGGTCAGGAGGGTGTGTGTCACACATCGAACGCGACGTCCACCAGCGGCACGAGAAGCCGGCCGTAATCGCGGTGATGGGAGAGGCTGTCTGGCACGAGCAGTTCGACGCCGAGCGGGTCGAACGCCTCGCCCGCACCTATGAACCTGTCTGCGTGCCGTCGCTGGAGTCCCGGGAGGTGCGAACCCGACTGGACGACGTCGACGTGTTGCTCACCAGCTGGGGAGCAACACGCATCGATGCGGCGACCTTGAGCCGGATGCCCCTGCTGAGGGCAGTCCTGCATGTGCCGGATCGACACGCGGGACCGTGTGCGATGCGCTGTGGGAACGCTGCGTCGTTGTCTCCTCCAGCACCGACCTGAACGCCGAGCCGGTGGCGCAGTTGACCTTCGCGGCGATCGTGTTCGCTGGCAAGAAGGCCTCCTTCCTAGCCACTGATTCCAGGCAGTTCCGCGACGCCTGGATGAGCTCGAGCGGCTGGTGGCTGGCCGACCAATGCTTCGGCAGATACACCGTGCCGAGGCCGCGATCAGCGCCTGGCCCAGGGCCATGAACACCTCACCCAACACAACCATCGCAAGCAGCAAAGGAGCTCTCACCGTGACCGACCTCAACGTCACAGATGCTTCGGTGAATCCATCGGCCGTGTCACGCAAGACATCGGCACTGTCGCGCAAGAACCTGGTGCGAAGTGGCGCGGTAGCGCTGCTGGGTGCCGCAGCTCTTGCCGGACCGTCCCGGCGTGCCGAGGCGGCGCCGACGCCGCCGCACGTGCGTGGTGAGTTCGTGCCAAACGACGACCCGCGGGTCAACCTGGTGATTGACGTGAGGGCATGGGGCGCCAAGGGGGATGGCACGACCGACGACACCCGAGCGATCCAGGCCGCGTTGGACGCGGCGACCCACGGAGAGACGGTCTTGTTTCCCGAGGGCAGGTACCGAATCACGAAAACGCTGACCCATCAGGGCGCATTGGGGCTATCGGGTCTGGGACAGGGTCTCAGCGTCATCGACTGGGCCGGCGCCGGCGATGCGATCAAGCTCACCTTCTCCAGCGGTGCATCGGCGGACTATCTCATGCTGCGCGACCTCACGGTCAACTCGACCAGGCCAGATGCCGGTACGGCCGTCTCAGCGGTGTGGTCCGAGCCGTACGCCGGTGCGTGGCCACACGCCACCATCGACGCGCTGGAGGTGACCCGCGGCGACGGCAACGGCCAACGCTGGCAATGCGGGCTGTATCTCCAGGGAGCGTGGCGGTCCACGGTGACCAGCTACAGCTTCACGTCCGCAGCGCACGAAGGGGTGGGCATCCAGCTGGAAGGCCAATGCGTGGACTGCTACCTGGTGGACATGCACCTGAGCAACTGCGACACCCCGATCCTCCTCGGCTGGGCGACCGAAGGGACGGTGATCGAGAACGCCGTCATGGTCGGACCGAGGCACGGTCTGCGCTGCAAGGTCAACGATGCGGGTCGCAAGGGTCCGTGGTTCACCCTGCGGGACTCACACTGCAACTCGTTGGCGTCGGCGGTGGAGATGGAGGGGACCGGAGACGCCTGGGTGGTGGACAACCTGTTCTACAAGACTCCCGGTAGCAGCGACGACTACGTCGGTGTGAAGCTCACGAACTGCCGCCAGATCAGGGTCCGCGGCAACGAGATCTACAACATCAGTGCCGAGGACACCACCAACAACGGGATCGAGCTGCACAACTCGACCGAGTGCCTGGTGAACGAGAACACCACGGTCAACCTGCTGGGCAAGGGATCCGGCATCATCGTCGACCACTCCCCGGACGCGCGGGTCATGAACAACTACAGCCGCAACGTCGGTACCGGCATCCGGGTCACGGCTGGCAGTGACCGCTGCATGGTGACGCACAACGCGTTCCGGATCACCGACAGCGGCGCGGTACCCGGCGCGGCCGCCGTCGTCAATGACGGAAAGGACAATCTTGTCGAGAGCAACACCGACTTCCGGACCGGCTGAGGTGACCGACACCGTACGCGCCTCCTCTCCCACCCCGACGTCGGTGGCGCGTGAGCTGAACGAAGCGCAGCTGGTTGGTCGATAACGGCGCCCCCGAAGTCGCAGAGCTTCGAATCGTGAAACGTGGGAAGGCCTTCGGCGGCAGCCCCACCATCCCGCGGAACCGCGCAGCGCTCAAGGGTCAGGGCTAGGACGTGATGCCGATACCCAAGATCGACGGCAACTCCACCGCAGGCGGTGGATCGCGCGCCCTGTCGATCTCGCAGACGCGTCGCAGAACCAGGATGCCGCCTGGGCCTTTCTGGCCTGACTCTATGACGCCAACAAGGGCCTGAAGCTGGCGGGGAAGATCACCTACGTCTTCCCGCCGACGAACGAGGGGATCGACCACGGCAGCTGGCGCGATCTCACCCGCCGAAGCACATCGCGATCTTCGCCCAGTCGGCGCGCAGCGCGGTGCTGCCGACCCAGCTGCAGGGCAGCGCGGGCACCACAATCAACCGGCTTGGGCTACTGAATAGATGGGTTTCATTCGACCGGGGTCGTCGGCCGATCTCCGGTCAAGCGTGACTGTCCCGTTCCGGCTTCAAGGAGGAAGCAGATGAGCAACGATTTTGTTGGTACGCAGGCCGAGGGGCCGAAGCTGCCGCGGCGGAGAATGTTGGCCGGTTCGGCCGGTCTGGCCGCCGGCACTGCCGCTGTCCTCGGCAGTTCCGCCATTGCCCATGCCAGTCCCGCCGGCGGTAGTGGCGACGCCGGTAGCCCGAACCTCGGGCCAGCTGCGCCGCGGCGCGCCTCGGCGGTCCCGAGCAGGCGTACCCGGATCGGTATCGGCTACGAGACCTGGTGGCCGGGCCACGGCTGGGAACGGCCGGAGGCCGAACCGGTCCTCGGCCACTACGACTCCTCCGACCCGAACGTCATCCTGCAGCACGCGCGATGGCTCACCTGGTCCGGGTTCGACCATCTGTGCGTCGACTGGTCGAACAACCTGGGCGGAGCCTGGACCAGTGGCCGTGCCGATCAGATCATGGGTGCCACCGACAAGCTGCTGGAGATCTACGTCCAGCACAAGATCAAGCTGCAGCTCTATCTGCTGCTAGGGCTGGACGGCGGCAAGGTCGGGACGCCGCACTTCGTCGCCGAGGTCGACCGGATCAAGTCGAAGTATCTGAACGACCCGCGGTACCGGCCGTTCTTCGTCGAGCACGACGGGAAGCCGTTGCTGACGATCTTCACCGGTGCCCGTACCACCGAACCGCCGGACTGGTCCGACGACACGTTCACGGTGCGCTACATGGGAGCCTTCCGGGAGATCGTGCTGAACCCGGGCGGAGTGTGGAGTTGGGTGGACCGGGTGGCCTACGCCAACGGGCAGACCGCGGCCGTGCATCCGTTCAGTAAGACGGATTGGAACGGCTGGACGGCCGACGGCGACTGGAAGGTGGAGACGTTGGCTGCGCAGCCGGCGTTCAACAAGGTGGTGGCGACCGACGTCGCGTGGAACAAGCCTGCGCAGGGCGCAGCGCAGTCGACGGGGTCACTGACCTCGCCGGCGTTCACGATCAGTGACCGCAGCCTGGCGTTCGATTCGGTCGGCTTCGACATGCAGGCAGGGTCCGACCTGGAGACCACTGACGGCCGGAACGTCTTCCTGCTGAAGGACGCTGTGTCGGGCAAGGTTCTGCGGCACGCGGTTCCACCGGGCGACTCGACCAGGCTGTACGTCCGGCAGTGGAACGTGGCCGATCTGGTGGGACGCAAGGTGGTCTTCCAGGTCAGCAGCAAGTCCAGCGCCGGTGGTGGACTGGGATGGCTCGGCCTGGACGGGCTGTGGCAGCAACGATCCGAGCAGATGACCGCCTGCGTCTCCAACGGCGGCAACGAGGCTCCCGGCGGCTACGCGAACTAGGACAGCCACAACCGTTACTCGGGCGCCTACCTGACCGACATGTTCGCTGGCGCCTTCGACTACGAGCCGGAGTTCCTCACCGTGCAGCAGTGGAACGAGCACAGCCGGCCGGACCAGTTCAGCGTCCCGGGCAGCAACGACATCGAACCGACCAAGGTGACCAAGCTGGCCGGGCGCGACTCCGACGGCTGGGGCTACTACTACCTCAAGCTGGTCCGCGACCTGATCACCCAGTACCGCCAGGGAAACGACTTTCCCACGCCGACGCTCGACTCTCGCTATCCCTGAGCCGACGTCGCGCGCGCAGTTCGACCGGACAGCAGGAATCGATCACCGGACCCGATACGCGGCCACGACCACGATCAACGAGGACGGATGACATGAATTCTGAACCCAACGGCGAACCAACCGAACAAGCCTTCCGTCCGAGCCGCCGCTCGGTGCTGGCCGGGTCGGCAGCTGTGGCCGCCGGAGTGACAATCGGCAACATCACGCCCGCGGCCGCGGAGCCGCCGACCTCGCATCTGATAGCACGGTGGAGCTTCGACCACGATCACGACGGGCAGGTCGTCGACGACAGCGAGAACGGCTATCACGGCACTCTGATCGGCCATCCCACCTATGTGCCCGGCAAGGTCGGCAAGGCGCTGCGGCTGGACGGCGCCGGGGACGCGGTCGAGGTGCCGGCCGAACTCACCAAAGGCATGGCCGCCATCACCTTCGCCGCCTGGTTCCGGATGGACCAGCCCTGGCCATGGGGCCGCTTCATAGCGGGATTCGCGGGTGGGACCGGGGCCCTATACATGGAGGCCAAGGGCCAGAACCTCACGCCGGTCGTTTCGTTGCGCGACGGCGGTGCCAGGGCAGACGCGAGGACCTTCGGCCGGATCGAGGCAGGAGAGTGGCATCACTTGGCCGTCACCGCCGCCGATGGCCAGGTGCGCTGTTACCTCGACGGCCGGGAAGCCGCGCGCCAGGACGGCGTGACGTTCGATCCGGCGCACCTGTCCGGCGGCACCGGCTATCTCGGCGCAGCTCCGGACACGAGTGCGAACCCGCCCAAGCCGAGGGGTGTCCTGCCGGGCGCCCTCGACGACGTGCGGATCTACGACGTCGCTCTCGACGCCGAGCAGATCCAGGGCCTGTCCGGGCCGCCGCCAGCGCCGCCCGGCCGGAACACACCGCGCTACCGACCGGCGCGTGACACCGCACCTGAGACGTGGCGCGGCTCGACGCGCTGGATCGGCAGCTGCTGACCCACGCCGACGTCGGCGGTCCGCGCAAGGGGAAGTTCGTCGGCATCTTCTACTTCCAGTGGGAGATGAACGACGACTCCGGCCTGCACAACATCACCGACATCCGCGCCGGGAAGGCGCCCTGGGGGCCGGTGGGCAGCTTCCACTTCTGGGACCAGCCGTACTTCGGCTACTACTACCGCGACGATCCCTGGGTGATCCGCAAACACGCCCAGCTGCTCGGCGCCGCCGGCCAGTGGCGCGACGTCGAGCCGGTCTATCGCGACGACCTCGGCGACACCCTGCACCGCCACTACGTCGGCGCATCCGACCGTACCTACGCCGACGACAGCGGCCGCAACGACATCATCGAAGCACGGGTCTCCCACACCAGCCAGGACGTCACCTTCTATGTCCGCACCCACGCGGACATCACCGCGCCCGCCGGTTCGGACTGGATGCTGCTGTACCTCGACGTCGACGACAACCCGACGACCGGGTGGCTCGGATTCGACGTCGTTGTCAACCGGCGCCCCGGCCAGGACACCACCTCCGTCGAGCGATGGACCGGCGATGCCTGGCAGCGGATCGGTTCGGCCGACTACCGGAAAGCGGGCAACGAGATGGCGATCGAAGTGCGCCGAGACCTGCTCGGCCTGGCGGCAGGCCCGGTGTCGCTGTCGTTCAAATGGGCGGACAACGTCGGAGCCGACGCCGACCCGATGCGGTTCCTGGACAAGGGCGACACCGCGCCGCTCGGCCGGTTTGCCTACCACTACGCCGGCCAGTAACAGGGACCGGCAGCCAGACGTGTGTCGGCCGAAGTATCCGCTTCGAGGAGGAAGCAGATGAACAACGATGTTGTTGGTACGCAGGCTGAGGGGCCGAAGCTGCCGCGGCTAAGGATGTTGGCCGGTTCGGCAGGTCTGGTCGCCGGCAGCGCCGCGGCGCTGCCGGCGACTCGGCTACGGACCACGCGAAACCTGGTGGCGACCCGGGCAGTTCCAAGCTCGGGTCGGCTGCGCCGCGACGCGCCTCGGTGGTCCCGAGCTGACGGCCGGCTCGGCCAGGACTGTGCGCTTCTGGGTGTACCGGCAAAGTCGTCTGGACGAGGCTGGGGCATTGTTTGATATGTCGGAAACAACTGGCGCGTCGATATGGATGATCCGCTGTGGGAATGGGACGCATAGTTTCTGACTTCAGTCACCACTTGGTGGGCAACCGGTGACTACGATCTCTCGAGTGCGACAGCGGTGCTCGACCCTCGTTCGACGATGATGGGCTGGGCAGCCCTTGTGGAGGTGGGGCCGGTGCTGAGGAGGGTCAGCAGAACATTGCCGAGTTGGACGCCCATCTCCTGGACGTCGTGGCGGAGTGCAGACAGCGGCGGACTTGCGAGCTGACACGCTACGGAGTCGTCCCACGCGAGGAGGGACACCGCTGTGGGGACGTCGAGACCGAGTTCTCGGACTGCGTCGAGTCCTCCCAGCGCCATGAGATCGTTGTCGTACACAACGGCTGTCGGGCGCGGCGTCGACGTGAGCAGCGAGGTGGTCGTGCGGTAGCCGCTCTGTGAGGAGTAGTCGCCAGTGACGACGGAAACTCGCACGCCAGCGGCCCGGGCTGCCTCGACGAGCGCGTCGGTCCTGATCTTGGTGTGCACCAGCTCGGTCGGGCCGGTAACTCGCCCGATGGTGCGGTGCCCGCGCTCTACCAGAAAGTTCATCGAGTCGTGCATGGCGCGGGCGTTGTCGATTCGCACGGCGGCGAACTCGCCAACTTGTGTGACATCCGCGAGGACCGCGAAGGCCATACCAAGCTCAGTCAGCTGTTGTATGCGGTCGTCGTTGACGCGTAGATCCTTGAGGACTACTGCGTCGACAGCCCTGGTGTCGTGCCAGTGCCGGTAGACCTGGAGTTCCTGCGCTGGGTCCTCGACGACCTGCACGATCACGTCAACCCCTGCCGGTACAAGCACCGACTCCAGGCCCACGAGGATCTCGTTGAAGAACGGTTCGAACCGGGGGGCGCCGGCCTGTCGGACGAAGACGAACCCGACCTGGGTCACGGCTGGTCCACTCCCACTTGGTGGCGGAGGTTGTCGGCAGGTCCTTGCGGAGGGGTCGGCGTCGAACCGGGCCGGACGAGTGGGTAGTTCACGACTGGTGTTCCTTCGTTCCGTAGCGAGCGGCCGCGTCGATGAGCCGCTGGTTGCGAGACGGCTGCGGAACCGCGGCCACCAAGCGTCGGGTGAATTCTGCTTGAGGCCGCAGGATCACCTGGTCCGGGGGTCCAGCCTCGACCACCTCGCCCTGATACATCACCATGACCTCGTCGGAGAAGTGCCGGGCGGTGGCGAGATCGTGGGTGATGTACAAGACGGCGAGGTTCTCTTCACGCTGCAGTCGTGCAAGAAGGTTCAGCACGTTCAGCCGGATGGACACGTCGAGCATGGAGACTGGCTCGTCGGCGATGAGGACGCTGGGCCGCGGCGCCAGTGCTCTGGCGATGGCCACCCGCTGTCGTTGGCCGCCCGAGAGTTCATGCGGGCGGCGGTCGATGAAGTCGCTACCGGGCGTGAGATGGACGCGCTCCAGCAGTTCGATGCTCTTGGCGCTTGCCTCGTCGGGGCCGGATGCGACACCGTGCAGGAGGAGGGGGCGGCGCAGGTGGTGGCCGATGGAGTGGAAAGGGTTGAGTGAGGCAAACGGATCCTGGAACACCATCTGCACGTGCTTGCGGTATTGCTGCAGGCCGGTTCCTCGCCGCCTGGCCGGGGCGCCGTCGAGCAGTATCTCGCCGGATGTTGGCTTCTCCAACTGCACGATCATGTTGGCTACGGTCGACTTTCCGCTGCCGCTCTGTCCGACGAGGGCGACCGTATGACCCGGGGTGAGCTCGAACGACACGTCCTTCACCGCATGCAGGATGGTGCTGCTCAGGCCGCGGTGAAGCTTGAAATCCTTGCAGAGGTTCCTGACACGGAGGATCGACATTCCTACTTGGCTCCTTCTGCCTCGTACGGTCCAGGTGCCTCTGCCGAGACCCCTCCATGGCGGTTGAAGGATCCGGCCTCGCCCGTCAGGCTCGGGAAGGATCGCAGCAGTTGCCGTGTGTACGGGTGCTGGGCGGCGAAGTAGAGATCCTCGGCCGTGGCGAGCTCGAGGATCTCGCCGCCTCGCATGACCGCGATGCGGTCGGTGATCTCGAGGAGCAGTGGAAGGTCGTGGGTGATGAAGATGACGGCGAAGCCCAGTTCGCTGCGCAGCCGCATTATCTCGGTGAGGATGTCACGCTGGACCACCACGTCGAGCGCGGTCGTGGGCTCGTCCATGATCATGAGCTGTGGGTCCAGGGCCAGTGCCATGGCGATCATGACACGCTGCCGCATTCCGCCAGAAAGCTCATGGGGGTAGCTGTCCAGCCGGCGCACGTCCACTCCGACCAGATCGAGCAGATCTCGCGCACGCCCGCGGCGCCGAGACTTGCTCATGTCGGGACGGTGCGTCGCGAAGATGTCGTCTATCTGTGAGCGGATCGAGATCACTGGGTTGAGTGAATTCATCGCGCCCTGGAACACCATGGAGACCTTGCTCCATCGGAATGTCCGCAGGTCCTTCCCCTGCAGGGCCAGCACGTTGACGTCCTCCCCGGTCTTGTCGTGGAAGACGACACTTCCGCCGGTGACGACTGCCGGGGGCCGGAGCAGTTGGCTGATCCCGTAGGCGAGAGTTGACTTGCCGCAGCCGCTCTCTCCGGCGAGACCGAGGATCTCACCGCGTCGTAGCTCGATGCTGACCTTCTTCACTGCGTGGACGATGCGTTCGGCACTGTAGTCGATGGTGAGATCGGATACGCGGAGCAGTGTTTGTGTTCGCGAGGAATCGTTGGTCATGCCGGTTCCACTGAACCCTTCCGGTGGGGCCCGCCGCGTCGGATCGCCCGGACTCGGTAGGTCCGCAGCTTCGGGTTGATGACCTCGTCGATGCTGAAGTTGATGAGCGACAGCCCCGTGCCGAGCAGGGCGATCATCAGGCCGGGGGGCGCGAACCACCACCATGCGCCGAACAGCAGGGCCTGCCCGTCGCTCGCTCCGGCCAGCATGGTTCCCCAGGTAAGCGACCCCGAGGCACCAATACCGATGAACGACAGACCCGCCTCGGCAAGGATCGCACCGACGATGCCGAAGACGAAGCCTGAGGACATCACCGGCAGGAGATTGGGGAGGATCTCCACGCAGATGACCCGCCAGCTGCGTTCCCCGGCGACCCGACTGGCCAGCACGTAGTCGCGGTTGCGTAGCGACAGTGTCTGCGCCCGTAACACCCGCGCGCTCGCGGCCCACCCTGTCAATCCGAGCACCAGGATGACCAGTAGCACCGACTTTTGCTGCACGTAGCTGGCGATGACGATGACCAGGGGCAGTCCCGGGATGACCAACATGACGTTTGACAGCAAGGAGAATCCTTCATCGGTGGTGCCGCCGATGTAGGCGCCGAGGATACCGAACAAGGCGGAGAGGGCGAGAATCAGAGCCGCGACCGCGACGCCCACGATCAGGGAACCACGAGTCGAGTACGCCAGTTGAGCGAACACGTCCTGGCCGATCTGCGTGGTGCCTAGTAGGTGACCACCCCCGGGTGGCGTCAAGCCGACGTTGTCGATCTTTCTCGGGTTCTGGCTGAAGAAGGGCGCGACAATACCGAACATGACGATCAGCAGCACCATCGTGGTGCCGGTGACGAACTTGGCCGTGAGTAGCCGCTGCCAGGCCCCTGACGTCGTGGTGGATCGTCCTCCGCTGGCGGCGTCCTGTTCGTTGACTCCGTCGGCCGTGTTGCTGGTTACGGCCAGGGTTTCAGGCATGCGGGCGACACTCCTACTAGGTGCGGGCGCGAGTTCTCGGGTCGATGAACTGGTACAGCAGGTCTACGACCAGATTGGCGCCGAGAACCGCCATCGTGATTACCAGGAAGAGTCCCTGCATCAGGGCATAGTCGTTGTTCTGCACCGCCAGGAGGAACGCGTTGCCGATGCCGGGATAGGAGAATACCTGTTCCATCACCACCGAACCGGCGACCACGAAGCCTAGGGAGATGGCGAAGCCGGCGATGGACGGCAGGGCCGCGTTGCGAGCGGCGTAGGTGGTCATGATTCGCATCGGGTGCAGGCCTTTGGCCTCCGCGGTGACGATGTAGTCCTCGGAGAGGGTCGACACCATCATGTTGCGCATGCCGAGAAGCCATGCACCGATCGAGCTGATCACGATGGTGAGCGCGGGCAGGAATCCGTAGTGGAGTGCACTCGCGATGAAGTCCCATGACGGCCCAGGCGTGGTGTGGCGCACGTCGTAACCCCCGCTGAGGGGGAAGGCGCCGACCCGGATCGACAGTAGGTAGACGAGCACGAGTGCCAACCAGAAGTACGGGAGCGAATGCAGGATCGTGGTGGCGGGTACCAGCGAGTCCACCCAGGAGCCGCGACGCCACCCTGCAATCGTGCCGATCGCCATCCCCACAGTGAAACTGAGGACCGTAGTCAGGCCTACCAAGGCCAACGTCCACGGTATGGCGGCCCCGATCACCGAGACCACCGGCGCCGGAAAATAGGTGACCGACACCCCGAAGTCGCCGGTGACGAGGCTATGCAGGTAGTCCACGTACTGTCGCCACAGTGGGACCGAGGGGTCGGCGCCGAACAGCAACTGAAGCGACTTCCTCGTCTGGGGCGGGATGGGTCCCTGTTGGGCGAGCTTGCCGAGCAGGATGTCGACAGGATTGCTGGGAAGCAACCGTGGAATCGCGAAGTTGAGGGTGACAGCGGCGAACAGCGCGATCAGATAGAAGAGAAGCTTCTTCAATACCTGCACGGGAGTCTCCCAGTGCCGTCGACCCCGGCTGGGGCGACGACGTTGTCGCTCCAGCCGGAGGTGGTCGTAGTGGCTGTGATCACAGCGGTCCCGTCAGTCACTTCTTCGGGCGCAGCCGCAGCAGGGTCTGCTCGCCGCCCCCGCCCCCCGGGCCGCCGTGCGCGTACGGGTTGTCCTTCGTCGGCCAACCGGTGTAGTTGGCGGTGCTGTGCAGGCCGTAGCTCTGGTAGTTGATTACCGGGATGTATGGCATGTCGGGCACGATGATGGACTGCACTTGCCCGTAGAGCTTGGCCTTCTCCGCGATGTCCTCTGTCTCGCCCGCGGCCTTGACTGCCGCATCCACCTTCGGGTTGGAGAACTTCGCGACGTTGCCGTACGGGTTCCCGGACTTGCCGACCGGCGCGGCCTGGGAGGAGTCGAAGTACTTGCTGTAGACGTAGTAGAGGTCCGCGATCGGGCCTTGGAAGATTCCATCGATCGCCAGCTGGAACTTGCCGAGGCCGCGGGCGCTGATGACCTCGGCGTTCGCCTGCTGCTGCGGCTTGATCTCGATGCCGGCCTTCTGCAGCTGCTGCTTCATGATGTTGAGAGCGGCGATGTAGTCGGTGTAGCCGGTCGTCACGATCACGTCCATGCTCAGGCGCTTACCGCCCTTGGCGTAGATGCCGTCGGCGCCGAGCTTCCAGCCGTCGCTTTCGAGGAGTGCCTTGGCCTTTGCCACGTCTGCTTGCATGGAGGCTGGGGAGAACTGGTCCGCGACGAGCTTGTCGTCCCGCTTGACCACGCCGTAGGTGGGGGAGATGGGCAGGCCGCGGCCGTAGTAGGCCAGCTTGTTGATCTGATTGCGGTCGATCGCAGCGGAGATGGCCTGGCGGACGGTTGGGCTGGTCTGGGGGCCGGTGCAGCCGAGGTTGGAGTTGGAGCACGCGGTCAGTTCGACCTGCTGGTAGCCAGCGGGGCTGTACGAGATGTCAGGGAACGGTTTGAGGACCTTGTCGACGTCGGGGATGAAGATTCCCGCCCAGTCAAGCTCGGACTTGAGTAGCTTGTTGGTGGCGGCCTGGTTGCCGGACAGGGAGTACATCCGCATACCAGGAACGCGGATGTCGGAAGCTTGGCGGAAGGTGTCGTTCTTCTCGAACACGTAGGACTGGGCGGTGAAGTTGGCCAGCTTCATCGGTCCCGTGCCCACCGGCTTGGCGTTGGGGTCGGTCGGGATCTTGTCCATCGAGGAAAAGATGTGCTTGGGCACGATCCAAGTGCTGCCGAGGACCGACGGGATGTCGGCCAACGCGGGCTTGTCGAAGGTCAGTGTGACCTCGTCGTCCCCCGTCACCTTCGCCGAGGGAGCGTTGCCGGTGGTGTCCAACTCCTTGGTGTCACGGACGGTGTTGAAGGTAAACGCAACGTCATCGGCTGTGAAGGGCTTACCGTCGCTCCACTTCACCCCGCGCTTGAGCTTGACCGTCACCACGGACCCCGAGTCGTTGGCTTCGTAGCTCTCGCCGAGCACGGGGGTCGGCTTCGTGCCGAGGGGCGCCAGGTCGTTGAAGTAGAACAGTGACTCGTAGATCATTCCCTGCACGTTCGCGAGCACGGTTGGCGAGAACGGGTTGAAGTTCTTCACGAACTGGCCGCTGCCGCCGTTGTACACGTTGAGCGTGTCGCCCATACCGCTGCCTGTGTCTGCGCTCTGTTTTGAGACTTGGGTCGGAGGCGGCGAGCAGCCCGCCAGCCCCAGGGCGACTAGGACGCCGCCGGCGCACAAGGCGCGTGCCACCGAGTTTCGCAAGATCACCATTGGTCCTTCTGTCAGGAGGGGTCCGCGAGGTCTGGTGTCGGAACCTACTTCATTAAGTTGTCTAAGTAAAGGAATGTGGGTAGGATTCAGCAGCCGTCACCGATCCGCGCCGTGAAGGGAGCTGCCTGTGAGGCCCTCGATGCCGCCGACGTCGGCGGAGTTCACACGCAGCGTGATCCTGGACTACATCCGTGCCTCGGGGTCGATCAGCCGGGTCGAGCTGGCGCGGATGTCGGGACTGACTCAGGCGGCCATCTCGACCATCGTGCGCAGGATCATCGCCGACGGGTTGGTCGTCGAGAGCGGCTACAGCGAGTCGACCGGTGGCAAGCGACGGACCCTGCTGGAACTCAACGCGTCGGCTCGGTTCGCCGTCGGTGTCTCGCTGGAGTACCGACGCCTCACCTTCGTCGTGACAGACCTCTCCGGCCATCTCGTGGGCCGGCTCAGCACGGACGGTCCCCGTGAGACTTCTCCACGGCAGGTGATGGAGAACATCGCCGAACGGATCGAGCCCCTGCTGGCATACCTCCAGGTCGATCCGGAGTTGGTGGTGGGCATAGGTATCGCCATCCCGGGCCCGCTGGACAGCAGCCTCGGCATCGTTCAGGGCCGGTTACCTACATCGGCCTGGACAGGGCTGCGCCTCAAGGACATGCTGGAGGCGGTCGCCGGTCGTCCCGTCGTCGTCGACAACGACGCCAGCTGTGCCGCGCTGGGGGAGTACTGGACCAATCGGCACGCGGCGTACGAGAAGACCGTCACCGCAACGGTCTACATGGCGGGTGGCATTGGATGCGGCATCCTGACCGAAGGGCGGATATTCCACGGTGTCTCCTCGAACGCGGGGGAGATCGGGCACATCATCCTGGACGTCAACGGCCCACCTTGCCCGTGCGGGTCGCGGGGCTGTGTCGGGCTGTACGCCAGCCCCGACGCGGTTGTCACCAAAGCAGGCCGGGACCCCGACCTGGTGAAGCACCTCGGGCTGACCCTCGAGGCGGACGAGGTGCAAGGCGACTTCCGCCGTCTCGTTCGGGCCGCAGCCAGAGGACACGGATCCAGCCACCAGCTCATCGCCAACGCTGCGTCCTACCTCGGCGCGGCTGTGACCACGCTGGCCAACATCCTCGACCTCGACGAGGTCTACTTGTCCGGACCGGGATTCTCCGACGCAGGGGCCCTCTACGCACGCGTGATCCAGGACACCCTCGACCGCGGTGCGTTCATGCGTTCGATCCATCCGGTGCAGGTGAAGATGTCACACATCGGGCCTGAGGCCGCGGCCTTGGGCGCCGCCGCGCTGGTGCTGCAGCGACACCTCACCCCGCACTCGGTACGTGAGAGCGCGCGCCGTCGACCTGCGCCGGCGTCGTCATGAGCTCCGTCGGCGCCTCGCCTACAGGACGGACCGGAACGGTCACCGTCACCGACTTCGGTGCCGTTGGGGACGGGACAGTCAACGACGCCACCGCCATCCAGGCGGCGATCGACGCGTGCCACGGCCGCGGCGGCGGGCGCGTCGTGATCCCTGCTGGCAGAACCTTCCTTAGCGGCAGCATCCAGCTGCGTTCCCATGTCGAGCTGCACCTGGAACCCGGTGCCGTCCTGGCCGCCCATCCCGACGAGGCTGCCTACTCCGTCCGGCGTCGTACGGGAGCCCTCAGCGACAACCAGCCGGGGAGAGCGGACCCCAGCCCGGTCTTCATCAGTGCAGAGGGCTGTCGCCAGGTATCCATCACTGGTACCGGCACGATCGACGGGGGTGGACGCCACTACGTGCTCGCAGACCTCGGACCGATCTACACCATGGCGCCCCTCCGGCCGTTCACCATCTACCTCACGAACTGCGAACGGGTGCGAATCACGGACGTCGAGATCCGCGACGCCGCCTACTGGACCCTCCGTCTGTCAGGTTGCCGAGACGTCACCGTTCATGCGATCACCATCGCCAACGACCTGAAGTTGCCGAACTGCGACGGCATCGACATTGACACCTGCCAGGGGGTCAGGGTCAGTGATTGCCACATCTCGACGGCCGACGACGGAATCTGCCTCAAGACCTGCTTGGAGTCGCGGGAATACGGAGAATGCCGCGACATCACCGTCTCCGGCTGCACGATCACAAGCAAATCCAGCGGGGTGTGCGTCGGCTCCGAGATAGCGTCGCCGATCCGCAACTGCGTGGTCACGGCCTGCGTCATCTCCGCCAGTAATCGGGGACTTGCCCTGCAACTCTCCGAACCTGGAGGCGTGTCCAACGTGATGTTCAGCGACATCATCGTCGAGACGCGGTTCTTCGACACGCGGTGGTGGGGACACGGTGAGCCGATCTACGTCGCCAGCTACCCATGGCGGGGAAGCGGCGGCACGGCACGCAACATCCGGTTCCGGAACATTCTCGCCCGCAGCGAGAACGGCGTTCTCGTCCGCGCGGAGGAGCCGGGTTGCGTCTCAGGCGTCGTGCTCGAAGGGGTTCGGGTCGAGATCGACCGGTGGAGCGGGCACCCCGGTGGTCACTGGGACCTGCGCCCCCACCCGGCGAACGATGTCGTGCCCCACGACACGAGCGGGATCCACCTCGAGCGAGTATCAGACGTCCGCATCCGAGACTGTGAGGTGGTGTGGGCGCAGCCGACGCACGTTCGTGACACCGATCTCGGCGCCGCTCTCACCGTGGTGGAGGTTTCGGACCTCCACATCAGCGACTTCGCCGGTGGCGGCGCTCATCCCTCTCAGGCCGCGGTCGTGGTGGACGGCCACGCGGTCTCAACCACTGGACCTCCCAACGGCAAGGAGGCCGACCATGAATGACCGCGCCGGGCGCGAGGCGCCGCCGGACTCGACCGCGGCCGTTCCGGTCCCGGCAAGTTTCGAAACCGCACCCAACCCGGTCGTGCGCGGCCTCTCACCGGACCCTTCGGCCTGCAGAGTCGGCGGGGACTACTTCCTGGCCACCTCCACTCTGGAGTTCTGGCCCGGAATTCCCATACGCCACTCCACCGACCTCGTCCACTGGACGGTGATCGGACACGCCGTCACGCGCCCTGCTCAGTACCGTCGCGACCGTCGGCCCGGCCCTCTTCGCCTCTACGCGCCGACGCTGCGACACCACTCCGGCCGGTTCTACCTCACCTGCACCAACGTCGCTCCCGGCCAGGGAAACTTCCTACTCACCGCAGACGACCCTGCCGGCCCGTGGTCTGACGCCACGTGGATCGACGCCGACGCATTCGACCCCTCACTCAACTTCGATGGCGAGAGTGTCCTCTACACCCGACGCACGGTCGTCGCGGGCAAGGAGGGGTCAGGACCAGTCGTACAGGCCGAACTCGACGTGGACAGCGGAAATCTCCTCACGCCCACCGTTCCCATCACCCCACACGAGGCGGGGTACTGCTCCAACGACATCGAGGGCCCACACATCTACCGCATCGGACAATGGTGGTACCTGCTGGCCGCCGAGGGCGGAACGTGGAAGGGCCACATGGTGACAGTGGCGCGGGCAACGTCGCCATGGGGCCCATTCGTCGGTTACGAGCACAACCCTGTTCTCACCCACCGACACCGCGTCGGCCACCCGATCCAGAGCACCGGACACGCCGAACTCGTCGACGACGTGAAGGGCAACTGGTGGGCGCTCTTCCTCGGCACCCGGCACCACGGGCCGAAACCCTGGCACCACCTCGGCCGCGAAGTCTTCCTGGCTCCGGTCACCTGGTCGGAGGACGGCTGGCCGCAGATCGGCGAGCGTGGCACCGTCGAACTCGAGCACCAGTTGCGCCAGCCCCTTCCCGCGCCCCGGGGAGAGTGGCCCAAGCAGCACACTCCGTGGACCTCCGGATGGTGCACCCGAGAAGCACCGCTCGACGGCCTAGACATCAACGCAGCATCCCCCGAGGACATGCGCATCGCTCTACCCGCGAGTCCCCGCACGCTGAGCCAGGACGGACCGGTCGCGGCTGCCTTCCTCTCGCAGCAAGAGCCCACCGCCACCTTTCATGCGACCCTCGACGCGCTTCCGGCGTACCCGGCCCACGCCGGCATCGCCGTCTACGCATCATCCGGGCACTACTACTTGCTGACGGTCCACACTGGCCGGGACGGTAGCTGGCTCCGCCTCACACGACAGGTCGGAGACATGCGCCAGGTGACGTCCATGCCCGCGCCCGCGAGCGCGGGCTTGGAAATGCGCATTTCAGGAACTCTCGATCGGTACTCCTTCCACGTCCGCACCGCAGACGCCGACGCCGAGCAGGCATGGCTCGAGGTGGGCTCTGGGCAGACGAGCCTTCTGTCCGCGGAGACAAGCCAGTCATACTCCGGTGCAAGGTTCTGCGTGTACGCCAATGGCGCAGCGACGCCGTTTCAGCGGGTCGGCTCTACAAACTGTCTATAGGCCGCTGCACGACCTACGCCAAGCCCGGTTCGACATTGGCGACTCGCAGCCGCCGTCACGTCACGGACGACCGCGACGATGACTCGTTGCCGGGTGTGCGCGGCGCGTCGCACGAGGCTGCCGAAACCGCTTCTCGCATCGGTGATGGCGACAACATCGGCGGGTCAATGGGTGTCGGCTCGGGCAGCGGTTCGACTGAGTCGCCTGGCGGCACGGGCGTCAGTCCGGTGGTGGCCGGCGGGCTCTGGTTGCTCGGTTCATGGCGCGGCGGATACGCGGCGAAGTGTTGGCCGGGGCGGCGAACCTGCTGGTCAGACGGGTCGTTGGAGATTGCTTGAAAACCGCTAAGGCAGGACCCACCTGTCTTCATGGGTTCGAATCCCATGCCCTCCGCTCCACCTGCAAAGCTGCCCTGACCTGCGGAGACACCGTTCCGACCTGGCTGTTGATCATATGCTGCGGGTCAGTGTGGCTCGTGTGTGCTTGGCCAAAGTTCGGCGGCAAGCCGCGCTGATCTCGACCGTGTCAGCAGGTGGCGGAAGGACTGTTGAACCGGACTGCATTGCAGAGGCGATCGAGACGCATCTGCAACTGGGTGACTTGCGCTGTGTTGTCCGTGACTGGGGTGTACCGCTCATCCTGGGCCTCGAGTGCGGTGAGTCGGGAGTCAAGTGATGGGCCGTATGTGCTGACCTGGCCGTCGAAGGTGGCCTGCTGGAGGTCTGAGACCTCGTTCGCGAGGCTGCCGGTGCGGGAGGAGACACCAATCAGGAGCTTGGCTATCGCCTTGGTTCCGTCCTGGCTCGTGCCCGCGGACCTTTCCAGCGCGTCGATGCGCTTGGTCAGCGCGGCTTCTCGCTCGCGCGCCTGCTGCAGCTGCCATCCGCAGACCCCGAACCCGGCGACGACCACGAGAGCCAATCCAATCAACAGCAGCTTCCGCACGCTTCCCCCAGAGCCAAACCAGTCAGTGTGAGCCAAAGAGTAGAGCCTGCCAATCCGTTGTCGTGGGCACGCCCGGCCCAGCCGAGCGGAGATGCTGAGGGCAAGGAAGGTGGGCGACCTCGGGCATTTGTGCGGCGGTTAGTGCGACGTTCTGCGGCTGCGTCGCCCCAAGTGCACAGGGCCGGCTGACCTGTGCAGACGTCCGCAGGTCGCGGTTGCGCGTATTGGGCGGATTCTGCGGCAGCTTTCACACGTTGAGGTCAAGCCAGCTGCTCGACGGCGAGTTGAGGGGTAGGCGTAGCCGTTTCCACAACTGTCCTCATCGCCGCACCAGTCTCCGGCTTGCGCTGCGGACGTCTAATGGCGCCTGTCGCCGTCGCGATCTTCAACCCTCGACGCTCCGATCCCGGCCTGCGTGCAGGCGCCTGCGCCAGGGCTACCGGAGACTAAATGCCAGCGGCGGCGCGGAAGGAGACGCCGCGGCCGAACGGCTTCGTACCGAGCCGGGGGTCGTCCTCGCTGTGTCCGACGGCGCCGTCGCGGGGGACGGGGCACGTTCATCCGGCGCCGCGAGCGCCACGTGGTCGGGTCGCGATCGCTCACGTACAACGAGCCCACGATCTCCGGGAACGCCGGGCCTAGGGGTGTGCCGCGGCGTGCATACACCGACACCGACGCGTCGTCGCCGATTGTGGCCAGCGCACGGTAACCCGTCGAACTTCGGCTCGTAACGCCACCCGCCCAACCGGGTGGAGGTAACCGCTCGATGCCCTTGGCGCATTGGCACGATCGGCCCGGTGATACGCACAACGAGGAACCTCAGGGTGATGCCAGACTGCGGTCCCACGCCACGAACTCGGCTGTTTATCAGCGCGGGGTGCAGCCCGATGGGGCTCGTCAGGTCGAGTGTTGACGTCCCTCCGTGAGTAGTGGAACAACTCCGACTACTCAGGTGTGGATTAGCTGAGCGGCCTCAGTCAGGACTACAACGAGAGACGACCGGTAGAACGGCGGCTCTTCGCTCGCCTTTCCCGTGTTTGACCTGGTGCTGTCCTGGGTGAAGGGTCGCTGAGTGGCTGCAACGACTTGTCGGGAAATGGGCTCGTCTGGCGTCGCGGGAGCGCATGCTTGGTTGACCAACGCGCGTCCTGCCACGCGCCGTCGTCCGTAGGAGACCTCATGCGTGCGTTTCCTGCCGTAGGGCTGCTCGCCCTCATCGCTTCCCTCACGTTCGGGGCTACGTCTTCGGCTGTAGGTGGAGGAAGAGCCGACGCGGCGGTGAGGACGTGTGCCCCCGACTTGCCGAACCAGGACATGAACGGTGACGGCAGCCAACCTCCCAACATCTGGCCTGAGCCAGACTACGGAGACGCCGTCGTCGGCGCACCAGGAGAAAACCACGCCGCGGGCGCGATCCATGTCTTCCACGGCTCCTACATGGGACTCGCCGTCGGGCCCAACGACGAGGGCGACAACGAGGACCAGTGGATCCGCCAGGACACGCCCGGAGTTGCCGGCGGGTCGGAGCCGAACGACCGGTTCGGGGCGGCCGTCGTCACCGGCGACTTCAACGGTGACCACTGCGCCGACGCCGCGGTCGGTGTCCCCGGCGAGGACGGCAATGCGGGCGCGGTCAACGTGTTCTACGGTTTCAACGGCGATGGGCTTCTCGGCACCACCGGGAACAAGATGCTCCTCGAAGGGACCGCCTCAATCCCAGGACCGCGGCATACCGGGGAGCGTTTCGGTTCGGGGCTGGCGATCGGTGACCTCAACGACGACGGCATCACCGACCTGGCTATCGGCGCACCCGGTGAGGGCGGCGCCGCGGGTGCGGTGTTCGTCGTCTACGGCAACGCCGCCGGGCTGAACGCGGGACCGACTCATGCGGTGCGGCTGGCCCAGTCGTCGCCGCTCATCCCGGGGGCATCGGAGGCCTCAGACCGGTTCGGTGCCAGCCTGACCGTGGGCGACTTCGCCGGTGATGGGATCGACGACCTCGCGATCGGAGTCCCCGGGGAGGACTCCAACTCCGGCAGTGTGGCCGTCGTACCGGGCGGCCGCGGTGCTGCACTCACCGGTGCCGGGTCGAAGGTCTGGTCCCAGAACAGCGCCGGCATCATCGGAGCGGCCGAACCCAACGACCGCTTCGGCACCGCCCTCGGTGCTGGCGCTGTCACCCCTGACGGCCGTGAGGACCTGGTGGTCGGGGTTCCGGGCGAGAACGGCAGCGGGGCGATCGCGATCCTGTTCGGCTCCGCGACCGGACTCACATCCGCGAGGGATGAGTTCTGGTCCCAGAACACCGCTGGAGTCACCGGAACTGCCGAGGCCGGAGACCAATTCGGCGTCACCGTTGTGGTCGGGGACATCGGCCGCACGGCCGCCGAGGAAGTGGTCGTCGGTGTCCCCCGTGATCGCGTAAGCGGCGTGCCGGCGGCAGGGGCGATTCAAATCTTCTGGGGCCAAACTACTGGACCCAGTGCCGCCGGGGACGCCGAGGAGCTCCTCAGCCAGGACACTTCGTCGTTCGGCGAGTGGAAAATGCCGGGAGTCGCAGAGACCGGCGACAAGTTCGGCGCCTCCCTCGCCATGGTGAATATGGGTGGGCCTGGAGCGGCGGAACTTCTCATCGGGGCACCAGGCGAGACAGTCGCCGGCGTCCCCCACGCCGGCGTCATCCAGACCGGCTTCGGCCAGGCCGTCTCAACCCGCGGGTTCGATGTCGAAGGGCCCCTCGAACCAGACGGCGCCTTCGGCGCCGCGCTTGGCAACCCAGGCCGGCCATAACTCACGCCGCATGACGGTTCGCCTGGTGGGTCGGCTCTCGCATCCGCCCTGGTGCACGGCATCGTCACGCCGCGGCGGAGCAACCAGGATCGTAGAACTGGTGGCTCGGAGCATTGCGTGGAGGACGTTGATGCGTCGTCTGGCCAGAGCGATGACAGCCTGCTGGTGGGCCCTTCCCTCCTTGCGTTACGGGCCTAGAAGGTCTTGCTCGCGGGATCACTGGTCAAGGCGCAGAACGCGGACTGATGGAAGATGCGCTTTAGTCTGCGGTTGCCGCCAGCCGCCCGGCGCAGGTAGCGCACCTTCCCTGACCTCAATTGCCGGCGCCAGGCCGGCCGCGGCGGCCATGTGGTCACCGTTGGGGAAGCGGTAGCAGGGCTGATGCTGCCCGACCGCACTGATCGCGGTAGAGGGGCGCCATCCGGCTGTGGCGCCAACCCGTCGTCAGACGCGCCTGACGGGTTCTGACTCTGTGATGCCGGCAGGTTCGACGTGCGTCAGGCAGGCGGCGTCGTCCCAGATGTAGACAACCTCGTCGAGGAGCACGCCGTGGTCGTCGAAGTGTCGCTGGCCGAGCAGGGTGCCGCCGATTCCTTCGTAGAAGGCGCGGGCGCGTGCGTTGACGGCGAGTACCCCGATCGACAGTCGCCGTCGTCCACGCGAAACGAGGAACGCGGCCAGGTCTGCGACCAACGCCCGCCCGATCCCACAGCGTTGTCGGCTGGTGTCCACGTACAGGGCGTAGCACTCGCCGGTCGGGTGGGCGGCACGGTTCGCGTCGTCGAAGGGCCAGTCTGCCGGCGGCCCGCCCATGGCGATGCCGACGATCTCGCCGGCCGTGTCCTCGGCGACGCAGACGTACTCTTGCGGGTCCTCGGCCTCGGCGATCTCACGCAACGTCCGTTCCCACCCCCGTGCAGACGACTCGTACGTGCGCTTCAGCAGAAGGTGCTCGGGGACCTGACCGCGGTGGGCGGTGCGGAACGTGTCGACGAACACCCGACTCATCGCCAGCACGTCTTCCAACCTCGCTGCTCGGACCCTGAACCCGCGGCGCTCGCCCGTCTGTCCCATCCGGTCGTCCGTCACAAGATCACATGATGGTCCGCAGATGCTCAGGTCGTCATCGAAACTGATCAACTCCCGGACCGCGACGCTCAGGTTGTCATGCCATGCATCTGTCGCGGCGCGTGCCGCCTGACGCCAGCGGGCTCGGCGGCGGTTGTGAACACAATCACCTGGGGCGGCTTTAGGCCACCGGAGACTCTGCAAACGGTGCTCACCTACTTATGGCGAAATGGGTTCATCGTGGAGGGAGGGAGCGCATGCTTGGTTGATCACGTGCGTCCTTCCACGCGCCCTTGGCCGGAGGGGAGATCTGATGCGTGCGTTTCCTGCCGTGGGGCTCCTTGCCCTCGCCGCCTCACTTGCGTTCGGAGCTGCGTCTTCGGCGGTGGGTGTAGGGAGAGCCGACGCGGCGGTGTCGGCGTGTCTGGCCACGGAGTTGCCGTGGGAGGACATGAACGGGGATGGGTACGGAGACCTCGCGGTTGGGGCGCCTGGGGAGAACCACGCCGCGGGTGCGATCCATGTCTTCCACGGCTCGAACAACGGGCTCACCGCTGGTGACTCCGCCGGCAGGTACGAGGACCAGTGGATCAGCCAAGACACGCCCGGAGTCGCCGGCGGGTCGGAGCCGAACGACCGGTTCGGGGCGGCGGTGGTCACCGGCGATTTCGACGGTGACGGCTGTGTCGATGCCGCGGTGGGTGTCCCGGGCGAGGACGGTTCCGCTGGTGCGGTCAACCTGTTCTACGGTGCCAACGGCACGGGGCTTCTCGTCACCACCGGGAACAAGATGCTGGTCGAGGGAACCGCCTCGATTCCTGGTCCGCGCACCGCGGGGGAACGGTTCGGTGCGGCGCTGGCGGTCCGTGACCTCAACCTCGACGGCTTCGCCGATCTGGTCATCGGCGCGCCCGGCGATGTGGACGGTGGTGTCGCCGCGGGGGCGGTGTTCGTCATCTACGGCAGCATCACAGGGTTGAATGCGGGACCCATCCATGCGGTGCGGCTGGCCCAGTCGTCTCCGCTGATCCCGGGGGCTTCGGAGGCGTCGGACCGGTTCGGTGCCAGCCTGACCGTGGTCTGGGTCGGGGAATACCCTTCCCTGGCAATCGGGGTCCCCGGGGAGAACTCGAGCTCCGGTGGTGTGGTCGTGGTGCCGGGCAACCAAGATGCGGCTATCACCGGTGCCGGGTCGAGGTTCTGGTCCCAGAACAGCGCTGGCATCGTCGGAGCTGCCGAACCTAATGACGGCTTCGGCACAGCCGTCGATGCTGGGAATGTCACCCTGGACGGCCGCGAGGACCTGGTGGTCGGGATCCCGGGGGAGAACAACCGGAGCGGGGCCATCGCGATCCTGTTCGGATCGGAGTCCGGAGAACTCACATCCGCGGGGAATCAGTACTGGTCGCAGAACACCGCGGGTGTAACCGGAACTGCCGAGGCCGGGGACCAATTTGGCGCCACTGTCGCAGTGGGGGGACTGTGGGCGTCGGGGGACGGGAGGGTGTGGGAGGAGGACGTCGTTGTCGGTGTTCCCGGCGACCGCGTCGGTTGTGTGCCGGCGGCCGGGGCCGTCCAGATCTTCTACGGTCCCCCCACCAACACCGGCCCCAGCACCGGAAACGCAGAAGTACTCCTCAGCCAGGACACCCCCGGGGTGCCGGGAGCCGCAGAGACCGGCGACAAGTTCGGCGCCTCCTTCGCCACCGTGAACCTGAGGAACGGAGCCAACATCGCGAATGCGGAGGACCTTCTCGTCGGGGCACCCGGCGAGACAGTCTCCGGCGTCCGCCATGCCGGTGTCTTCCACGACTTCCGGGGCGGCGTGTACCCGCGTGATTTCGCCGACTGGCCGCTGTTCAACAAGGCCATCTCAGCCGGCACCACCGAAGTCAAAGGCCCCCTCGAGCCAGACGGCGCCTTCGGCGCCGCACTCAGCGTCCATGATGCGTTTTGACCCGCACCGAAGCGATAGGCCGCCGAGAAGTTGAGGTCCGGGCTTTGTAGAAACCGTGAGGAAGGATACCCGCACATGAATGCCGCGGATACACAGGCCGTTATCGAGCGCTATTTCGAAGTCATGGGCCGTGGTGAGGATTTTTCGACCTTCTACGCTGACGTTGTGAGCTGGACGACATTCGACGGCGCGACGACGATCGTCGGCCCGAGCGAGGTCCGGGACTACATCACGGAGTTGCACAACAACATGCCCGACGGAGAAAGTCGGATCGTGTATGCAGATGGGATTGCGTACATTGAGGGGTACTGCGCCGATCCGCGCGGTACCGGCGCCGATCGAATAGCGTGGTGCCTCGCCTACGACGTGGCAGACGGCGTGATCACATCGGCGCGCTTGTATGGAGAGCTTGGGTTCCTGGTCCCGGGCCGTTGAACACCCACGTCTTCGGGTCACCCGCGGGCAGGGGAGGGTGGCAGCGGGGGAGGTTCGATGATCGACGAGGAAGCTGTGTCAGTCCCGACCCGGCTTCGCGCGGCGGGTATCTGGGTGGTCGGGGGCCACGTGCTCATGGAGAGCATGGCGGATCGTGAGCTGTGGGGGATCCCGGCGGCGGCGTCCAGGGATGGGGAGACGCTGATTCGGGCCTGCCAGCTAAACAGTCGCGTACTCGCCGTAGATCGTTTGGCGTCCGCGGCCGCTTCAGCGTTGACGGGTCCTGCCATAACGGTTGGCGTAGATGTCGCGCACCATGCAGATCTGCGTGCCGTGGTGGCTCACCTCATTGAGCATCGCCGCGAGGGCGTGGTCGCCGCGCCCCCACGGATGGCCCGGGTAGTCCCGCTCGAGCATTTCGTCGGTGGTGTTCTTGAGCGCTTCCTTGAGCGCGGCCCAGCCGTCGTTGAATCGCGCCAGGCCCTCCTCGACGGTGGGGATGATCGTGTGGCCCCACATGCGCCCGTAGATCTCGCGTGTCGGGGTGGTGGGGCCGCCGACGATCTCGAGCTCGGCGAACAGGCCAGGCCTTGTCCGTAGGCGGCGAGCATGCGGGGGTGGAGTCGTCCTCGTTCCGTGGCGTGGAGCACCAGGTCCACAGAGCCGTCGACGCGTGCGGCGGGGACGGGTTCGATGTGTCCGGCGCAGATGCCGGCGTAGAGGATTTCGGCGATGCGGTGGCAGGTGAGCATGCGGGGGGATGCGTAGTGGCGGGACCGGTACAGCCGGTCCTGGATGTCTACGCGTTCGCGGTGGGGTGGGCGGCGAGGATGGTGTCCGCGCCGTCGACGCGTTTCACAGCGGCGTACCCGGTCCGGTCCTTCGAGCGTGGGCGCCATGAGCTTGTCGCCGGCGGGTGCCCGCCAGCTGCCGTCGCCGGAGTAGATCCCGCCGCCTGGCGTCTGGCGTACATGGTCGTTGATGGCGTCAACGACTTCCTTGAGCTGCTGGCGCCGCCGCCCGGTCGGCACTTCGTACCCGTCGACTTCCTGTTGGCCGTATCTGCGCTGTTGCCCCACACCCCCTCTTCTAAATCGAACGCCTGACACTCTCCTCGGCTTGGTGTGGGTTCTTCGCCGGGCCGGGAGAGGTGTTTGGTGGGGTTGGGGTGTGGGGCGGGGCGTGAAGAGACGCGCACGTGGTTGCCCTTAGGTTCTGGGTGTCGAATCCTTAACCGTCTGGAGCAACGCACGTGCGCATCACCGCGGTATTCAACCGCATTCTGGGCCTGCCCGGGGCATCGGTGTGCTCGGTGGACTTCACCACCGATGGCCTCGTTGTTGGTCTTCGCCGCCGGGGGGCCGCCGCTACCGGTGTGGGTGCGGGTACTCGACCCGGTCCCGCTATGACCTGTCCAGCCGCCGCTGGCGCCACCTGGACTTCGGGGCCACCAAGGTGTGGCTGGAAGCCGACATCGCCCGCACGGGGTCAGTTTCCGCGAAGCGCTGGCAGGCTCGGGTTTCCAGCGCGTGGCGGAGTGGTGGCTAGTGGCGGCGATAGCGGGCGAAAGTGGCGTCCAGTTGCTCCTATGTCAAGCGGCGGCCGTCACGGCCGGGTCGTGGTTGATGTTGGCGTCGGCTTGCAGGGCACGGTAGACGACGTCGGAGAGTCGTCGTTTGAGGGCACGGATCGACTCTGTCTTGGTATCGCCTTGAGTCCGTCGTCGTTGGAGAAACTCTCGTGCCTGTGGGTGGTAGTGGGCCTGGGTGATTGCGATGCGGTGCAGAGCGGCATTGAGTTGTCGGTTGCCGATGCGGGATAGCCGATGCCGTTCGTGGTTGCCGGACCAGACCGGGACGGGGGCGGTCCCGTTGTGGCGTGCGAAGGCGTGCCGGGAGCGGAACCGTGTGACGTCGGCGGTCTCTCCGATGATCTTTGCGGCGGTCAGGATCGCGCACCCGGGCAGCTCAAGCAGGTTCGGCGCCAGGCGGGATACCAGCGGTTCGAGTTCACGGTCGAGCGCACGGATCTGCGCGGTGAGGTCGCGGCAGCGGTCCACGAGGTCTCGGGCAAGTCGGGCCACCAGCCCATCGATGCCGATCAGGCGAGCGGTGACGCCGGCAAGGTTCTTCGGCCTCCACAAAGTGCGGGGCGGGAGCTGCCAGGACGGGTCGATCTCGTGGAGGTGCCAGCGAAGGCGGTTGATCACACGGGTCCGTTCGGCGACCATGTCGTCGCGGTGGCTTAACAGCAGCCTGACTTCGCGTGCAGGCCCGTCCAGACGCGCGGTCGGCAGGTTCGGCTCGCGTAGGGCCGCTCGCGCAACCGCCAATGCGTCGATCGGGTCGGACTTACCGTAGCTGCGGGCGCTGTCGCGGACATGAGCCATCAGCTTGGGAGGGACGCGCACGATGCGTTCCCCTGCACCGAGCAGGTCTCGTTCGAGGCGTCGGGACAGGTGGCGACAGTCCTCGACCGCCCACATCCTCTCGTCGCCGAACTGCTCTGCCCACGTCAGCATGGCCAGGTGATCGTCGGTGGTTGTTCCAGTCGTGCGTTGGCCGAGCTTACGACCGAGGTCGTCGACCGCGACGACGGTGTGGCTGCGCTTGTGAGCATCGATTCCGAGTACGACCATGGAACCTGTCTCCCGTTCTCTTCATTCGGTGATGGGTGACAGGACCGGCCGGTGGGCACAGCTCAGTTGGGGCGACGCCACGCTCCTATCAAGCCACGCCGGCCGGTCCAGCAGGACCCGGACGGCCGCACAACTGGACATGGCCACCAACGGCACAGAGTGGTGGAGCGAGCCAGCCGAGCCCTGCACGTCACCTTGACACTGAGCAGAGTGGTGTACCGCAGCGCCTTGTTGATGGGCGTGTCGTAGACGCGTAGGGCGGTCATCGCGTGATCCTTCGAACTGAGTTCCCGCTCAAGCTCAAGGAGACCTTCGCGATGACCGCCAAGCCCAGTATGACCCCTGACCGGTTCCTGCACGAACAGCTGGCTGCTGCGTCGCCGGACCTGCTGCGCGAGTTGTTGTCCACGTTCATCGACGCGCTGATGGGCGCGGAAGCCGATGCGGTCTGCGGCGCCCCGTACGGGGTGGCCAGCCCGGACCGGACGAACTCCCGTAACGGCTACCGTCACCGTGACTTCGACACCCGCACCGGCACGATCGACGTGGGCATCCCCAAGCTCCGCTCGGGTTCGTACTTCCCGGACTGGCTGCTGGAACGGCGCCGCCGGGCCGAACGGGCCCTGACGTCGGTGGTGGCGACCTGTTACCTGCTCGGGGTGTCGACGAGGCGGATGGAGAAACTTGTCGAACAGCTCGGCATCACCCGCCTGTCGAAGTCCCAGGTCAGCGTGATGGCTGCGGAGCTGGACGAGCAGGTGGAGGCGTTCCGCACCCGGCCCTTGGACGCCGGCCCCTACGCGTTCGTCGCGATGGACGCCCTGGTGCTGAAGGTCCGTGAGGGTGGCCGGGTCGTCGGGGTGCACGCCCTCGTCGCGACCGGTGTCAACGCCGACGGACACCGGGAGATCCTCGGCGTCGACGTCACCTCCGCCGAAGACGGTACCGGCTGGCTGGGGTTCCTGCGTGGGCTGGTCGCCCGCGGCCTGTCCGGTGTCGGGCTGGTGACCTCTGATGCCCACGCCGGCCTGGTCACAGCGATCGGGGCGACCCTGCCCGGCGCGGCCTGGCAGCGGTGCCGCACCCACTACGCCGCGAACCTCATGGCCGTGACACCGAAGGCGTCTTGGCCGTGGGTGCGGACGCTGCTGCACTCGGTCTATGACCAGCCCGACGCCGCCGCGGTGCACGACCAGTTCAACCGCGTCCTGGACGCCCTGACCGACAAGCTGCCCAAGGTCGCCGACCACCTCGAGGCCGCACGGCCCGACGTGCTGGCGTTCACCGGCTTCCCCAAGCAGCTGTGGCGACAGATCTGGTCCAACAACCCCCAAGAACGCCTCAACCGGGAGATCCGACGGCGCACCGACGTCGTCGGGATCTTCCCCGACCGCAACTCACTCATCCGCCTCGTCGGAGCCGTCCTCGCCGAACAACACGACGAGTGGATCGAAGGCCGCCGCTACCTCGGCCTGGACCTCCTCGCCAAAGCCCGCAACGACATCGTCTCCGAGGAGGTGACCGACACCGACCTCAAGGCGCTCAGCGCCTAACCCACGAAGAGATCACGCGACACGACCGCTACACCACGCCAATGGACTTGACCCGGGCGAACGGCAGACGATGACCTACCACCGTTCTGAATGTCGGCTCCGCCATCGGGCTCACCGAGGCGCAGTCGCCGTTCCCGATGGGTCGATCCCGGTGCCGGCCAGGCAGGACTCGATAGCGGTCGGGTCGAAGAACCCGGTCTCCATCCCACCAAGAAGATGCCAGCCGACAAGGGCCAGCCGAAAGGCGCGCCGGACCGGTACGAGAGCCGCTACTTCGATCTCACTCAACGGCCAGCCTTGCTGGCGCAGCTCGTCCGCATAGCCAGGAAGAAGGCCGGGTGCCCGCTAGGACCGCGCAGCAATGAGTTCGTACGGCCGGCTGCCCAGATGGGTGACCGCGAAGTCGATGACACCGACGAGCCGGTCCCCGTCGTAGTGCACGTTCTGGTCGCCCATGAAGTCGCCGTGAATCACGGTGAGCGGCAGGTCCGCAGCACCGAGCGTGACGAACTGGTTCGCGACCGAGGCAGCAGCGGCCCTCGCCCAGGCGGCCAACCGCGGAAAACGGTCGGAGAGTTCGTCGAGCCCAGCGTCCCAGTCGACCGGGGCCATGACAGGGAGCCCGTGCCTTAGCGGCCGCCAACCGGATCGTTGCCCGAGGTGTGAAGCCAGTGGCCGAAGCGCGACGTGCAACCGAGCCAGGTCCGCGCCCCGCTGTCGCTGCTGAAGTGGGGTCTCCTGCTCCAGAGCCCGCCCCGGTACAAACCGGGTGAGCCCGTACCAGCGGCCGTCGTATTCGACCGGTGAGCACAGCGGTTCCGGTACGAGCCAGCCCCGTGCACCCAGGTACGTCAGAATCACGTTCTCATAGCGCAGGTCATCGGCATCCGCTCCGGCGTGATAGCGACGCAGGACGCACCGCTCCCCCGACCTCGGCCACACATGCCAGTTCGCGTTGCCGTCGGCGCCGTGGTTGGCCGGGATCGCCAGAACAAGTGATGCGTCGACACCGAGAAATTCGAGGATGTCCCGCATTCGGCCACGCTATATCTGGCGCTTGGCGGTGTCCGCGATAAACACAGTGTGGGTCGGGGAGGTCAGGGGAGCAGCGGCGGCCCGACGATCTGGATGCCGTGGCGAGCGGCGATCCGGGTCAGCTCGGCTGGATCCGGTGGCGGCTTGGTCGCCGAGTCCTGCGGCGACGCCCCCACCTCGGCCACGAACCGGTCGAAGCCCGCCGGTGTGTGCAGAGTAAGGAATCGGGCCTGCGGGGAGGTGACGACGAAGCCGTGGGCCAGCCCTCGTGGCAGCAGCGTCAGGCCGCCCGAACCGACGCTTAAGACCCGCTCACCGACCTCCACGCGCAGGGTGCCGTCGAGTACTAGGAAGGTTTCCTCATCGGCGTCGTGCAGGTGGAGCGGCGACATGTATCCCCGCTCACCTTCGTGCTCCAGGATCGCGAAAGCGCCGTCGGTGTCCGGCGCGGTGGCCCGCATCCGGACGAGGCCACCGAGGAAGGAGACGGCGGACTGGCTGTCCGGATCCGTGACGACCGGCCGGCTGAACGCACCACTCACATAGGTCATGGGCACAATCAAGCTCCCGCCGTGGTCGTTGTCAACGACGCTTCCCCAAGGGGCGACAACCGGCAGCAGGCGTCACGTGAGGACCCGCTCAGTGGGTTCGTCAGCGGGTCCGGCCCAGACCTCCACGGCCTTCTGTGTGATCCAGTACAGGGTGAAACCGCCGATCACGATGGACTCCTCCACGAAGATCCAGTGCTCCATGCCGCCCCGCTTCCCGGCGATCCAGACGATCGCCATACGCGGGCCGCTGGTCGGGGTTCTGCGGACTAGGGCGTGTCTCCCAGTTCGCGTAGCCAGGTGATGATCGCGCCGAGTACGACGCCGCCGCGGTAGGTCAGGGCGAGCTTGTCGTACCTGGTGGCCAAGCCTCGCCACTGCTTCAGGACGTTGAAAGAACGCTCGATGACGTTGCGCCCCTTGTACGCCTCGGCGTCGAACGCCGGTGGTCGGCCACCCTTGGAGCCCTTGCGTTTGCGGTGTCCTGTCTGGTCGGACGGTTCGGCGATCACCGCGGTGATGCCACGGGAGCGCAGCAGCGCCCGGTTGCCGCGGGAGGAGTACGCCTTGTCCGCCAGGACCGCGTCGGGTCGGGTCCGCGGGCGCCCTCGACCCTGCCTGGGTACGCGAATCGCCTTGAGCAGGTTCGCGAACATCGGCGAGTCGTTGGCCTGGCCGGGCCCGAGCAGCAGCACGAGCGGGCGGCCCTTGCCGTCGCACAAGTGGTGAATCTTCGTGCTCAGGCCTCCGCGGGAGCGGCCGATGGCGTGGTCAGCCGGCTCGATCCGCAGATTCGTGTGATTCGACAGTTCCCCCTGTGCCAGTGGCGGGCCTGGTCAGGTTGGTGCCGTGCTGGTGCGCGCGGTTGATCGTCGAGTCCACGCTGACCGACCAGTCGATGTCACCGGCCGCGTCGGCGTGCGCGAGCAGCGCGGTGTGGATCCGGTCCCAAGTGCCGTCGCCGCAGAACCGGCGATGCCGCTTCCAGACCGTCTGCCACGGCCCGAACCGCTCCGGCAGGTCACGCCAGGCGATGCCGGTCCGGAACCGGTACACGACACCCTCGACGATCCTGCGGTGGTCCCGAAACCTGTTGCCCCGCTTGCCGTCCGAGGACGGCATCAAGGGCTCGATCAGCTCCCACTGGGCATCGGACAGCACGGCTGAACGCGACATCGGTCAACCATCGCAGCCCGGAAGGCCGACATTCGGGAGACACGCCCTAGCTGGCCTTATGCGAATCGATGCCGATGACGACGTCGTGGTCCATGTCCAGGTTTCCTCTCGCGACACCAGATGGGAGCGCGAAGGGCAGACTGACGTCCGGCGCAGCAGACAGGCCGTAGCTCGCTAAGCCGATGGAGCCAGCACCCGAAGACGGCTGAAACGGTGTAGTCATTGGCCCCATCGGTTGCCTCTACCTTTGGGAGCGCGTCGGCTGGTGGCGCTTCGGCCGCCTCGTAAATCGCTCGGGTTACTCGGCTGAGCGGACCCCGATGTTGAAGATGTAGCTTCGCCGCGGTCGGTCGGCCGAGTGGTTCGCACCGGTGAAGTGTGGGGTTCCGGGCGCATGCATGGTGCAGCCGCCGGACGGGATCTCGGCCACGACGACGCGGGAGAGATCGAGCTGAGCGGTGGGATCGGTGAGGGCGAGCAACCTTCCCTCGTCTTCGGAGCTGCCCGAGGCCACATAGTGCTGGAGGAGCGGACCCTGGTGGCGCCCCGGTATGAACTGCATGCAGCCGGTCTGGGTATCCACATCGTCCAGGGGCACCCAGAACTGGATGGATCGATCGTGCATCTGCGTGCCGGTGTCGACGAACGGCATGGCGCCGTACGCATAGTCCTGATGCCATGGTGTGACGTGCGGGTGCCCGGGCGGCTTGTAGATCAACATGTCGAAGGTCCGTACCAACTGATCGGTTCCGATAAGTTGCTGGGCCACCACGAGTGCATTGTCGACGGCGGGATTGCGGTCGAAGAGTGGGTGTGCCTGCGCCGGCCGCATGACTTGGCAGGTGATGCCTCCGAGCATCCGGTCGGAAGGGTTGGCGTCCTGACGGGCCAGGAGGTCGTCGTACGCAGTGCGCAGTGCGGCCGTCGTCGCCGGTCCGATGAGGCGGTCGACCACGAGGAAGCCGTCGCTCTGTCACGAAGCGACCTGCTCACCGCTCAGACAAGGGGGCTCGTCCGTGATCGACGCTGGTGAACTCACTCTGCGGTCCTTTCGCTGGTCTTGGTGACCTGTGCCCGGGTGGGACCTTGGTCGTGGCTGGCGGAGGGCCGGCAGGTGGAGTCTTTCGGCGTAACGATCGTCCGCCACGACAAGCGCATGTTGGGATTGAATCTCAACGACCTGTCCATCTTCCAGTACGACGGGCATTCGCCCGGTCCTACTGTCGAGAACCGGTCGGACGCCCGCACTGTGGCATCCGGCGCTCGCCGCCGATCTCGAATCGGAAGGTGCCAGCCAGAGCGAACGACTGCTGGCCCACCGCCCGCCCGTCGCGGCGCCTGCTTGGTCAGGTGGTGCGGCCGATGTGGATTACGAGCACGGTGACGGTGTGGTCTTCGATCTCGTAGACGATGCGGTAGGGGCCGATCCGTACTCGGAACGCGGGTCCGATCCTGGTGACGTAGGGCGGGTAGGGGTTGGCGGTGAGCTCGTCGAGCACGGTGAAGACTTGACCCACGCCGGCCGGGTCGTCGTCGAGGTACCCGGCGAGACTGTTCAGCGCGTTCTCGCGCCAGTCGAGGGTGTAGGTCACTCCGAGAGCCCGAGCCGGCGCTTGGCCTGCTCGTGGGGGACGGTCCGCAGGGTGCCGTTGGCTTTCTCGAGCTGATACTGGGTGATCGCGAGCCGGTCTTCGAGGTCTTCCAGTTCGGCGGCGCTGATGATCGCGGCCGCGGCTTGGCCGTGGTCGGTGATGATGACGCGTTGGCGGGTGTGCGCGGCGCGTCGTACGAGGCTGCCGAAGCGGGTCCGTGCGTCGGTGATGGTGACGACCTCGGCGGAGGCGTCGGGTGTCGGCTCGGGCAGACCGTGGCTCATGACACACAAGTGTGCACTACCTGACACTTGATGCCGGTGCCGACGGCGGCGTGTCGGCGCCGATGGCTGGCGCCGTCAGCCTGGACGTCGGAGCCGGCGAGGGCCGGTGCCGGAGGGGGTACGCACGCCATCGCCGCGACGGTAGCGGTCTGGGTGGGTCGCACGGTGGGGTCAAGCGCCAGTCCGGTGGCGTCCGGCGGGCTGCGGCTGGTCGGGTCATGGCACGGCGAATACGCGGCGAAGGGGTTGGCCGGTGCGGTGAATCTGCTGGTCGCAGGGGCTGTTGGAGATTGCTTGAAACCGCTAAGGCAGGACCCACCTGTCTTCATGGGTTCGAATCCCATGCCCTCCGCTTCAGCGGTATAGCTGCCCTGGCCTCCGGGCTCGGCGGGCAGACCGCGCTTCATGCCCGCGTCGGTAGTCCAGATCGAAAGCTTTATCGGTAGTCCCTGCTGACCGTGGGCGCGGTTAGATCGAGTCATGACGTCCACGGAGCTCGGAATACAACTGCGTGCCTGGCGTGACCGCCTGGCGCCCGACGACGCCGGCCTGCCCAGCCAGCCACGGCGGCGAGCCTCCGGCCTCCGTCGCGAGGAGGTCGCCGCCCTGGCAGGGGTTTCGGCGGACTACTTGGTGCGGCTCGAGCAGGGCCGCGCACGCAATCCCTCTCCGCAGGTGGTGCAGGCGCTCGCCCAGGCGCTCCAGCTCGACCATGAGGAGTCAGATCGGCTATACCGGATGGCCGGGCACTTCCCGCCCACCTCCGGGCGGATGGTCCGCCAGATCACCCCGAGCGTGCTTCGTATCGTGGATCGGCTCGGCGAGACGCCGGTGACGGTGATCGACGCGGCGTGGGAGACGGTCGTGCAGAATCGGGCGGCGGACGCCTTGTTCGGCGACGTTTCGCACCTGGAGGGACGCGGCCGCAACCGGGCCTGGCGGACGTTCATGGACGTCCCCGGTATGGGCACCCTGGAACCGCAGACTCGCTCCATGGTGGAGCGCGACGTCGTCGCCGACCTGCACGCGGCGCTGATCCGGCTGCCCGACGACCCGGACCTCGTCTCGCTGGTCGCCGACTTGCGCGAGCAGAGCCCACGCTTCGCCGAGTTGTGGGACACCACCCCGGCCAGGGTGCGCGGTGCCCAGCGCAAGACTCTCGACCACCCGGTCGTCGGGCGGATGACCGTCGACTGCGACGTCCTTACGGTTCACGGCAGCGACCTGCAGATCGTGGTGTTCACGGCCGAGCCCGGAACTCCGGACGCCGACGCACTGACGAGGGCGATCCTCGCGGGATTCCAGGGCGTCTCGGTGGGCTGATCAGTGCCCCTCGACCGGCTTGGATCGAACCCGGTCGAGCGTTTCCAGGTCCTCGGCCTCAAGCTCGATGTCGATCACGGCCATGTTCTCCTCCAGGTGGGCGACCGAGCTGGTGCCTGGGATGAGCAGCAGGCCGTCGTACTGCGCAAGCGCCCAGGCCAACGCGACCTGGCTCGGCGTGACGCCGTGTTTCGCCGCAACTGTGCTCACGTGCGGGTCGACGGCCAGTGCTTTGGGCCCGCCACCTCCGAAGGCGGAGCCGAGTGGGAAGAAGGGCACGTAGGAGACGCCGTGCTCGCGGCACAGCTCCAGTACGGGCTCGTCGCTGCGGTCGAGGATGCCGAACGGGTTTTGCACCCCGCCGATCCCAACCGTGTCGATTGCCTTACGCACGGTCTCCGCGGTGACGTTGGAGACCCCGATCAGGTCGATGTCGCCGGCCTCGCGGAGCTCGGCGAGCGCCCCCAGCTGGTCGGCCAGGTCTGGCTCGCGGGCGTCCGGCTCGCTGCGCTCGAACCGGCGCAGGTTCACGAGATCGATCCGGTCGACGTCGAGTGCCTTGAGGTTTTCACGGACCTGGTGCTTGAGCTCATCAGGCTCCGCCGCCCGGATCCAGCCACCGTCCGAGTCGCGCACCGCCCCGACCTTGGTCACGAGGCGCAAGTCGCCAGGGTAGGGATGCAGCGCCTCCCGGATCAGCTCGTTGACGACGTCGGGTCCGTAGAACTGCGCGGTGTCGATGTGGTCGACGCCGAGCTCCACCGCACGCCGCAGGACCGCGAGCGCTCCGTCACGGTCCTTGGGTGGCCCGAACACCCCGGGGCCGGCGAGTTGCATCGCGCCGAAACCGATGCGGTGAACGGGCTTGTCTCCGAGAAAGGACATGGATTCAGTCATGTCGCCACGCTGCCTCGGCCGCCACGACCGGACGAGAGGACCTCTTGTCCTAGGAATCGGAGTACCACCTTGGACCATCCGATCATCGGCTGCTTGTTCCATTGACCCAGGACCGGCGCCTGGCCAGGCTCGGTCCCGCGTCGACGCACCCGCCCGCGATACCCGGGTAGATCGCAGACTGCGTATTCGTGACGCCCATCCTCTCCGCGGAGTGGGCCTACGCCAGGACCGCGCGTGGGCAGGCCGCCAGTGATCCGCGACGCTGGCACCGGCTACGACTACGACGACATCGTCCGGCTGCTGCCCTGAGGACCCACCACAAGCCGGCCGGTGTGGCGCCTGCTCGGTCAGGTGGTGCGGCCGATGTGGATTACGAGCACGGTGACGTGTGGTCCTCGATCTCGTAGACGATGCGGTAGCGCCCGATCCGCTATCGAAGTGCCGACCCGATCTTGGTGGCGTAGGGCGCGTAGGGATTGGCGGTGAGCTCATCGAGAACCGTGAAGACTTCACCCACGCCGGCAGGATCATCGTCGAGATATCCGGCGAGGCTGTTCAGCGCGTTCTCGCGCCAGTCGAGGGTGTGGGTCACTCGGTGAACCCAAGTCTGCGCTTGGCCTCCTCGTGCGGGACGGTCCGAAGGGTGCCGTTGGCTTTCTCGAGCTACTGGGTGATCGCGAGCCGGTCTTCGAGGTCTTCCAGTACGGCGGCGCTGATGCCCCCACCAGGGCGTATGGACGACGTGCTGTCGCTGTGACCCGTAGATTCGGGCGGTGCCCTGGTTCTGGCTTCCGATCATGTGGCTCGGCGCGACTGCAATCTGCGGCCAGGTTCTGCTCTTGGGCGATCGGCAACGATCGCTACGCCAGCGGCTTGGCGAGATCGGGGAGGGCGGGAGTGCGTGGGGGCTCGCCCTCGTTGCCGTCATTGTCGGAGGTGTGGTCGGCGCGACCATCGGCGCTACCGGACCGGGTGTTGGGGACAGTGCCGCCGCCGGCATGGGCGCAGGCTTCCTTGCCTGGACAGGCGGGGTTGCCTTCGCTCTCATCTCGTCCAAGCGCGACAGGAGGGGCGGCGACCACCGAGCCGACGAGTGACGTTCCCACCTCGCCCTCCTCGCAGGCCGTTCTCCGGCGTCGACCGAGCCCATCACTACGGGAGGAACGATGCTCCCGTAGTGATCGTCGCGGCGTCTGCCCACGGGTCGTGCGTCGTGCACGCCGGTCGGGTCGTCATCGAGGTATCCGGCCGGGCTGTTGAGGGCGTTCTCGCGCCAGTCGAGGGTGTAGGTCATTCGGCGAATCCGAGCCTGCGCTTGGCCTACTCGTGCGGGATGGTCCGCAGCGTGCCGGTGGCCTTCTCGAGCTCATACTGGGCGTTCGAGGACTTCCAACTCCGGGAGTGTGTGGGTTCGCCTCGGGCAGACCGCCCATCGCGCTGGCCGCACGGGTGGGCGGGGACCAAGCCTGGGACGAGTAGCACGGTGAGGCCCGTGAGGGCCAAGGCGTTCCGGATGGAAGTCATCACACCGCCTGTTACGGACGGGGCGTAACCGAGAGGCTAGGCCCTCCTCGCTCGGCGTCCATAAAAGGTCCGCACCAGATCCGGGTATCGCCGTTGACGTCCGTACGACACGTGTTTACGGTCACGACCACAAGACTCCCGAGGTGGAGGGCGCGAACATGCGAACCCGACCCTGGCACCGGTTGCTGATCGTAGGACTGGCCCTGGTGGCCGGTCTGTCGGTGACGGCCGCCGTCACACCGACCACGCCGCAGTGGTGGAACCGCGGCACGATTCCGCTCTACTCGACGACGGCGGCGGGCGGCGAGACCGCCCGGATGCCGGATGGCACCGTGCGCACGTACCTCGCCTTCAGCGGCAAGCCTGCCTACCTCGCCGAGATCGACACGTTGACCTCGAAGGTCATGAGAATGCTGCGCCTCTACGTCCCCGGAACGCCGTCCGGCGAGGTCCCCGCCGACGCCGGCGCCCAGGGCGCGTGGGGTGTGTCCATCGACAAGCGCGGCACGGTGTACGTCAGCACGTACGGCTTCGGCCACGTGTATCGACTTCCCTGGAAGGCGGATGCAGTCGAGGACCTCGGCCGTCCGTCACCCCGGACGAGCTTCACCTGGGAGGGTGACACCGACGAGCGCGGCGTCTTCTACTTCGGCACGACCGAGGGCTTCGGCCCCGCTCCGCTGCCAGGCGGCCGGCTGTTCTCCTGGGATCCGGCCACCCGGAAGTACCGCGACTACGGCGACTGGGGCTCGAAGTACTTGTACGTAAGGTCGGTCGAAGCGCACGGCGGCAAGATCTACGCCGGCCTCGGGCAGACGACCGCGCTCTTCCAGGTGGACCCCAGGACCGGCAAGCGGGTCGAGATCCCGCCGCCGCCGGGGATGCCGACGGACAAGTACACGTACCAGATGGAGGACGAGGCCGGCTACCTGTACCTGCTGTTCGCCGGCGGGACGACCGCACAGGTCGGCTGGGTGCTCGACCTGAAGACGCTGAAGTGGAAGTACGAGATCCCCGGTTACATGGGACAGACGATCTCCCAGGCTGACGATCAGGGACGGGTGTACCTGCTCGTCGACGGCGAGCTGACCCTGTTCGACCCGCGGAGCGGGACGATGACGAAGACGGGCTTCAAGGGCGGGCCCGAGCAGGCCGACAAGGGCGGCCTCGGCGCCGGCAAGGGGGTCGCGCGGGCGGTCGACAAGCGGGTCGGTCACGAGCTGATCTACGGCGCGACCGGTGGCGGTGACCTGTGGCGCTACGACCCGGCGACGAAGACCGGGACGTTCCAGTACGCCGAGGGGCTTGTCGGTACCCCGACCGCCCCGCGCTCGTTGGCGAAGGGCCCGGACGGCCGGATCTACGCCGGCGGATACTTCCAGGGCGGCCTGGTGGCGTACGACCCGGCGACGACGAAGTGGACCGAGTACGTCTTCAAGCATCAGATCGAGGGGATGTCCGCGCACAACGGGAAGATGTACTTCGGCGTGTACCCGAATGCCCAGGTGTGGGAGTACGACCCGGCGCTGCCGTTCGGCGACACGAACCCGAAGAAGCTGTTCGAGCTCAAGGACTTCGGTCAGGAGCGACCCTGGACCGTGGTCAGCGCGGGCAAGTACGTCGCGATCGGCACGTCGCCGAAGAACAGCCAGGACAACGGCGCCGTCACGTTGTACGAGCCCGCGACCGGGGAGCACCGCACCTGGAACTCCGGCCTGGTCGACGGCGCCAACCAGATTTCGACGCTGACATACCGCGACGGCGTGATCTACGGCGGTTCGCTCGGCTGCTGCAACCTTTCCGACAACTCCAAGCATCCGGGGCAGGTCTTCGCGATGGACGCCTCGTCGGGCCGGGTGTTGTGGAGGTCGACGCCGCTTCCGGACGAGCAGGGCGTGAACGGGCTGACGTTCGACGGGCAGGGCCGGCTGTTCGGGATGACGTACGGGACGGTGTTCGAGATCTCGCCTATCGACGGTGCGTTGGTCCGATCGGTGAAGGAGTTCGACTACGACTGGTCCGTGGTGACGAACTTCCAGCCGCGGGCAGTGAACATGGAGTACGACCCGGGCGACGGCGCGATTTACGCGACCAACGGACGCACCCGGAGAATCGATCCGGACACACTGGTCGACGTCGGACCGAACTACGCGACGAGCTTCGCCGCGATCTCACCGGGACCGAACAAGTTCTACGTGCAGAACGGCCTACTCCTCGAGGTCAAGTGGTACTGAGCTCACAGCGACAGCAACAGGACGCAGCCGACCGGCAAGGAGCCAACGGAGCACTAGCGTGGGGACACGAGCGGTCTTCGCTGCTGAGGGACGTTTTCTTCACTTGAGGTAGGTGAGTCCGTCGGTGGTGATGGCGGGTCGGCCGCTTGTGCCGACGACGACGATTTTGATCTTGTGGGTGGCGCTGGTGGTCCAGGTCTTGGTCCAGATGGCGTTGCGGTACGTGGTGGCCTTTGAGTAGAGGTCGACGGTGGTGGTCTTGATGCCGTCGACGTAGACGTAGGCCTGCCCGGAGCCGGTGGCGCGGGAGACGATCCAGGCGGCGGATCGGCCGGTGAAGGTCCAGGTGAGGCTGGAACCCTTGGTGGAACTGGTGTAGGAGGTGCCGCCGAGGTAGTTGGTGGACGTCTTGCTGGTCCACGTTCCTGTCCTGGTTGCGGCGGTCTGCTGCAGGATCACCGGTGTGCGGGTGACGGAGGCGGTGGTGGTGTTGCCGGCGTAGTCGTTCGCTTTCATCGTCCAGGTGGTGGCGCCCCCGGACTTGGCGGTGAAGTTCCAGCCGGTGGTGGCCGGCGCGAAGGTGGCGGTGCTGGGTGCGGTGAGTTGGACGTTCTTGAGCACGGCGTTGTCGGTGGCTTTCCAGGCCAGTTTGACCGGTACGGCGGTGGTGTTGACGGTGCCGGTACGCAGCGACAGCGCTGGTTTGGTGGTGAACGTCGGCGTCGTGGTGTCACCGACGACCGTCACGGCGGTCGTCGTCGCTGTCTTGTTGGACTGGTGGACGGCCCGCACCTGCAATTGATGGCGTCCGGCCGGCACGGTGGTGGAGGCGGAGGTGGCGGCACCCGCGGCGGTGGCCTTGACCGCGCCGTCGAGGAGTAGCTCGTACCGCTTGATCAGGCTGACGGGGGTGGTGGCGGTCCAGTGGGCTGTGATGGCGCCCTTGGTGTAGTAGGTCGTCCCTGACGTGCCGGTGCCGCTGATCGAGGTGACCTTGAGACCTTGGACCGGGCCGGATGCCCAGCTGCGGATGGTGGCCAGTTCGGCGTACAGGTTGCTGCCGGGGCATTCGGTGTTGTTCACGTCGCGGTGGCCGACGATGCGGGGGAAGGTGTAGCTGCTGCCGTTGGTGAAGTAGCGGCTGTAGTAGCTGTGCAGGTTCGTGTCGCCGGCGACCATGGTGGTGGTGCCGGCCGGGTCGGCGCCGTACTGGCCGAGTTTCCACGCCGCGAGCCGGGCGATCGAGGTCACCATCGAGGTGGTGGGTGCGACGTCGTTGTAGTTGCCGAGGGTGGCGATGCCGGCGGTCTGGCTGTTCCAGCCCCGGGCATGCGCGCCGTAGACCGGCCGGTCCACTCCGCCCTTGCGGCCTTCGAAGATGGTCCCGCACTTGTCGATGAGGAAGTTGTAGCCGATGTCGCGGTAGCCGCGGCCTTCGACGTCGTAGCTGTAGATGCCGCGGACGATCGCTGCCGATTGTGAACAGGTGTAGCTGTTGGTGCCGGCGGTGTGGTGCACCACGACAGCGTTGATCTCGCCGGGCAGGTAGACCGGATCGTCCGGGCTGAGCGTCTCATCGGCGTTCCAACCGGCCCGGCTGGTGATCGGCGGCTGCGGCACCGTCGACGGCGGCGCCGGCGGGACGGTCGCCGTTGGTGTCGGGGTCGGCGTTGGTGTAGGGGTCGGTGAGGCGGTGGGGGTCGGTGTGCTGGTCGGGGTGTTGGTCGGCTCGCTGGTAGCGGTGGGTGTCGGGGACGGTGTTGGGGTGGGCTCTGGTGCCGGTGTGCTGGTGGGGGTCGGTGTGCTGGTCGGGTCGGGGCTGGGCGAGGTGCTGATGGTCGGTGCCGGGGTGTCGGATGGGGTGGGTGAATCTGTCGGGGTGGGATCGGCCAGCACGTACGCGGCCGGCTTCACTCCGGGGTTGCGAGGGGTGCTGGGGCCAACCATGTCCAGTCGCAGCCCGTGCGGCATCCGCGCTGTCGCCGACCGGCCGGTGGTGGCGGCAGAGTTCGGAACAGCCCGCACCTGCACACCGTCGGAGGGTCCGACCCAGATCGGGTCGGTACCGCCGCGCACATGGCGACCGACATCGCCGGAGCCGGCGTCGGTGTCAGCGTCGTCGGCGTTCAGCGTCTGCCAGGTCGACCAGGCCCCGGTCGAGATGCCACGGGTGCGCACCTGGATGGTGCCGCGTACTGCCGCGTCCTGATCCGCCCAGGTGACGCCGAGCATGCTGAACGGTTCGGTACGTCGCTGGGGCACCACCGCTGTTCCGCGGGTCGACGACGTCAACGCCACGGATCGCACCTGGGCCGCGATCGGCGCGTGTGACGTCTCGACGAGCTGCGGCGTCTGACCGAGCAGCTGAGGTTGCCAACCACCGTGTCCCGCCAGTACCAGTGCCCCCACCAGTACCAGCACCCCCGTCAGGCCTGTCCCCGCCATCCAGGCGGATCCCCACCACACCCGACGCGATCTCAAGTTGTGTCCTGTCTTCAGTGCCACTCCCGCACCATGCAGACGTGGCAAACGTTGCCGAAGCATGAGCCGGGCTCGGCAAAGCCGGCAGGGTTCGAGCGAACGTCAGCGGCCGGAGCAGACCGTACTGCAATGCACCAGTTTCGCGCTATATCGCCGTACGGGCCGGTCGGGCTGCCTGGCAGCGCCCAAGCCGTCGCGACCGACGCCCAGCGGACGGCGGGCCAGCTGCCGCTGTTCGCCAATGGCGGCGGTGACTTCTACGTCCCCGACTCTTCGGTTCTGAGGGACTGGGACTCCTTGTCGCTTGAGGCTGAAGGAGTGGTCGAGTTGTGGTTGGTGCCCTTGGCTCGCGAGGATCGGCGACGATGTGAGCGGGCTGTCTCGTCGTCGTTCATGGCGGACATGGCTGTTTGCATCGCCTCGCAGAGGCTCTTCTGGGCCTCGTCCAGTTGCCCGAGGACGTGGTCGGGGTCGTTCATGTACGCGAGCTTGGCCCAGTACGTG